>JBBQRV010000106.1:0-11506 GCA_038214475.1 Propionibacteriales bacterium | reverse complement strand
GCTCGCCGAGGCCTTCGACAAGGTCGGCAAGGACGGCGTGATCACCGTCGAGGAGTCCAACACCATGGGCACCGAGCTGGAGTTCACCGAGGGGATGCAGTTCGACAAGGGCTACATCTCGCAGTACTTCGTCACCGACCCCGAGCGGATGGAGGCCGTCCTCGACGACCCCTACATCCTGCTGCACCAGGGCAAGATCTCCGCGGTCGCGGACCTCCTCCCCCTGCTGGAGAAGGTCATCGCCGCGGGCAAGCCGCTGTTCATCCTCGCCGAGGACGTCGAGGGCGAGGCGCTCTCGACCCTGGTCGTCAACAAGATCCGCGGCACCTTCAATGCCGTCGCGGTGAAGAGCCCGGCCTTCGGTGACCGTCGCAAGTCGATGATGCAGGACATCGCCACCCTCACCGGTGGTCAGGTCGTCTCGCCCGAGGTGGGCCTCAAGCTCGACCAGGTCGGTCTCGAGGTGCTCGGCCAGGCCCGGCGCGTCGTGATCACCAAGGACGACACCACCATCGTCGACGGTGCCGGCGACAAGGCCGAGGTCGAGGGCCGGGTCAACCAGATCAAGGCCGAGATCGAGAACACCGACTCCGACTGGGACCGCGAGAAGCTCCAGGAGCGGCTCGCCAAGCTCGCCGGCGGCGTGTGCGTGATCAAGGTCGGCGCCGCCACCGAGGTGGAGCTGAAGGAGAAGAAGCACCGCATCGAGGACGCCGTGTCCGCGACGCGTGCGGCCATCGAGGAGGGCATCGTCCCCGGTGGTGGCTCCGCGCTGATCCACGCGGTCTCGGTGCTCGACGACAACCTCGGCCTCACCGGCGACGAGGCGGTCGGCGTGCGCGTCGTACGCAAGGCGGCAGACGAGCCGCTGCGCTGGATCGCGGAGAACGGCGGGGTCAACGGCTACGTCGTCACCACCAAGGTCCGCGAGCTCGGCGTCGGCAACGGCTACAACGCCGCCACCGAGACCTACGGCGACCTGGTCGCCCAGGGTGTCCTCGACCCGGTCAAGGTCACCCGCTCGGCACTCGTCAACGCCAGCTCGATCGCGGGCATGCTGCTCACGACCGAGACGCTGATCGTCGACAAGCCCGAGGATGAGGAGCCGGCTGCGGCCGGTGGCCACGGCCACGGCCACGGGCACTGACCTGTCGCAGAAGTACACAGCACACGCGCTGACCCGTCGCAGATGCGGCGGGTCAGCGCGTTTTCCATGTACATCCACGACGGGTCAGCGCCGAGGGGATGTACATCTGCGACAGGTCAGCGGGCGAGCACGGAGCGGTCGCAGTCGATCTGCAACGCCGGACGCGGCGCGTCGGTGCGCACGTAGACCAGGTGGTTGCCGCACGCCTCCGTCTCGAGGCGGTAGTGCGCCTCCAGGGCAGGGGTGAGCACCCGCTCGGCCGTGCCGCCCCACGAGCTCATCGGGACCCAGGCCACGAACCAGGTCGGCGCGTCGGGGCCGTCGAGCAGCGCGCGCAGCTCGGCCAGGTCGGGGTCGAGCGTGCGCATCGGCAGGCTCCACAGATAGGGGTACGGCGACGGCAGCCCGGAGGTGAACTGGATGTCGGCCCGGCCGCCGTAGACCACCAGGGTGTCGCCGGGCTCGGCGGCGGCAGCGATCGCCTGGCCGGTCCACGCCTCGTCGGGACGGGCGTCGGGCAGCACGCTGACGAAGTGCGCCGCCGACAGTGCGGTGGCGAGCACCGCGTAGCCGACCAGCACCCGGGAGACCAGGCCGCGCACGCGTGCCCACGAGCGTCCGCGCACGGCGCCGGGGTCGAGCGACAGCACCAGGGCCAGGCACAGCACCACCCCGGGGATCGGCACGTAGGCGTAGGCGCCCCAGTAGCTGCCGCCGAGCACCAGGCCGGCAGTGTCGAGGGCGACGGTGGCCAGCACCGCCGCGGTCAGCACCGGAGCCTCCCGCACCAGGCTGCGCAGGTTGAGCAGCAGCCACGCCACCAGGAGCACGATGCCCGAGCTGACGAGCAGCCAGAACAGGTCGTGGGCGCGCTCGGTGTTGGACGCCGACTCGTAGCCGCTGATCACCCGGGCGGCGTCGGTACGGAAGCCGTAGACGGCGTACCAGACGGTCGAGAGGTCGACCCCGGCCCAGCGTGCCCAGGCGACGGTGCCGGCCACCGGCACGGCTGCGCCGAGCAGGGCCGCTGCGCTGAGTCGGAAGAAGTCGCGCGGCGGCAGCCGGCGTGCCACCAGCGAGCCGAGCAGCAGCACCCCACCGAAGGCGAGGCCGGCCACCATGTTCTGCTTCAGGCCGACCGCGAGCATGGACAGCAGCCCCGAGCCGAACGCGGCGAGCAGGGAGCGCCGCTGGAGGGAGCGCAGCGCGAGCAGGAACGCGACCATCACCAACGGGATGCCGAGGATCTCGCCCTTGGCGGAGGCGGAGTCGAAGCCCATGTTGCCGACCAGGGCGGCGGTGAGGACCGCGGTCCACACGGCGGCGCGGGTGGCGCTGCCGTCGCGCAGGGCCCCGTCGCCGCGGACCTCCAGCACGACGGCTCTCGCCGTGGCCGCCGCCGCCAGCACCAGCACGACGCACCCGGCCGCCGCCACCGCCCGGATCAGGAACGGACCACCGATCCAGTCGGTGAGCTTGAACAGGCCGATCAGGATCGGCGGGCGGTCCACCCAGTAGGTGCCGAACGTGCTGTCGGCCTGCGGGTGCCAGGCGCGGGCGACCAGCGTGAAGCCGGCCTCGTCGGGCCGGGCCGGCCAGAACAGCCCGGGGAAGCGCAGCAGCGCGGCGGCCAGCGCCGCGCCCCAGATGACCCCCCGTGCCCGCATTGCACGGAGCCTAGCCCGTGACCCGGACCCGACGGAGCCGACATGTAGCACCGCTGAAACACGGTCGGCACCGATCCGCAACCGAGCCGGGCGAGAGTGCGGGAGCGACCCGGCCGCGCGCCCAGCGGTGGGTGCACGACGGAGGAGGACCACCGATGCTGTGGAGAGTTCGTACGACGCTGCCCGACCGCCCGGGCGCCCTCGCTGTCCTGGCCCGCACCTGTGGCGAGGCCGGCGTGAACATCCTGGGCCTGCAGATCTTCCCCGGTGTCGAGGGCGTCACCGACGAGCTGGTGCTGCGTGCACCCTCCGACTGGGGTCTGGCCGAGATCGCGGAGCTGATCGAGGCCTCCGGTGGCCAGTCGGTCAGCGGCGCCCAGTGCACCGAGCACGCCCTGGTCGACCAGCCCACCCGCTACGTGCAGGCCGCCCGCACCATCCTGGCCCACCCCGAGCGCTTCCCCGAGATCGTGGCCACCCTGTTCGACGCCGAGGCCGACCCGGTGGAGGGCGTGCTCGCGCCGGTGCAGGACGTGATGGAGATGACGGTGGGCGAGATCGCGGTGCAGGTGCGTCGTACCGCGCCGTTCACGCCCACCGAGCACGCCCGGGGTGCGGCGATGGCCGACATGGTGACCGACGTGCTGGCCCGGTCGTCGGCGGCCGCCGACCACCTGATGCCGACGCCGGGGCGCCGCGTCGGCGCCGGCACGCACCCCGACTACGTGGTCGGCGACGACGGCGTCTCCGCCTTCGTGGACGGCACCGTCGTGGGGCTGGCGATGATCCGGCCGGCCACCGACGACGCCGAGTCCGGGGCTCGCGTGGTGAGCCTCCGGGTGGACCCGGTCTGGCAGCGGCGCGGGATCGGCACCCGGCTGCTCAACGACGTGGCCCGGCTGGGCGCCGGGCTCGGCCTGCAGGAGATCGTGCTCTCCACCCGGGCCGACAACCAGGCCGTGCTGCCGATGGTGCTGGCCGCGGGACTCCGTGGCCGGATCCGGATGGCGGCCGACGTGCTGACCGTGCGGATCCCGGTGCGCGACCTGAAGCCGCTGCCTGCCTGAGTCACAACGGCCCTGAGCCACAACGCCCGGCGAGCACGCCGGTGGTGCGGAGCCGCTCAGCCGCGCGCGACCCAGGGGCTGAACCGAGGGAAGCGTGGCGCCCAGTCGGAGGGACCGAACTCCTCGGAGCTGTGCACCGAGACCCGAACCCGTGCCGGGCGGCCCAGACAGGCGCGGGGCACGACGACCCAGAACTCCTGGGCGGACGTGTCGTAGCCGGAACCGTGCGGGAGCCGACACACAGGCCGGCCGAACTGGCCGAACCGGTCGGTGCGGAGCACGCGCGTGGCGGGACTCACCTCCAGGCCGGCGGGGATCACGCGTTCCGGTCCCGGGTTGTGCGGATCGGTGTCGATCCAGATGTCGTAGAAGTGCGCCAGGCCAGATCGGCGTACCGGCAGCACCCGGACCGCGAGCTTGCGCGGCCAGTGGCCGATCCGGACGGCCCGGATGTCACCGGACCCTGTGCGGCTGTCACCGACCTTGTCGTGGAGGACGCGGGTCTCGGCGGATGCCGGTGCCTGTGCGCCCCACGCCGCGGCGAGGGTCGTTGCGGCCACCAGTGTCGCGGTGGCGGTGCGGACGATCGTGCGCACGTCTGCTCCTGCTCCGGGCGGGCACCGGCCGGGCCCGCCCGAGAGGCGCGCCGAGGACAACCGCGCCGCCCCTCGTCCCTCTGACGCCGGCACGGCCGGTTTGGTTTCGAGACAGGACAACCGGCCCGGCTCGCCGTGTTCGTCGACGTCTAGGATGTGGGAGTGGAGCTCCCTGAGAAGTTCGCCGCCCTCGGCCTGACCTATGACGACGTCCTGCTGCTTCCGGGTCACTCCGACCTGGCGCCGTCCGACATCGACACCACCTCGCGACTGACCCGGGAGATCTCGCTCAAGGTGCCGCTGGTGAGCGCCGCCATGGACACCGTCACCGAGTCCCGGATGGCGATCGCGATGGCCCGCCAGGGCGGGCTGGGCGTGCTGCACCGCAACCTGTCGATCGAGGACCAGGCCTACCAGGTCGACCTGGTCAAGCGCACCCAGACCGGCATCATCTCCAACCCCGTCACGATCGGGCCGGACGCCACCTTGGAGCAGCTGGACCAGATCTGTGGCGAGTACCGCGTCTCCGGGCTCCCGGTCGTCGACGCCACCAGCTGCCTGCTCGGCATCATCACCAACCGCGACCTGCGCTTCACCCCCGTGGCGGAGTGGGCGACCACCAAGGTCGACGAGGTGATGACGCCGATGCCCCTGATCACCGGCCCGGTCGGGATCTCCCGCGAGGAGGCCACGCTGCTGCTGCGCAGGCACAAGCGCGAGCGGCTCCCGCTGGTCGACGAGCAGGGCCGGCTGGCCGGGCTGATCACGGTCAAGGACTTCGTGAAGTCCGAGCAGTTCCCGCACGCCTCCAACGACGCGCACGGCCGGCTGATGGTCGGCGCCGCGATCGGCTACTTCGGCGACGCCTGGCAGCGGGCCACCACGCTGGTCGAGGCGGGGGTCGACGTGCTGGTCGCCGACACGGCCCACGGCAACGTCCGGATGCTGCTCGACATGGTGCAGCGGCTCAAGACCGATCCGGCCACCCGGCACGTGCAGGTGATCGGCGGCAACGTCGCGACCCGCGAGGGCGCGCAGGCGTTCGTCGACGCCGGTGCCGACGCGGTGAAGGTCGGCGTCGGACCGGGGTCGATCTGCACCACCCGCGTGGTGACCGGCGTCGGCGTACCCCAGGTGACCGCGGTCTACGAGGCCTCGCTCGCCTGCAAGCCGGCCGGGGTCCCGGTGATCGCCGACGGCGGCATGAAGCACTCCGGCGAGATCGCGAAGGCGCTGGTGGCCGGTGCCGACACGGTGATGGTCGGCTCGCTGCTCGCGGGTTGCGAGGAGTCGCCCGGCGAGCTGGTCCTCGTCAGCGGCAAGCAGTTCAAGGCCTACCGCGGCATGGGCTCGCTGGGCGCGATGTCGAGCCGGGGCAAGAAGTCCTACTCCAAGGACCGCTACTTCCAGGCCGAGGTCACCAGCGACGACCAGATCGTGCCCGAGGGCATCGAGGGGCAGGTGGCCTACCGCGGCCCGCTCGCCGCCGTCGCCCACCAGCTGATCGGCGGCCTCAGCCAGTCGATGTTCTACACCGGCGCCCGCACCATCCCCGAGCTCCAGGAGAAGGGCAGGTTCGTGCGCATCACCTCGGCCTCGCTCCAGGAGAGCCACCCCCACGACGTCCAGATGACCGTCGAGGCACCCAACTACACGGGACGTTGAGCAGATGACCGAGATCGAGATCGGCCGCGCCAAGCGGGCCCGCCGGGCCTACTCCTTCGACGACATCGCGATCGTGCCCTCGCGGCGCACCCGTGACCCCGAGGAGGTGAGCGTCGCCTGGCAGATCGACGCCTACCGCTTCGACCTGCCGGTGCTCGCCGCCCCGATGGACTCCGTGATGTCCCCGGCCACCGCGATCGCGCTGGGCCGGTACGGCGGGCTCGGGGTGCTCAACCTCGAGGGGCTGTGGACCCGCTACGACGACCCCACCGACCTGCTGGCCGAGGTGGCCGGACTCCAGGGCGTCCGGGCGACCCGGCGGATGCAGGAGATCTACGCCGAGCCGATCCGCCCCGAGCTGATCACCGAGCGGCTGCGCGAGGTGCGCGAGGCCGGGGTGACGGTGGCCGGCTCGCTGTCCCCCCAGCGCACCAAGGAGTTCGCGAAGGCCGTGGTCGACGCTGGAGTGGACATGTTCGTCATCCGCGGCACCACGGTCTCGGCCGAGCACGTGTCGAGCCAGGCCGAGCCGCTGAACCTCAAGGAGTTCATCTACGAGCTCGACGTCCCGGTGATCGTGGGTGGCTGCGCGACGTACCAGGCGGCCCTGCACCTGATGCGCACCGGCGCGGCCGGGGTGCTCGTCGGCTTCGGTGGCGGCGCCGCGCACACCACCCGCACCGTGCTCGGGGTGGCGGTCCCGATGGCCTCCGCGGTGGCCGACGTGGCGGCGGCCCGTCGTGACTACCTCGACGAGTCGGGGGGCCGCTACGCACACGTGATCGCCGACGGGTCCATCGGCCGCTCCGGCGACATCTCGAAGGCGATCGCCTGCGGCGCCGACGCCGTGATGGTGGGCTCGCCGTTCGCGCGGGCCTCCGACGCCCCGGGCCGCGGCTTCCACTGGGGCACCGAGGCGCACCACTCCGAGCTGCCGCGCGGCGAGCGGGTCGAGTTCGACTCCGTGGGCACCCTCGAGGAGATCCTCTTCGGTCCTTCCCGGGTGGCCGACGGCACCATGAACCTGATCGGTGCGCTGCGCCGCTCGATGGCCACCACCGGTTACACCGACCTCAAGGAATTCCAGCGGGTCGAGGTCGTCGTCGGCTGACGCCCGCGCCCTGCGGGGCGTGACCCGCGGGCGCCCGGCGTCGTTGAAGGGGTGGATCCGGAGCAGCTCTGCTCCCTCACCTGTGCGGGTCCGCCGTCCGGGCTCGGTCCGACCGTGGGCACGGACGAATCAGGGCCCGGCCACCTCCCTCCCGGCCGGGCCCTGACCGTGCTCGCCACCCGTCCCCGCCGATAGACTGCGCTCCCCGCCCCGGAGAGCCCTCGAAAGGCGCCCATGACCCACGACCAGACCCGCGAACCGACCCACGACACGGTGCTCGTCGTCGACTTCGGGGCGCAGTACGCCCAGCTGATCGCCCGCCGGGTCCGGGAGGCCCGCGTCTACTCCGAGATCGTCCCGCACACGATGTCGGTGGCCGAGATGCTCGAGCGACGCCCGTCCGCGATCATCCTGTCTGGCGGCCCTTCGTCGGTGTACGCCGAGGGCGCGCCGAGCGTGGACCCGGCCGTGTTCTCGGCCGGCGTGCCGGTCTTCGGCATGTGCTACGGCTTCCAGCTGATGGCGCGGGCCCTGGGTGGCGAGGTCGCCCACACCGGCGCCCGCGAGTACGGCCGGACGCCGGTCACCGTCACGCAGCCGGGCACGCTGCTGGCCGACCTGCCGCCGGCACACAACGTGTGGATGTCGCACGGCGACTCGGTCGTCCGCGAGGCCGAGGGCTTCACCGTGCTGGCCAGCACGGCCGTCACCCCGGTGGCCGCCTTCGAGAACCTCGAGACCCGCCAGGCCGGCGTGCAGTGGCACCCCGAGGTGATGCACACCGAGCACGGCCAGCGGGTGCTCGAGCACTTCCTGCACGACATCGCGGGCTGCCGACCGACCTGGACCATGGTCAACATCGTCGAGGAGCAGATCGAAAGGATCCGGGCCCAGATCGGGCCCGAGGGCCGCGCCATCTGCGGGCTCAGTGGCGGCGTCGACTCCGCGGTGGCGGCGGCGATCGTGCAGCGCGCGATCGGCGAGCGGCTCACCTGCGTGTACGTCGACCACGGGTTGATGCGCAAGGGTGAGACCGAGCAGGTCGAACGCGACTTCGTCGCGGCCACCGGCGTCGACCGGGTGGTGGTCGACGCCGAGAAGCGCTTCCTCGACGCGCTGGCGGGGATCAGCGACCCCGAGGAGAAGCGCAAGACCATCGGCCGAGAGTTCATCCGGGTGTTCGAGGCCGCCGAGGCCCAGATCCTGGAGGGCGCCCCCGGCAAGGTCGCCTACCTGGTGCAGGGCACCCTCTACCCCGACGTGGTGGAGTCCGGCGGCGGCGCCGGCACCTCGAACATCAAGTCGCACCACAACGTGGGCGGGCTGCCCGACGACCTGGAGTTCGAGCTGGTCGAGCCGCTGCGCACCCTGTTCAAGGACGAGGTCCGGTTGGTGGGGGAGCAGCTCGGCCTGCCCGCCGAGATCGTCTGGCGCCAGCCCTTCCCCGGCCCGGGGCTCGGTATCCGGATCATCGGCGAGGTGACCCGTGAACGGCTCGACCTGCTCCGCGAGGCCGACGCGATCGCCCGCGAGGAGCTGACCCGGTCGGGACTCGACCGCGAGATCTGGCAGATGCCCGTGGTGTTGCTGGCCGACGTGCGTTCGGTGGGCGTGCAGGGCGACGGGCGCACCTACGGTCACCCCGTGGTGATCCGCCCGGTGACTTCCGAGGACGCGATGACCGCGGACTGGGGCCGGCTGCCCTACGACGTGCTGGAGCGGATCTCGACCCGGATCACCAACGAGGTGGCCGAGGTCAACCGGGTCACCCTCGACATCACCAGCAAGCCGCCGGGCACCATCGAGTGGGAGTGAGCCGGACCCCCGGTCCGGGGTTGCGGTGACCGCGTCCGGGTCGTGCTAGCGTCCGCCTGGCTCGGATCGGACTCGGACTTTCTCAGGGGCACAGGCATGCGTACATCCAGGTTGGCCACGCTCGCGGCAACGGCCGCGCTGGCTCTCACGACCGTCTCGACCGGGACGGGTGAGGCAGCGCCGTCGTCGTCGCCGCGGCCCGACTACGTCTTCACCTCCTCGCCCGACTTCTTGAACGTCGACCTCGGGGACGTCGGCTCGCGCCCCGACTTCGACGGGGCCCACACGTCGTACGACGCGTCCTACGGGACGGCCGTCTACTACCTGATGAACCAGTTCCGGGCCACCGGCGCCTCGGACTTCCTGGTCGCGGGCGACCTCGTCGAGGGGCACTGGGGCATGGACACCGCAAGGACCGGGACCTTCGGACCGACCCGCACCGAGGTCCAGAAGCGGGCGCACGTGCGTGCCGCCGCGCGCTTCTACTTCACCCGGTGGCTGCGCCGGTGGACCGCCAGGGGCATGGACGTCCACCCCGCCGTGGGCGACCACGACCTCGGCGACAACCCGTGGGGCTCCGGCACCAGCGGCTACTCGCACTTCCGGCAGCGCAATGTCGAGCTCTTCCGTCACCAGTTCAGCAGGTGGATCCTCGGCGGGAACCCGGGCTGGCACCCGGCTGGCCCCGCGTCGGGGACCGCCTATGCGGCCCGGCTGGACCCGGAGGTTCAGCTGGTGTCCCTCGACGTCTTCGAGAACACCGGCTCCGACGTCATCGCCGAGGTCGACGACCAGCAGCTCGCCTGGGTCGACCGGGTGCTCTCCCAGGCCCAGGCCGACGGGGTGGACTGGATCATCGTCCAGGGCCACACGCCCATCGTCGGACCTGTCCGCAAGCGCTCCTCCTCGGGGCTGATGTACACCGGCCGTGCGAACTCGCGGCTGTGGAGGACCATGCTGCGCCACCACGTCGACCTCTACCTGTGCGGCGAGGTGCACGACGTCACGGCGATCCACCGCGACGGCATCGCCCAGATCTCGCACGGCGGGGCCATGCAGTACGGACTGACGTCGTGGCTCACCGGACGCGTCACCGGCGACCGGATGGACCTGGCCATCAACGAGGTCCAGGTGGTGCCGGGCAGCAAGGCCGGACGTCTGTGGCAGAGCGACGGCCACGTGCCGGCCCCGGGCTCGATCAGCCTGACCGGCGCTGGCCAGACGGGGTCGATGACCCTCTCCAGGGACAACCGCCTGGTGGGCCGGTCCGGCCGGCTCGCGCCGTACCTGGCCGCGGGCGGGCACCGGGGCGTGCCGACGGGGCTGGCTCGGCAGTGAGCGTCGAGGTCCGGGACAACCCCGGGAAGCACCGCTACGAGGCCTTCGTCGACGGCGAGCGGGCCGGGATCGCGGCCTACACCCGACGCGGCGACGAGGTGGTGTTCACCCACACCCAGGTGACCCTGGAGGGTCACGGCGTGGGCAGCACCCTGGTCCGCGCGGCCCTCGACGACGTACGCCGCCGCGGTGGGCTCACGGTGGTGCCCACGTGTCCGTTCGTGGCGGCCTTCATCGAGCGGCACCAGGAGTACGCCGCCCTGCTCGGCCCCGACTCTTGACATTAGTTCAAGACTCGTACTTAATGGAGACATGACGCTGGTCCTGGGCGTGGACTCCTCCACGCAGTCGACGAAGGCACTGCTGGTCGACGCCGACGACGGGACGGTGGTGGCGCGTGGCTCGGCCGTGCACCCCGACGGCACCGAGGTCGACCCGACCGCCTGGCTGAGCGCCTTCGACACCGCCACCGACGGCCTCCTGGGCCGCGCCGACGCGCTCGGTGTCGGCGGTCAGCAGCACGGCATGGTGACGCTCGACGCCGACGGTGTCCCCGTCCGCGACGCGCTGCTGTGGAACGACACCCGGTCCGCTTCCGAGGCGGCTGCCCTGGTCGAGGAGTGGGGCGGTCCCCAGGCGTGTGCCGACGCGGTCGGCAGCGTGCTCGTGGCCTCGTTCACGGCCTCCAAGCTCCGGTGGCTGCGCGACCACGAGCCCGAGGCCGCCGCGCGGGTGGCCAGGGTGCTGCTTCCCCACGACTACGTCTCCGCGCACGCCAGCGCACCCGGGACCGAGCCCTTCACCGATCGCGGTGACGCCTCCGGCACCGGCTACTTCGCCACCGCAGCCGGCACCTGGCTGCCCGACCACGCCGGCGCCGCCCTCGGCCACCCGCCCGAGCTGCCGCGGCTCGCGGCCCCGGGATCGGTGGCCGCCCACACCGCCGCTGGCCAGGTGCTGTCGCCCGGCACCGGCGACAACATGGCCGCCGCCCTGGCCCTCGACCTGCGCCCCGGCGACGTCCTGGTCTCCGTGGGCACCTCGGGCGTGGCCTCGGCGGTCAGCGACCGGGCGGTCGCCGACGGCTCCGGCCTGGTCAC
>JBBQRV010000105.1:0-11557 GCA_038214475.1 Propionibacteriales bacterium | reverse complement strand
TACTCGAAACCCGGCCCGGTGGTGGGCAGCGCGTAGTACGACGCGGTGCCCAGTGACCAGGCCAGGCACTGGGAGGTGGCGAACCAGTATCCGAACGAGATGTTGCGCGACCACACCAGCCAGGCGCCGAGCGCGAGCGGCACCAGCGGCAGGAACCACAGGTAGATGAACGACAGCACGTGCGCCGAGAAGCCCTCGCCGAGCAGGTCGTGCAGCACCACCGCCGGCTCGTGGCCGAAGAAGAGGAACTGGTCGATCTGGTGCAGCTGGCGGTCGTACTTCTGCCCGATCACCTCCGGCAGGAACGACTTGAGGTTCCGGTAGCTCACATAGGTGACGTAGAAGCTGACCAGGCCCAGGACCACCAACGTGACCCGTTCGCGCGACCAGTGCTCGCGCCAGCGCTCGACGACGATGCGCGGCATCCTCTTCGGGTTCAGCCGCGAGAGCCACAGCGTGCGGGGCACGAAGTCGAGTGCCGCCGCCCCGGTGACGATCAGCGGCAGGCGCAACCAGGACGGGCCGAGGAAGCTGCCCTCGGGGTCGAGGAGCCGCTTGTCGAGGCTGACGGCGGTGATCACGGCCAGCGAACCCATCAGGACGGCGATGCCGATGAGGAGTACGTAGGCCCGACGATGCACGTGGGCAGTCTAGGGACCGCGTCCTACCGGCGTCCCGACGCCCGTGCGCCAGGGCCCACGGCTGCGATCCGGGTCACGTCGACGGCCAGTCGCACCGCGGCGCCCGGCGGCGGCAGGGGTACGTCGGTGCGCGCGACCGCGTCGAGCTCCCCGAGCCCGGCCACGTCGACGCGGAGTCGCACCTGTCCGGGCGCCAGCGTGGCCCCGACCACCGTGCCCTCGAGCGGCCCGGTGGCCTGCACAGCCAGCGCCGAGCGCCGCAGCGCCACCGGGGATGCGGAACCGCCCTCCGGAAGGCCCGCCGCGGCGACGAGCAGACGGGCGGCGGCACCGGTGAGCACGCTGGCGTAGCCCAGGAAGCGTGCGGTGTCGGCGTCCGCCGGGTGTTCCCACACCTCGCTGAGCGTGCCGGCCTGCACCAGCCGGCCGGCGCGCATCACCGCCATCCGGTCGGCCACCGTGAACGCCTCCTCGTGGTCGTGGGTCACCAGGAGGGCCGTGGTGCCGGCGGCGGTCAGGATCGAGCGGAGGTCGACGGCGAGCCTCTCGCGCAGGGTCTTGTCGAGCGCGGAGAGGGGCTCGTCGAGCAGCAGCAGCCGCGGCTCCACCGCGAGGGCGCGGGCCAGGGCGACCCGCTGCCGCTCACCTCCGGAGAGGGTGGCCGGGGCCCGGTCGGCGTACCCGTCGAGTCCGACCAGCGCGAGCAGCTCCGCGACCCGGGCCGCCACCGCCGCCCTGGGCCGACGGCGCAGCCGCAGCGGGTAGCCCACGTTGCCACCCACGCTCTGGTGCTCGAACAGCTGACCGTCCTGGAACATCAGCGCGAAGCCGCGCCTGTGGGTGGGGACGCCGGCCAGGTCGGACCCGTCGAAGGACACCCGGCCGGCGCTGACCGGCTCGAGACCTGCGACCGCACGCAGCAGCGTCGACTTGCCGCACCCCGAGGGCCCCAGCACCGCGAGCACCTCACCCTCGGGCAGGGTGAGGCTCACGTCGTCGACCGCGAGCAGGTCGCCGTACCGGACCGAGAGCTGGTCGAGGGTGAGCATCGTCAGAAGGCTCCCACGGAGCCCACCCGGAACCGGTCGACCGCCAGCATCACCACGGTGGTGACCGCGGCCAGCAGCACCGAGGCGGCCAGCGCCATCCCGTAGTTCTGGGCACCCGGATGGCCGAGCAGCCGGAAGATCACGATCGGCAGCGTCGGGAAGTCGTCGCGGGCCAGGAAGCTGGTGGCCCCGAACTCACCCAGCGAGGTCGCGAACGCGAAGCCGGCCGCGGCCAGCACCGGCTTGCGCACCGCGGGCAGGTCGACGGTCAGGACCGCCCGCCACGGGGAGGCGCCCAGCGACGCGGCTGCCTGGCGCTGTCGGTCGTCGATGCCGGCGAGCACCGGCACCACGATCCGTACGACGAGCGGCAACGCCACCAGCGCCTGGGCGATCGGCACCAGGAGCGGGTTGTCGCGCAGCTCCAACGGCGGCCGGTCGAGGGTGATCAGGAAGCCGAAGCCGAGGGTCACCGCCGACACTCCGAGGGGCAGCATGAACAGCCCGTCGAGCGTCGTACGCACCCGGCGCTCGGCCGGGGTGTGGGACCGGCGGGTCACCACGAAGGCGATCAGCAGGCCCATCAGCAGCGACATCCAGGTGGTGTCGACCGCGGTGCGCAGCGAGTTCAGCAACGCCTGGGTGGCGGGCACGACGAGCGCGTCGCGGCTCCCGGTCGAGGTGAGCGCCCGGTAGTTGGCCAGCGACCAGCCGCCGTCGGTCTGCAGCGATCCCGCCACCAGGGCGCCGATCGGCAGCGCCACCAGCAGCACCACCGCGCCCAGCACCAGGCCGGCAGGCAGGTCGCCACGCGCCGGTCGCCGTGGCCGCGGCGCGGTGCGAGCCACGGCCACCTGCCGGCGGCGGGCCCGGTGCGACACCCACAGCAGCGCGGTGACCGTGAGCAGCTGCAGCACCGAGAGCGCCGCCGCCGCCTGCAGGTCGAGCAGCTGGGTGGTGAGCAGGTAGATCTCGGTCTCGACCGTCGAGTAGTGCAGCCCGCCGAGGGTGAGCACCACGCCGAAGGCGGTGGCGCAGAAGAGGAAGACGACGCTCGCGGCCGAGACGATCGCCGGGCGCAGCATCGGCAGCGTGACGCTGGTGAACACCCGCAGCGGGGAGGCCCCGAGGGCGGCGGCCGCCTCTCCCGGCCGACGGTCCAGCGACTCCCAGGACGTGCCGACGGCCCGGATCACCACAGCCACGTTGAAGAACACCAGCGCGGCGACGATCGCGGTGGCGGAGCCGTCGAGGCGCAGCCCGCCGAGCGGCCCGCCCTCGGAGATGAGCTGGCGGAAAGCCACCCCCACCACCACGGTGGGCAGCACGAACGGCACCAGCAGGGCCGCCCGCAGCAGCCGGACGCCCGGGAACCTGAGCCGGTGCAGCACGTACGCCGACGGGATCCCGAGCACCAGGGTGATCACGGTGGCCACCGTCGAGGACCAGAGGGTGAACCACAGCACCCGGTGCACACGCGGACGGGCCAGCACGTCGAGCACGCCGGCCGGGTCGAAGGCGCCGTCCGGCCAGAAGCCGCGGGCCACCATGCCTGTCACGGGCAGGACGAAGAAGACGGCCAGCACCAGCAGCGGGCCGAGGGCCAGCCCTGCGATGGTGCCCAGGCGGCGGTTCACCCTGCCCTCACCGCTCACTCACCGCTCACTCACCGGGAGGTGAGGTCGGTCCACTCGGTGAGCCACTGGTCCCGGTTGCTCTCGATCTCGTCCGGCGCCACGTCCAGGGTGCTGGTCGGCCGGACGGCGAACTTCGCCCAGTCGGCCGGCAGCACCACCCCGTCGCGCACCGGGTAGACGTACATGCTCCGGGGCAGCGCCGCCTGCACGTCCGCGCCGAGCAGGAACTCGATCAGGGCCTGGGCCCCGGGCACGTTGTCGGCGCCCGCGAGCACGCCCGCGTACTCCACCTGACGGGTGCAGGTGTCGAGCAGGGCCGAGGTGCTCGACGTACCGGTCTTCTTGTCCACCGTGTATGCCGGCGAGGAGTCGTAGCTGACCACGATCGGCCGGGTGGCGCTCTTCCCGCCACCCCCCGTGAAGTCGACGAAATAGGCGTCCTCCCAGCCCTGGGTGAGCTTCGCGCCGTTGGCCATCAGGGCGGTCCAGTAGTCCTGCCAGCCATCACCCTCGGCCGCGATCGTGGCCAGCAGGAACGCGAACCCGGGCGAGCTGGTGGGCGCACCCGGCGTGACGAAGAGGTCGCGGTAGCGCGGGTCGACGAGGTCGTCGAGGCCGGTGGGGGGCGGCAGGGCGTGCTCGGCGAACCAGGCGGTGTCGACGTTGACGCAGACGTCACCGGTGTCGACCGGCGCCAGGGTGTCCGCCCCGTCGCCGCTGAGGAGGTACCGCTCCGCACCAGCAGGCAGCGACACGTCGTACGGCGCGAAGACGCCCGCCTGTACCGCGCGTCCTGCAAAGGTGTTGTCGACCCCGAAGGCGACGTCGCCGGTCGGGGAGTCCTTGGTGAGCACCAGCTTGCTGGTCAGCGCGCCCGCGTCGCCACTGGCGCGGACCACCAGGTGGTAGCCGGTGTCGGTCTCGAACTGGGTGACCAGCTTCTTGGGCAGCTCGAACGAGTCGTGCGTGACCAGGACGACGTCCTTCGACGCGCCGGCGGGCCCGGACGAGCCGGCACCCGGGTCGTCGGTGCCCCGGTCGTCGGCTCCCTGACCCAGGGTCGAGCAGGCGCCCGTGCCGAGGAGGAGGAGCGCTGCGAGGAGCGCGCGGGTGGACCTCATGGTGACTCCCTTCGCCGGTGCTAGCCGGAGCAGGTTCATAGGGTCTGCGGCTTGTCCGCACTCTCAGCGCCGGGTGGCGCTCCCCTGTCGTGTGTGGTCACGGTACCCCGTGGTGGGGCGGCCCGCCCGACCGGTCACCGGCTCGTTCCGGATGCGCATTTCAGAGCACCCTTCGGCCCTGATGCGGTAGACCTGTGTCGGCGAGCCGGGACAGCCGGGGCAGCAAGGATGGTGATGACCCAGCGCGAGGACGACCACGACACCACCGTGGCGCTGATGCTGCAGGGGGACGAGCAGGCGTTCCGGGAGGTCTACCGCGCCCTGCAGCCAGCTCTGTTGCGCTATCTCGCCGCACTGGTCGGGCCGGGAGAAGCAGAGGACGTCGCCGCTGAGACCTGGGCCCAGGTGTGCCGGGATCTGGGCCGCTTCCACGGGGCGGCGGACGGGTTTCGTGGGTGGGTGACGACGATAGGGCGGAACCGGGCCCTGGACCACCTCCGCGCCCGGCGCAGACGACCCATCTCGGACACCCCCTTCGATGAGCTGCTGGGACTCCCGGACAGCAGCGACACGGAGGACCTGGCCCTGGGCCTGCTGTCCACGCATCGGGCGCTGGCCCTCATTGGGCGGTTGCCACCGGACCAGGCCGAGGCCGTGCTCCTGCGCGCGGTCATGGGGCTGGACGTCCGCGCCGCCGCGCAGGTCCTGGGCAAGCGTTCGGGCGCGGTGCGGACCGCCGCACATCGCGGGCTGAAGGGGCTGGCCAGACTGCTCGAGGAAGGCGCCGACGAGTCGCCGGACCAGTCGACCTCGCCCGACGCTGTAACGCTCACGCCGCCGACGACGCTGGAGAGATGAGATGAGTAACCGACAACACCCCCGCCTGTCCCGTCGAGCCGCCGAGCGGCTGCTTGACGGGCACAGCGACGCGGGCTCCCCCGGTCTCGCCTCGCTGCTCGGAGCCGCCCGCGCTTCGACCGACGAGTCCACGCCCCCCGGCGAGGACCGCGCGGTTGCGCTGTTCCGGGCGAGCTCGTCCATGTCCCCCCTGGCCGCCCGACGGAGACCCAGCATGCTCAAGACCGCACTCGCCCAACTCGCCGCCGCCAAGATCCTCACTGCCGGGGTGGTCGCCGCCGCGGCCACCGGAGGCGTGGCCCTGGCTGCCTCGACCGATCACCTGCCCCACATCGGGGGCTCGTCGACGGTCGCGAGTCCGTCGACCACCGAGTCGCCCGACACCGAGGGCGACCAGCCCACGGAGGAGGCCACTGACGGCCAGGGCGGCACGGAGGGCACCGACGTGGGCACCGACGGGGACACCGACCCCGCGGAGGCTCCGGGCGACGAGAGCACCGACCAGAGCCAGCAGTCCGCCGACGAAGCAGCCACGCCGTCGCCGTCACTGACCGGGCTGTGCCGGGCGTACCAGGCGGGCGCGACCTCGCACGGCGGCAAGGCCGCCCAGAACCCCGCCTTCACCGCGCTGGTCACCGCAGCGGGTGGAGTGGACGCGGTCAGCGAGTTCTGCGTGACCCTGATCGGGGAGCCGACCGTGCACGGCAATGCCACCGACCACCCGACCGGTCCGCCTGCGGAGCACCCGGGCGGCGGCCCGAAGGCCGACCAGCCGAAGGGCCCTCCCGCGGGCCACTCGAGCGGTCCCAAGACGGACCACCCCGCAGGCGGCCCGAAGGCCGACCAGCCGAAGGGTCCCAAGACGGACCACCCCACCAAGGACCACGCTGCTGGCCCACCGTCCCCCCACCACCCCGGGAGCTAGCAGCGCCCGGCCCGTCCGCCCGCCCGGGCTACGGGTCGTGACAGACCGAGCCCGGTCCGAGTGCCGCCTCCCCCCAGGTACTCGCACCAGCGGGAACGGTCGACGAACGAGAGGAGGACGAGCCCCGTTGCTCGTCCTCCTCTCGTCCACGCATGCCGCAAGCCCTGTGGTCAGGGCGCCGGGACCGGCTCGCTGCCCAGCCGCTGGCGCCCCGGCACCGACGAGGATCAGCGTGCGGTGCCGCGGGAGCCGGTCACCTGTCCAGCGCGTCGACGCCGAGGCAACGAGGGCGTGGGGCATGCCCGTCGGGAGTGGGACCTGATCTGGTGGAGCCGCCTGTCGGAATCGAACCGACGACCTTCTCATTACGAGTGAGACGCTCTACCGACTGAGCTAAGGCGGCGCGTGCTTGTCGAGCAGGCACGAGCGCAGAGTATAGATGTGCGCTGTCACAGCGCACCAATTGGACGACTACGACGCCTCGGTCGGCCCGAGGTGACGTCGTTGTCGTCCAATTGGCGGGTGGTGACGAGCGCTCAGGCCACCAGGGCCGGCGCGTCGGCGACCTCGGCCGTACGGCCGGTCAGCATCGTCTGCTCGGATCCGCACCAGCACGCGAAGTGCACGACGATGCCGTGCTCGGTGTTGGCCAGCGAGGTGATCCGGCTGGGGAAGATGAGCATGCTCTTGTCGCAGGCGGAGCAGTGGTTGAGGAACATGAGGGCCTCCCTCGAGGTGGGCGGATGGGTGCAACGACAATTGTCCGTGCCATCGACCCATAGGGGTAGCCTCTCTTTCCATTGGATTCCCTAGGAGAGACCTATGCTTTCGTTGCACCAGCTGCGGTGCTTCCTCGCCGCGTACGAGCACGGCTCGCTCACCGCGGCCGCCGAGGAGCTCGGCTACGCCCAGCCGTCGGTCTCCGAGCAGATCCGGGCCCTGGAGAAGTCCCTGGGCGTCAGCCTGTTCCGCCGCGTCGGGCGCGGCGTCGTCCCCACCACCGTCGCCGACTCGCTGCGCCCGCACGCCGAGGCGGCCATCTCGGCCGCCGAGGGGGCCCGACGCGCGGTCCAGAGCGTCACCGCGCTCGAGACCGGCACCATCCGGTTCGGGATGTTCGGCACCGCCCGTCTGTACGCCGGCGCCGGACTGGTGGCCGACGTGCTCGCCCGACACCCCGGCGTCCGCGTCGAGCTGATCGGACAGAACTCCAACGAGGTCCAGGAGGACCTGCGCCGAGGACGGCTGGAGGCGGCGATGATCGCGGTGCCGACGGTGACCAGCGAGGGCATGCAGGTGACCCCGGTGGCGCGCGACGAGCTGGTCTACATCAGCGCCGACCCGCAGAAGCTGACCAGCCCGGTCACGGCGCTCCAGCTCTCGCAGGCCTCCCTGGTGATGCCGGAGACCACGTGGCGCGCCGACGACTCGACCCGGATCGTGCTGCGCCAGATGCTGCACGAGACCGGCCGCAACCCTCAGACCCGGATCGAGGTAGAGGACGTCGAGACCGCCGTCGAGCTGGTCGGCATGGGGCTGGCCGACTCCGTCATCCCCCGAGGCGCGGTGGGTGCACTGCTGCCTCGCCTCGCCCCGAACGCCGGCTTCGTGTCCCTGCGCCCGCGCCAGTTCGACACCCTCGCGATCGTGCACCGGGCCGACGCGACCCTCTCCCCCGCCGCCCAGCTGATGATCGACCTGGCCACCCGGAGGATCCAGGCGATCGCCGACCCCGTCTACCCGCGCGGCGCGCGATGAGCGCTCAGCAGGAGAGGTCGTCGGCGGGCACGCTGCCGTCGACCAGGTAGCCCTCGACGGCCTGGTCGACGCACACGTTGTCGGCGTGGTAGCCGGTGTGGCCGTCGCCGTCTCGGGTGATCAGCACCCCCGACGCCAGCTGGCCGGCCAGCGCCTGCGCCCACCGCAGCGGCGTGGCGGGGTCACGGGTGGTGCCGATCACCACGATCGGTGGCGCACCCTTCGCATCGGTGTGCGGAGCGGCCTCGGCGGCCCGCAACGGGAGACCGCCGCACCCGGTCAGGCCGTAGGCGAAGACCCGGCCGAACGTGGGTGAGGCCTTCTCGAAGGCGGGCAACAGCGCCGGCACCCGCGACACCGGCACCGAGCGCGGCTGGTCCAGGCAGTTGATGACCAGGTTGGCCTCGATCGAGTTGTGGAGGTACGACGTCGGCCCGCGCGACGCGTAGGCGTCCGCCAGCAGCAGCAGCGACGTGCCGTCGCCGGCGAAGGCCTGCCGCAGGGCCGCGCTGAGCAGCAGCCAGTACCTGCGGTTGTAGAGCGGCAGGATCACGCCGTAGTAGGCGTTGCCGACGGTGAGCTCACGCTCGCCGCTGGTCGGCAACGGGCCGCTCTCCATGGACGCCAGGAACTCCTGGATCCGGGCCACTCCGGCGTCCGTGGTGTCGCCCAGGAAGCAGCTGCCCGACTCGACGCAGTTGGCGACGTAGGAACGCAGCGCGGTCTCGAACCCGGTCGCCTGCTGCAGGTCGAGCGCCCGCGGCGCGAGGGACAGGTCGATGGCGCCGTCGAGCACCATCCGGCCGACGTGCCGCGGGAACAGCTGGGCGTAGGTGGCCCCCAGCTTCGTGCCGTACGACGCCCCGAAGAAGTCGAGCCGGGGCTGATCGAGCGCGGCGCGCAGCACGTCGAGGTCGCGGGCCGCCTCCACCGTGCTCACGTGCCCGACGAGGTCGCCGGACAGGGCCACGCACCCGGAGCCGAAGGTGAGCTCCGACTGCCGGAACTGGGCCCGCTCGGCGGGTGTCTCCGGGTCCGGGTCCTCGGCCAGGTAGGCGTCGAGGGCGACGTCAGAGAGGCAGTCGACGGGGGCGCTGTCGCCGGTGCCCCGCGGGTCGAAGCCCACCAGGTCGAAGTGGTCCAGCAGCCGCTTGCCGAAGACGCTGGCACCCGCCGCGGCGTACGACGTGCCCGGCGCTCCCGGCCCACCGGGGTTGACCACCAGCGCACCGACCTTCTGGTCGGCCTTGCGCGCGGGCACCCTGAGCAGGGCCAGCTGGATCGTCCGGCCGCCGGGCTGGCTGTAGTCGAGCGGGACCGTGAGCTTCGCGCAGTCGTGCTCGGTGTCCTTCGGGCACGGCTGCCAGTCGAGCTCCTGGTCGACGAAGGCGGCCAGGCCGGGATCGGTGGACGGCAGTGGCAAGTCGGGACGGGGCGGCGGCGGCGGGCCGGCCGACGACACGACGCCCCCCGGGGAGAAGAGCAGCAACGCCGTGGCGCCGCCCGTGCCGATCAGCAGCACCAGCACGATCAGGCCGACCACGACGCGTTTCACCCGGGTCTCCTCTCGAGGCGCAGTGCGACCATCATGGACTCCAGCGCCAGGGCGACGGGCACGTTGAACTCGAGCATCTGCTCACGGGCCGCGAAGATCGCCTCGATCCGGCGCAGGTGCTGCTCGGGGGTGGAGATCCGGACCAGCTCGGCGATCTCGCCGCGCAGCTCCTCGTTGACCAGCTCGCCCGGGGCACCGGCCTGCAGCGCGATCGCGTCACGGTAGACCGAGACCAGGTCCATCAGGCTGCGGTCGACGACGTCGAGGACGTAGCGCTTGGCCCGGGTCTTCTGTGCCTTGTCGAGCGCCGCCAGGGCGGGCGCGTACTCCCGCGGCCGGCGACCCCGCTCGACCACGCCGTAGGACTGGTCGAGGTCGGACTTCTCGCGTACGTCGAGGTCACCGGTGATCGCGTCGGCCTCCTCCTTGGCCACCTCGGCCAGGTTGGTGGCGGAGGTCATGCAGCCGGCCAGGCCGGTCAGCCGGGCCGGCATCGCGACCACCTCACGGCGCCGGTTGCGGGTGGCCTCGTCGGCAGCCAGCGCCCGCGCCCGACCGATGTGGCCCTGGCTGGCCCGGGCGGCGTACGCCGCGAGCGCGGGGTTGACGCCCGCGCTGCGGACCAGGAAGCCGGCCACGTCGTGCGCGGTGGGGGTGGTGAGCGTGACCAGCCGGCAGCGCGAGCGGATCGTCTGCAGGACGTCCTCCACGCTCGGCGCGCAGAGCATCCACACAGTGCGGTCGGTGGGCTCCTCGATCGCCTTGAGCAGCGCGTTGAAGGCCTGGTCGGTGAGCCGGTCGGCGTCCTCGACGATCAGGATCTGCCAGCGCCGGCCCACAGGAGCCAGGGCGGCGCTGCGCACCAGCACCCGCACCTCGTCGACGCCGATGGAGAGCTTCTGGGTGCGCACCACGTTGACGTCGGCGTGCGAGCCCGCGAGCACCGTGAGGCACTCGTGGCAGACCCCGCAGCCCCCCTGCTCGCACTGCAGCGCCGCCGCGAACGCGACGGCGGCGTTGGACCGGCCCGAGCCCGGCGGCCCGGTGAACAGCCACGAGTGGGTCATGCCGCGCCCGGCCACGGCCTGGCGCAGGGCCTCGACCACCGGGCGCTGCCCGACCAGCTGGTCCCAGACGGTCATCGGCGCACCGCCTGCCCGAGCACCGGCTCGAGCCGGGCACGGACGGCGTCGGCGATCTCCTCGACCGCGAGCCGGGCATCGAGGACGAGGTAGTGGTCAGGGTCGGCGGCGGCCAGCTCGAGGAACGCGCCCCGCACCCGCTCGTGGAAGTCGACCGACTCACCCTCGATCCGGTCCCGCTCCTCGAAGCGGCCCAGGCCGTGCTCGGGCGCCAGGTCGAGCACGACGGTCAGGTGGGGGCGCAGGTCCCTGGTCGCCCAGCGGGCCACCCGCTCCAGCTCGTGGTCGATGCCGCGACCCGCCCCCTGGTAGGCCAGCGTGGAGTCGACGTAGCGGTCGGTGATCACCACGTCGCCCCGTGCCAGCGCGGGCAGGACGACGGTCTCGACGTGCTCGGCCTTGTCGGCGGCGTAGAGCAGGGCCTCGGTGCGGTCGGCCAGCGCCCCTGTGGCCGGGTCGAGCACGATCTCGCGCACCCGGCGACCGACCGTGGTGTCGCCCGGCTCGAAGGTGAGCACCACGGCGAAGCCGCGATCCTCCAGCCAGGTCTTCAGCAGCCGCGACTGGGTCGACTTGCCAGCACCCTCGCCGCCCTCGAAGCAGACGAACACCCCGTACGACGGGTGGACGCCGGGCTCACTCTGCACGCGACGAACCTACGGGGCCGATCCGACACCCGGTCCGACGGCCGGGTCGGCGACCGGACCGAGACCGGCGAGCTGCGTGGCCGTACGCGACCGTACGGACGCCGGCTCCCCCGGGGCGCGTCATGACTTCTTCGCGGCGGCCTTCGAGGTCGCCTTCTTCGCCGCCGTCTTCTTCGTCGTGGTCTTCTTGGCCGCCGCCTTCTTGGTGGTCGTCTTCTTGGCGG
>JBBQRV010000104.1:0-11615 GCA_038214475.1 Propionibacteriales bacterium | reverse complement strand
GCCAACGGCGACAAGGAGGTCCTGTACTTCAAGGACTTCAACTCCGGCGCGATGATCCAGAACATCGTCGATCGGGCCAAGAAGATGGCGATCAAGGACCTGCTCGACCACGACCAGAAAGGCCTGCGGGTGCAGCACATGCTGCAGGCCTGTGTCGACGAGTTCAAGGAGAACGAGGACCTCCCGAACACCACGAACCCCGACGACTGGGCGCGCATCTCCGGCAAGAAGGGGGAGCGGATCGTCTTCATCCGCACCCTGATCACCGGCAAGCAGGGAACCGAGCCCGGCCGGTCCATCGACACGGTGGCCAACACGGGGCAGTATCTCTAGTCCGTGGCTCGAAGGGGGACGCCATGTTCTGGTGGATCGCACTCGCGGCGGTCGTGGTGGACTTCGCGCTGGCGTGGTGGTCGAGCGGTCGGGCCAGGCTCGGTCCGGACATCGGCCGGGGCGTCACGACCGGCGGCAACCCGGGCAAGGCCCAGGCCGACGCGCACCGCTCCGCCGGAGGCGGCAACCGGCGCTAGGGTCGACCGACCCGCCCAGCCCCGGGTCCAGCAGCCGGACGCCGGGAGCCCGCGCCTGCTCCGGGCCCCTGTGCCCGGGGGAGGGCCGGGCCCCAGCCGCCGATCGGCAGAAACGCCACGTCACGGGGTCAGGCCGGCTCGGTGACGTCGGCGACGGTGGCGTCGAACGCGCGCACCAGGTCGTCCGCCTCGACGGTGAGTGCGACGCCGTGCTCACCGGCGCCGAGGGACACCTGACCCTGCACGGCCGCGTCCGCGATCACCGGCCACGTCGTGCTGCTGCCCAGCGGCGTGATGGTGCCGCGCTGGTAGCCGGTGACCGAGAAGGCGACGTCGGCGCTCGGCATCGACACCCGGTTGACACCGAGCAGGGCACGCAGCTTCGGCCACGAGATCTCCCGGTCGCCCGGCACCAGCACGAACCGGTGGTCGTCGTCGGCGAGCCGCACCACCATGGTCTTCACGATGGCCGCGGGCTCGACGCCTCGCGCCACGGCCGCCTCGGCCAGCGAGCGCACCGGTCCGTGCCGGGTGACCCGGTGGGGGAGCCCCAGTGCCTCGGCCGCGGCCACCGCCCGGTTCCTCTCGCCACCGGTCATGCCCTGGCTCCCGTTCCTGCCGGTGTCTTCACGGCAGCTCCGGTGAAGCAGTAGGCCCAGGGCCGGGAGACTGCCGGCCCGGCCACGTAGCCCGCGCGCAGCCTGGTCGCCTCGAAGCCGGCCTCGACCAGCAGCGCCGGGAGGTCGCGGGTGAGGTGGCAGCCGCCGAACGCACGGCGCTGCCAGGGCTCCAGCCGGTGCTGCCAGCGCCGTACGCCGTCGTCGGGTGCCACTCCGTGCTCCACGAAGTGCAGCGTCCCGCCCGGGCGCAGCACCCTGCGGATCTCGCGCAGCGCCCGTCCTGGGTCGGGGATGGTGCAGAGCGTCAGGGTGGAGAGCACGCTGTCGACCGAGCCGTCGGCCTCGGTGAGGGCCTGTCCGTCCAGCCCCCCACGCTCGATCGGCACGCTGCTCGACGCCCGTCGTTGCGCCGACAGCGCCCACCCGACGTCCGACGGCTCCACGGCCACCACCGAGGTCACCTCGGGCGGGTAGAGGCCGACGTTGAGGCCCGATCCGAAGCCGATCTCGAGCACCCGACCGCTCAGGCCCTCGCAGGCGACGCGGCGCAGCCGCGTCAGTCCGGGCGCCGTACCGGCGCGGTCCACCACCCGGGGCACCACCCGGTCCTCCCAGAAGCCCATGCCGTCTCCTTGCGTCGGGGGCACCGCGTAGGCTCGCTGCCATGAGCGTACGCCGGGTGATGGGCACCGAGGTGGAGTACGGCATCTCGGTGCAGGGCCAGCCGCTGGCCAACCCGATGGTGGCGTCCTCCCAGGTTGTCAACGCCTACGCGACCGCCTCACCCAGTGCCCGGCGGGCGCGGTGGGACTTCGAGGAGGAGTCGCCGCTGCGCGACGCACGCGGGTTCGACATGTCCCGCCAGGTCGCCGACGCCTCGCAGCTCACCGACGAGGACATGGGCCTGGCCAACATCATCCTCACCAACGGTGCTCGGCTCTACGTCGACCATGCCCACCCGGAGTACGCCACGCCCGAGGTGACCAGCCCGCTCGACATCGTGAAGTGGGACAAGGCGGGGGAGCAGGTGATGCTCGACGCCGCGATCCGCGCCGGCCAGCTGCCCGGCGGTGCGTCGATCCTGCTCTACAAGAACAACACCGACAACAAGGGTGCGTCGTACGGCGCGCACGAGAACTACCTGATGCGCCGGGCCACGCCGTTCGGCGACATCGTGCACCACCTGACCCCGTTCTTCGTGTCCCGCCAGGTGGTCTGCGGCGCCGGCCGGGTCGGCATCGGGCAGGACGGCCGGGAGCACGGCTTCCAGATCAGCCAGCGCGCCGACTACTTCGAGGTCGAGGTGGGCCTCGAGACCACGCTCAAGCGCCCGATCATCAACACCCGCGACGAGCCGCACGCCGATCCCGAGCGCTACCGCCGGCTGCACGTCATCCTCGGCGACGCCAACCTGGCCGAGATCTCCACCTACCTCAAGGTCGGCACCACGGCGCTGGTGCTGGCCATGATCGAGGACGGCTACCTGCGGCCCGGGCTCGACGTCGAGGGTCCGGTGGCCGCGCTGCGGGCCGTCTCCCACGACCCCACGCTCACCCACCTGATCACGCTCCAGGACGGCCGCACGCTGACCGCCGTACAGCTGCAGATGGAGTACCTCGACCTGGCCCGCAAGTACGTCGACGAGCGCGTCGACGCCGACGCCCAGACCCTCGACGTGCTGGCCCGCTGGGAGTCGGTGCTGGACCGACTGGCCCGCGACCCGATGGAGTGCGCGACCGAGCTCGACTGGGTGGCCAAGCTGCGACTGCTGGAGCAGTACCGCGAACGCGACGGCCTCGACTGGGACGACGCGAAGCTGCACCTGATCGACCTGCAGTACGCCGACATCCGCCCCGACAAGGGGCTCTACCACCGGCTGGTGCGGATGGGCCGGATAGAGCGGCTGCTGGCCGACGACGCGGTGTCCGCGGCCATGCACGACCCACCCGAGGACACCCGGGCCTACTTCCGGGGGCGCTGCCTGGAGAAGTACGCCGACAGCGTCGCCGCGGCCTCGTGGGACTCGGTGATCTTCGACCTGCCCGGCCGCGAGTCGCTGCAGCGGGTGCCGACGATCGACCCGTTGCGCGGCAGCAAGGCGCACGTGGGGGCGCTGCTGGACCGCTGCGACACCGCCGAAGAGCTGTTCTCGGCCCTGACGACCTGAGATCCTTGCCCCGGAATGTCACACCCAGTGGATAGGGTCGAGCCATGGCACAGGAGCAGAAGCAACCCAAGAAGTCCGGCGAGGTCGACGAGACCCCCGAGGTCGCGCCCGCCGAAGCCGTCGCCGAGCGCAAGGAACGGCTCGACGAAGACATCGACGCCATGCTCGACGAGATCGACGACGTCCTCGAGACCAACGCCGAGGACTTCGTGAAGTCGTTCATCCAGAAGGGTGGCGAATGAACGACCCGCGCCTCCCGGCGTCGTACTTCTCGCCGGGCACCTCGTCGTTCTCCGACTTCCTGTCGGCCAACGCGCCCCAGCTGCTGCCGGCGCGCCACGGGCTGCCCCCGGGCAACGCCGGTGAGCTGGCCCCGCACGGCACCACGATCGTCGCGGCCACCTTCCCCGGCGGGGTGGTGATGGCGGGCGACCGGCGCGCCACGATGGGCAACATCATCGCCCAGCGCGACATCGAGAAGGTCTTCCCTGCCGACGAGTACTCGTGCGTCGGCATCGCCGGCTCGGCCGGTCTCGCCGTGGAGATGGTGCGGCTCTTCCAGACCGAGCTCGAGCACTACGAGAAGATCGAGGGCTCCACGCTCTCCCTCGACGGCAAGGCCAACCGGCTGGCCGCCCTGATCCGGGCGAACCTCGGCATGGCGATGCAGGGGCTGGCCGTGGTGCCGTTGTTCGCCGGCTTCGACCTGACCACCGACCAGGGCCGGATCTTCTCCTACGACGTCACCGGCGGCCGCTACGAGGAGACCGCGTTCCACTCGGTGGGCTCCGGCTCGCTGTTCGCCCGCGGCTCGCTCAAGAAGCTCTACCGCGACGACCTCAGTGCCGAGCAGTGCGTCCAGGCCGTCGTCGAGGCGCTCTACGACGCCGCCGACGACGACTCGGCCACCGGCGGACCCGACCTCAGCCGCCGGATCTTCCCCGTGGTCCAGGTGATCACCGTCGACGGCGGCCACCGGATGCCCGACGACGAGGTGGCCACGATCGCCGATCGGGTCGTCGCCGGCCGGATGCGCCGTCCCGACGGGCCGCACGCGGCCCTCGACGGGGGGATGAACTGACATGAGCATGCCGTTCTACGTCTCACCCGAGCAGCTGATGAAGGACCGTGCCGACTTCGCCCGCAAGGGCATCGGTCGCGGCCGGTCAGTGGTGGTCGTCCAGTACGCCGACGGCGTGCTGTTCGTCTCCGAGAACCCGTCGCAGGCGCTGCACAAGGTCTCGGAGATCTACGACCGGATCGCGTTCGCCGCGGTCGGTCGCTACAACGAGTTCGAGAACCTGCGGATCGCGGGGGTGCGGCTGGCCGACATGCGTGGCTACGCCTACGACCGCCGCGACGTCACCGGCCGGGCTCTTGCCAACGCCTACGCCCAGACCCTGGGCACGATCTTCTCCAGCGGGGGCGAGAAGCCCTACGAGGTGGAGCTGTTCGTGGCGGAGACCGGTGACGAGCCCGGTGACGACCAGATCTACCGGCTCACCTACGACGGCCAGGTCGCCGACGAGCACGGCTTCGCGGTGATGGGCGGTGCCTCCGACGTGGTGGCGGGCTACCTGCGCGAGCGGTACGCCGAGGGCGCCGCGCTCGAGGACGCGCTGCGGCTGGCCGTCGCCGCGCTCGGGCACTCCGAGGCCGACGACCGGGTGATCGCCGACGACCACCTCGAGGTGGCAGTGCTCGACCGGACCCGCACCCGGCCCCGCAAGTTCCGCCGGATCCCGCCCAAGCAGCTCGGTGAGATCCTCGGAGATCGCGGTCCGGCCACCGACGAACCCGACCCTGTCGGTACTTCCACGGCGCCGATGATCGACGACCCGAGCGACCCGACCGACCAGGTGAGCGGGGGCGTGCCGCCGCTGCAGCCCCCGGTGACCGGCGAGCCGTCGCCGCCGGTGGCACCCCCGGTGGCACCGCCCGTGAGCCCGCCCTCCCCGCCGGTGGACCCGGGCGACCCGATCGCGTGACCTCGGAGGAGTCCGGGCCCGCACCCGAGACCCGGGGGCGGCCTGGACCCCCGTCGGGCCCGACGAGGTCGCCTACCAGGGCTTCATCCGGGTGCTGCGCCGGACCCTGCGGCTGCCCGATGGCCGCGAGACGGTCTGGGACGTGCTCGACCTGCCCCGGTCGGTGGCCGTGCTTGCGCTGACGCCCGACGACCAGGTGGTGCTGGTGCGCCAGTTCCGCCCCGCCCTGGGCCGCCAGGTGGTCTCGCTGCCCGGTGGGATCGTCGACGAGGGCGAGGAGGTGCTGGCCGCGGCCGGCCGCGAGCTGCGCGAGGAGACCGGCTACACGGCCGACTCGGTCGAGGTGATCGCCTCGGTCCAGCCCAACAACTCGACCCACGCGCGCTATGCAGCGCTGGCGCGCGGCTGCACGCGGACGCACCCTCAGGAGCTCGACGAGTTCGAGGACTGTGAGGTGGTGCTGATGTCGCTGCCCGACGTACGACGGGACTGCGGGCCGGACGGCTGGGGAGCGTGGAGCAGACCTACCTGGCGCTCGACCACGCCGGGCTGCTCTGAGGCGCACCTTGCACCACGCAACCCCACCCGTCACACCAGCCCCACTCATCGGCCGTTCCCTGACGTTCTGGGGGGTTGCATCGGCTGAGAACGTCAGGAATCGCCGGTGGACCGGCGAATCCGACCGGCCCACCACCCCCAGCCGGGTAGGTTTTCCCCATGGACAGGCGGATCTTCGGGATCGAGAACGAGTACGGCGTCACGTGCACGTTCAAGGGCCAGCGCCGCCTGAGCCCGGACGAGGTGGCCCGCTACCTGTTCCGCAAGGTGGTCAGCTGGGGTCGCAGCAGCAACGTGTTCCTGCGCAACGGCGCCCGGCTCTACCTCGACGTGGGCAGCCACCCCGAGTACGCCACGCCCGAGTGCGACGACATCGTGGAGCTGGTCACCCACGACAAGGCGGGGGAGCGGGTCCTCGAAGGACTGCTGCTCGACGCCGAGCAGCGACTGCACGACGAGGGCATCTCCGGCGACATCTACCTGTTCAAGAACAACACCGACTCCGCAGGCAACTCCTACGGCTGCCACGAGAACTACCTGGTCGGCCGGGCCGGCGAGTTCTCCCGGCTCGCCGACATCCTGATCCCGTTCCTGGTCACCCGACAGATCATCGTGGGCGCCGGCAAGGTGACGCAGACCCCGCGGGGCGCGTCGTACGCCGTGAGCCAGCGCGCCGAGCACATCTGGGAGGGCGTCTCCAGCGCCACCACCCGGAGCCGACCGATCATCAACACCCGCGACGAGCCGCACGCCGACGCCGAGCGCTACCGCCGGCTGCACGTGATCGTCGGCGACTCCAACATGAGCGAGACCACCACCCTGCTCAAGGTGGCCAGCTGCGACCTGGTGCTGCGGATGATCGAGGAGGGCGTGATCATGCGCGACCTCACCATGGAGAACCCGATCCGGGCGATCCGCGAGATCTCCCACGACATGACCGGGCAGCGCAAGATCCGGCTCGCCAACGGCCGGGAGGCGAGCGCGCTCGACATCCAGAACGAGTACCTCTCCAAGGCCCGGGACTTCGTCGACCGGCGCGAGATCAGCACGCCGGTGATCGAGCGGGTGCTCGACCTGTGGGAGCGCGGCCTCAAGGCCATCGAGTCCGACGACCTCGGCCTCGTCGACCGCGAGATCGACTGGGTGATCAAGTGGAAGCTGATCGAGCAGTACCGCGCCAAGCACGGCCTGCCCCTGGGCCACGCCCGGGTCGCCCAGCTCGACCTCGCCTACCACGACATCCACCGCAACCGGGGCCTCTACTACCTGCTGGAGAAGCGGGGGATGGTCGAGCGGGTCACCACGGACCTGAAGACCTTCGAGGCCAAGTCCGTGCCCCCGCAGAACACCCGGGCCCGGCTGCGCGGCGAGTTCATCAAGAAGGCCCAGGAGCGCCGCCGCGACTTCACCGTCGACTGGGTGCACCTCAAGCTCAACGACCAGGCCCAGCGCACGGTGCTGTGCAAGGACCCGTTCCGGGCGTACGACGAGCGGGTGCAGCGACTCATCGACGGCATGTGACCTGCTACCGGTCCCTCTGGGGACTCCCGGGTAGGGTGACCGCGCCGACCGTCCCGACCACGAAGGTGAACACGTGCGCCGCCTCACCGCCCTCCTGGGCCTCCTCTCCCTGCTCCTCGGCCTCGCCGCCTGCGGCGACTCCTCGGGCGACTCGACCTCGACCGACTCCAGCAGCAGCGCCGACGGCGGGCTCGGTGCGGTCACCGTCAAGGGGGACTTCGGCAAGGCGCCGGACGTCACCTGGAACGGCGTGGTCGACACCACCACCCTCGACAGCTTGACCCTGGTCGAGGGCGACGGCGAGAAGGTCGTCGAGGGTGACCAGGCCCTGGTGAACGTGTGGATCGGCAACGGCTTCAGCAAGGAGGAGGCCTACAGCTCCTACGCCCAGGGCAAGCCCGAGGCGGTCCCGGTGACCTCGGACCTCAGCAAGGCCATCTACACCGGCATCGCCGACCACACCGTCGGCTCACGGGTGCTCGTGGTCGCGCCGCCCGCCGACGCCTTCGGCGACCAGGGCAACCCCAACCTCAAGATCGGCAACAGCGACGACGTCGTCTTCGTCGTCGACGTGATGGAGAAGGTGCTGAGCGAGCCCCAGGGGGCGGCCCAGACCCCGCCGGCGAGCGCTCCCCAGCTGGTCGAGAAGGACGGCGTGCCCACCGGCTTCGACTTCTCCAAGAGCCCCAAGGCGCCGCCGACCAAGCTCCAGGTGATCACCCTGATCAAGGGCACGGGCGACCCGGTGGCCAAGGGCGACCAGACGGTGATGAACTACCTGGGCGAGACCTACGGGGCCGACACCGTCTTCGACCAGTCCTTCGGCAAGCAGCCCTTCAGCACCGCGATCGGCACCGGCGCGGTCATCAAGGGCTGGGACCAGGGCCTGGTGGGCGTGCCCGTCGGCAGCCGGGTCCTCCTGGTGATCCCCCCGGGACTCGCCTACGGCGCCCAGGGCCAGGGCTCGATCAAGCCCAACTCGACGTTGGTGTTCGTGGTCGACGTGCTGGCCGCCTACTGAGTCCCGGCGAGAGACCCTGACATGGCGATGACCAAGAGCGAACGGCTGATGAACCTGCTCATCATGCTGCTCGTGGCACGCCGTCACCTCGACAAGGACCACATCCGCAGCCAGCTCTACGCCGGGTCGGGCGACGAGGCCTTCGAGAAGATGTTCGAGCGCGACAAGGACGAGCTGCGCCAGCTGGGCGTGCCGATCGAGATGGCGAGCCAGGACGCCTTCTTCGACGACGAGCAGGGCTACCGGATCCACCGGCGCGCCTTCGAGCTGCCCGACATCTCGCTCGAGGCCGACGAGGCGGCGGTCCTCGGCCTGGCGGCCCGGGTCTGGCAGCACGCGGGCCTGGCGGGCGCCACGTCCGACGCGATCGTCAAGCTCAAGGCGGCCGGGGTGGACGTCGACCGCAGCGCCCTCGATCTCGTGGAGCCCCAGCTCACCGCCGAGGAGCCGTCGTTCGACGCGTTCTGGTCGGCCGCCCAGCGTCGTACGCCGGTCGAGTTCGACTACCGCCGCAGCGGCTCCTCGCAGGTCACCCGCCGGCACCTGCAGCCGTGGCGGGTCGCCTGGAGCTCGGGCCGCTGGTACGTCCTCGGACTCGACACCGGCCGCGGCGAGCCGCGGCTGTTCCGGCTGTCGCGGGTGCAGGGCGACGTGCGCACCTCGGGGGAGCCCGGTTCCTACGAGCTGCCCGACGACGTCGACTTCCACGCCATGACCCGACAGCTGGCCCCGACCGCGCCTGCGTCGGAACCGGCCACGGTGCTCGTGCGACGCGACACCTCCTACGGGCTGCGCCGCCAGGCCGGCGCGGTCGAGGAGGACGTGACCGGCCCGGACCGGCGCACCACCTGGGACCGACTGCGGCTCGACGGGCTGTCCCTGGAGACGCTGGCCGACGACGTGCTCACCTTCGGGGCGGACGTCTACGCCGAGAGCCCGCCGGCACTGCGCGACCTCGTCGTCGACCGAATGCGCCGGGTGCTGACATGAGTGCCGTGATGGGGGCCGGCGCCCAGGTCGCCCGACTGCTGGCACTGGTGCCCTACGTGCTCACCCGCCGCGAGGTACCCCTCGACGAGGCGGCGGCCGACCTCGGCGTGTCCACTGCGCAGGTCGTCAAGGACCTCAAGGTGCTGATGTTCTGCGGCTGGCCCGGCTACCTGCCCGGTGACTACATCGAGGTCGACCTCGACGCACTCGAGGGCGACGGCGTCATCCGGGTCACGAACGCCGACTACCTGGCCCGCCCCCTGCGACTGACGGTGCCCGAGGCGTCCGCCCTGATCGTCGCGCTGCGGACCCTGCGCGACTCCGCCGATGCCGACGTGGTGCCCGTGGTCGACCGCACCCTGGCCAAGCTCGAGGCAGCGGCTGAGGACGGCGCGGTGGCGGCCGGCCAGGTCGACGTCCACCTGGGTGCCCGGGAGCGCACCCTCGGTCAGCTGCGCGCCCGCCTCGCCCGGGCCGTCGACGACACCCGCCAGGTCCGGCTCACCTACTACGTGCCTGCGCGTGACGAGCGCACCGACCGGGTGGTCGACCCGCTCGGCCTGGTCACCACCCAGGGCATGACCTACCTCGACGGCTGGTGCCACCGGGCGGAGGACCGGCGGTTGTTCCGGCTCGACCGGATCGAGGAGGCCATCGTGCTGGACACGCCGGCCGACGCGCACCCCGAGGTCGAGCCCCGTGACCTGTCCGCCGGGCTCTTCGTGCCGAGCAGCGCACACGAGAGCGTGCTGCTCCGGCTGTCGCCCCGGGCGCGCTGGGTGGCGGAGTACTACCCGGTCACCGACGTCGCCGAGACCGCCGACGGCGGACTCGAGGTGCGGCTGCAGGTGGCCGACCCGCAGTGGTTGCACCGGCTGGTGCTGCGGCTCGCTCCCGACGCGCAGGTGCTGCAACCCCAGGAGTTCAGGAACGATTTCTCCACCGCCGCCCAGGACACACTCCGGCTGTACACATGAGTTGTACGATGGCGAGCGGACGTCCCGACAATGTGAGGAAGCCATGACTTCGCCCCTTCTGATCGGCGGGCTCGGCACCACCGAGCTGCTGCTGATCTTCGCCGTCATCATCCTGCTCTTCGGCGCCTCCAAGCTCCCCGAGCTGGCCCGCGGCAGTGGTCGCGCGCTGCGCATCTTCAAGGCCGAGACCAAGGGCCTGATGGACGACGAGGACGACGAGAAGACCGACGCGCAGCGCGAGATCGAGGCACGTGCCCGGGCGCAGGCCGACGCTGAGCGGATCGCCCGCGAGCAGCGCGACCACCCCACGACCTGATCCTTCACCCGTGTCCATCGCCGGAGTCGTCGGGCTCTTCCGCATCCGACCCGTCCACCCGGTGGGTGCTGACGGGCGGATGGCGCTGTCCGACCACCTGCGCGAGCTGCGGGCCCGGCTGCTGAAGTCGGTGATGTTCCTCGTCATCGCCTTCTTCGTGGCCATCTTCTTCTACAACCAGCTTCTCGACCTGGTGGCCACGCCCTACCGCGACGCCCAGCGCCAGCTGGGCGGCCAGGTCGACAGCGAGCTGGTGCTCAACAACATCACCGCCGGTCTGATGCTGCAGCTCAAGCTCAGCGGCGTCGTCGCCATCGTCGCCTCCAGCCCGTTCTGGCTCTACCAGATCTGGGCGTTCATCGTGCCCGGCCTGCATCCCACCGAGCGCAAGTGGTCACGGGTCTTCGCGGCCGTCGCCGGGCCGCTGTTCATCGGCGGAGTGGCACTGGGGTACTACGTGCTGCCCAAGGGCATCGCGGTGCTCATCAAGTTCACTCCGGACAACGTGCGCAACCTGGTCGAGTTCACGACGTACTTCTCCTTCATCACCCGGATGCTGCTGGTCTTCGGCATCGCGATGGAGATCCCGCTCTTCGTGGTGCTGCTCAACCTCGCCGGCATCATCTCCGGTCGGGCCATCGGCCGGGCACGACCGTGGATCATCATCGGCACGATGATCTTCGCTGCGGTGGCGACCCCGTCGACCGACCCGTTCTCGATGCTGATGCTGGCCATACCGATGCTGATCCTGTTCGCGATCTCCGAGTTGATCGCGCGTTTCATCGACCGGGTCCGCGGCCGCAACAAGGCCCGCACCGACCAGTGGGCGGACGACGAAGTCTCGTCCCTGTGAGCGCCCCCGCACCCGAGATCGCCGAGGTCGACCCCTTCGACCTCCCCGCCTGGGTGGGGGAGCAGGAGATCACC
>JBBQRV010000103.1:0-11829 GCA_038214475.1 Propionibacteriales bacterium | reverse complement strand
TGACGAAGTCGGGGATCCGCACGGTGCCGCCCTGGCGCTGCAGGTTCGTGTTGGAGTAGCGCTCGTTGTAGAAGAGCGTCTGCCACTGCCGCACCATGCCGAGCGACTCGTTGTTGATCACCGCGACCTTGATCGGGATGTCGTTGATCGCGCAGGTGGCGAGCTCCTGGTTGGTCATCTGGAAGCAGCCGTCGCCGTCGATGGACCACACGGTGGAGTCGGGCATGCCCACCTTGGCACCCATCGCGGCGGGCACGGAGAAGCCCATGGTGCCGAGGCCGCCGGAGTTGATCCAGGTGTTCGGGTTCTCGTAGCCCACGTAGTGCGCGGCCCACATCTGGTGCTGGCCCACGCCGGAGCAGTAGATCGCCTCGGGGCCGGCGATCGCGCCCAGCCGCTCGAGCACGTACTGCGGCGCCAGCGAGCCGTCGCTGGGGGCGTCGTACCCGAGCGGGTACTTCTCCTTGGTGCCGGCCAGGAACGCCACCCAGCCCTCGTAGTCGCCGGTGTTGCCGGTGTCGGCCTCGGCACGCAGGGCCACCAGCAGGTCGGCGATCACCTCGCGGCAGTCGCCGACGATCGGCACGTCGGTGTAGCGGTTCTTGCCGATCTCGGCGGGGTCGATGTCGGCATGGATCACCTTGGCGCCGGGGGCGAACGAGTCGAGGTTGCCGGTGACCCGGTCGTCGAAGCGGGCGCCGAGGCTGATGATCAGGTCGCTGCGCTGCAGCCCGGCCACCGCGGCGACGGTGCCGTGCATGCCCGGCATGCCCAGGTGCTGGGGGTGGCTGTCGGGGAAGGCGCCGCGAGCCATCAGCGTGGTGACGACCGGCATGCCGGTGAACTCGGCCAGCGCCTTCAGCTCGCGGGAGGCGCGGGCCCGGATCACGCCACCACCGACGTAGAGCACCGGCCGGCGGGCCTCGAGGATCAGCCGGGACGCCTCGCGGATCTGCTTGGCGTGCGGGCGGGTCACCGGGCGGTAGCCGGGCAGGTTGAGCTCGGTGGGCCAGGCGAACGTGGTCATCGCCTGCAGCGCCGACTTGGCGATGTCGACCAGCACCGGACCGGGGCGGCCGGTGGAGGCGATGTAGAAGGCCTCGGCGATGGTGCGCGGGATGTCGGCGGGATCGGTGACCAGGAAGTTGTGCTTGGTGATCGGCATCGTGATGCCGCGGATGTCGGCCTCCTGGAAGGCGTCGGTGCCGATCATGCTGGCCCCGACCTGCCCGGTCACGGCCACCATCGGCACCGAGTCCATGTGGGCGTCGGCCAGCGGCGTCACCAGGTTGGTCGCGCCCGGCCCGCTGGTCGCCATGCAGACGCCGACCTTGCCGGTGGCCGAGGCGTACCCCTGCGCGGCGTGCCCTGCGCCCTGCTCGTGGCGTACCAGGATGTGCCGGATCTTGGAGTCCATGAGCGGGTCGTACGCCGGGAGGATGGCGCCGCCGGGGATGCCGAAGATGTTCTCGGCCCCGGCGCACTCCAGCGACGTGATGAGGCTCTGCGCACCGCTGATCTGCGCACCCGTGCTCTGCTCGCTCATCCTCGTGCTTCCTGCTCGGTCCTGCCCAACAAAAAACCCCTCGGCCGGGAGGCAACGAGGGGATGACGCGGTGGCTGGTCGGAAGACGTCAGCCCACGCGCCGCGTGCGTACAAGAATGTCCTTGTGCATGCGTCTACGGTCGCTGCCCGGCGGCGGTGCCGTCAAGTGAGTGTGACACCCGTCCCAAGATCTGGGACCTGAGTCCCACATGCTGGCTCAGTCGCGGCCCTGCCAGGTGCACACGCAGGCCTGGTTGCCGTCGGCGTCGGCCAGCACCCAGAACGCCGGCGCGTGCGCGTCGGTGACCAGCGTGCCGCCCGCGGCCAGCGCCGCGGCCACCCGCTGCTCGGCCACGTCGTGGGGCACGATGACGTCGAGGTGGAACCGCTGTCGCGGCGTCTCGTGCGGCTCGGTGCCCTGGAACCACAGCGTGGGCAGCTGACCGCTGGGGTCGCGCACCTCGCCCCCGGTGGCGACCGGGTCGAGGCCGTAGAGGGCCCTCCAGAAGGCGACCAGCGGTCCGTCGTCGGCGGTGTCGAGCCCGATCTCGACCACCGCGACCGCGGCCGGGTCGGCGACCACTCCTGCCTCGGCGGCCAGTCGGCTGATCTCGCGGGCCAGCGCGACGTCGCGGGCGGTGAGGCCGTGGGCGTCGTGACTGGTGAGCCGCACGTCGAGGTGCGGGTAGCGCAGGTCGAGGTCGGGATGGTGGTTGGCCGCCTCGGCCGCGGCGCCGATCGCGTTGGCCAGCGACAGCCCGGTGACGAAGTCGCCGGTGCGGAACCGGGTGTGCAGGGCCTCGAGGAGCTGACGCCAGTCGGCGAGCCCCTCCTGGAGCACCTGGTCCCCGGTGAGGGTCTGCTTGTCGGTCATGGCAACACTTCCTGTCCGATCGGGCCGGGATTGAAGGCGATCTCCCAGCGGTAGCCGTCGGGGTCGCCGAAGTAGCCGGTGTAGCCGCCCCACTCGCGCTCCTGTGCCGCACGCACCGGGTCGGCCCCTGCGGCTCGGGCGGTCGCGAGCACCTGGTCGACCTCGGCACGGATGGGCACGTTGTGGGCGAGCGTGATCGGGGCCAGGCCGGGGCCGCGGCGGAGCGGGCCGACCTCGGCCTCGAAGCCCGGCCTCGCTCCACAGCGACAGCACCAGCCGCTCCCCCGCCTTGATCATCAGCACCTCCCCCGGCACGTCGAGCGCCGGCGTCCAGCCGAGGCCGTCGACGTAGAAGCCGCGGGTGGCGTCGAGATCGGCCACCGCGAGCGTGACGAAGCTGATCCGCGGGTCCATGTCCATCAGACTGTCACCCCGCACCGACAAGCTCTAGCCTGTCGCCATGGATTCGACGCGGGCACGCCGCTGGCACCTCCTGACCGCCGTCGTCGCGATCGTCGCCCTCGTCCTCCAGGCCGCCCTCGTCGTCTCGGGCGCGGCCGTGCTCGCCGAGTCCGACCCACCGGGGCTGGCCGTGCGCCTGGGTCGCCTGGTGTCCTACTTCACCATCCAGAGCAACCTGCTGGTCGCGGTCACCGCGGTCACCCTGGCCCGCGACGCGGGCCGCAACGGCAACCGCTGGCGCGTCGTACGACTCGACGCTCTGATCGGGATCACCGTCACCGGACTGGTGCACTGGTTCCTGCTGCGGCCGCTGCTCGACCTCGACGGCGCCAACTGGCTCGCCGACAAGCTGCTGCACGTGGCGGTCCCGCTGCTGGCCGTGGCCGGCTGGGCCGCGTTCGGGCCGCGGCCCCGGATCTCGGGGCGGGTCGTCGCCGCCGCGCTCCTCTGGCCGCTGGCCTGGCTGGCGTGGACCCTGGTCGTGGGCGGCCTCACGGGTTGGTACCCCTACCCGTTCCTCGACGTCGGTGAGCACGGGTACGGCGCCGTGCTGGCCACCTCGGCCGCGGTCACGGCGCTCTTCCTGGCCCTCTGCGCGGGCGCCCTGTACGTCGACAGGCGCGCCGGGACACGTCCGGCTGCCGTCCCGGACCGGGTCGACGAGGTCACCCCCTAGGAGGCCACCTGGGCCTCGCGCGCGGCCTCCCGCATCACGTCGAGCACCTGCTCCTGATCGGCGGTCGTGCCCCGGCTGGAGGCCGCGGAGATCCCGTCGGTGTGGGCGATCAGCGGGATGTCCGGCTCACCGTCGGCGGAGACGCGGGCCATCGACCAGCGGGCGAAGACCCGGGTGCCCACGACGCCGGCGTCGAGCAGCTCCACCCGGTCGTGCCGGGTATCGTGCTCGATGTGCTCGAAGAGCGAGCGCACGGAGGCCTCGTCGCCCTCGAGCACCTGCACGAACCAGCTCCGGGTGAGCAGCAGGGCACCGGTGATCCCGCGTCCCTTGTTGAGGGAGCGGGCGGCGGAGAAGAGCCGGCCGAGCTCGGCCTTGCGGCCCTCCTCGGGGATCAGCGACCGACTGCGGTACATCAGCCGGAAGGTCTGCTCCGAGCCCTCCGGCGGGTTGTCGTCGGTCATCGCTCCACCCTTCCGCGGCCGGTTCGGTCCCCGGCCGCACGTCCCGAGTCTCGGTCGGGCCGATGCCGGGCGGTGTCTCAGTTTGCGACGTGCGCACCCGACGCGAGCTGGTCGCGCACCGCGAGCATCCCGCGGCGTACCTCGTCGAAGCTGGTCGAGAGCGGCGAGAGACCGACCCGCAGGCCGTGCGGGTCGCGGTAGTCCGGGATCACGTCGAGCTCCCACAGCGCGGCGGTGACCTCGGCCATCCGCGGGTGGTTGAGGGTGACGTGGCCGCCTCGGGCCGCCGGGTCGCGGGGGGTGGCCAGCTCGACCCCGTACGGCGTGAGCAGCTCGTCGGCGAGCGTGACGGCGTACGACGTGAGCGCCTGCGACTTGGCCCGGACCGCCTCGATCCCGACCTGGTCGACCAGTTCGAGCATGTCCTGCAGGGCGAGCATCCCGACGATCGGCGGGGTCCCGCTGAGGAACCGGCGCACACCGGGCGCCGGGGTGTAGCCGGGGCCCATCAGGAACGGGTCGGCGTGCCCCATCCAGCCCTGGATCGGCTGGGTCAAGGTGTTCTGGTGCCGGGTGGCGACGTACCCGAAGGCCGGGGCTCCCGGCCCGCCGTTGAGGTACTTGTAGGTGCAGCCGACGGCCAGGTCGGCACCCCATGCGTCCAGCTCGACCGGCACCGAGCCGACCGAGTGGCTGAGGTCCCACAGCACGAGGGCGCCGGCATCCTGGACGACCCGGGTGATCGCCGCGGCGTCGGCGAGGTGGGCGGAGCGGTAGGCCACGTGGCTGAGGGCGACCAGGGCGGTGCCCTCGCCGACGGCGTCACGCACCTGCGCGACCGTGACCCCGGCCGAGGTGTCGACCTCGATCCAGCGCAGGGTGAGGCCGCGCTCCGCGGCGATGCCCTCCATCACGTAGCGGTCGGTCGGGAAGTTGTCGCTGTCGAGCACGATCTCGGTGCGCCCGGGACGGGCGTCGACGGCGGCGCGGGCCAGCTTGTAGAGCAGCACGGTCGTGGAGTCCCCGACGAAGACCTGACCGTAGCCGGCGCCGAGTGCGATCCGGCCGATCTCGTCACCGAGGGTGAGCGGCTGCTCGAACCACGTCTCGTCCCAGCCGCGGATCAGCCGGCCGGCCCAGTCGTCGACCACGAAGTCGCGGACCCGGTCGAGCGTGGCCCGCAGCGGGCGGCCCAGCGAGTTGCCGTCGAAGTAGACCAGCGGGGTGTCGGAGCCCAGGAACTCCGCCCGCAGGCCGGCCAGCGGATCCCCGGCGTCGAGGGCGGCAGCGTGGTCGGGCCCGGCGACGTGGGTGCTCTCAGCGCTCATGCGAGCAGCCTAGGTGTGCCGGCCAGCGGAACTCACTGGTAGCTGACGAACCGGACGGCGGGCCGGATGCCGAGCACCCGCGCCGGACTCATCAGCCGGGTGTCCTCGTCGTAGAACAGCTTGAAGCCCATCCGGAACTGACGGGGCCGTTGCACCCGGTGGTAGGTCGCCAGCTTCTGCTCCGGCGTGCCGAACCCGTCGACGTGCTGGAGCTCGACGAGGTGCGGCCGGTCGGCCACCTCCTCGACGTGCCGGACCATCTCGGGCCGGAACTGGTGCAGCACCAGCAGCTTGTCGGGCAGCACCCGGGTGCGGGTCAGCCGTTCGAGCCACCGGCTCACCCGGTTGACCTCCACGGCGCTGACGCTCCCGACGGTGTGCGCCGGCACCTGGTGGGGGCCCATCCGCCACTCGGGGTCGAGGGCCAGGCTCACCCACGGGTCCTCGAGCGCCCACCGCCACCGCTTCGCCACCGTGAGGAAGCCGCTGCGTCCGGGCTGCAGGTCGAGCACCAGCAGTGCCTTGTGGCGGTGGGCGGCCCGGATGAACGTGCGCACCTTGTCCGCGCTGATGTCATGGGAGTAGTCGCCGTCAGGGCCCGGCACGCCGTCGGCCACGGTCGCGATCAGCTCGTAGACGATCTGGGCAGGCCGGCCCGGACGCGCGAACGGGGCGGCCGCCCGACGCAGCCGTCGGGTCATCTCCGGGATCGGCTTCTCGCCGAGGACGCCGAGGGAGCCGGTGCCCGCCGTCCCGTAGTAGGCGACGAGGGTGCGCCCCGGGTAGATGTGGGTGCCGCCGAAGGGCAGCTCCGGCGGGGTGGCGCGCACGTACGTCGCCCGGGCGCTCGACACCTGGGTCAGCACCTGGGAGCCGTGGGCCACCGGAGCCGGCACCAGCAGCCCGGTGAGCAGTCCCGTCACCAGCAGGCACAGCCCGCCGGCCGACGTCCCCGCTCTCGCCCGCCGCGTCCGCATGGAGCCACGGTAACCGGACACGAGGCCGTTCAGCTGGTGATGGCGCCGTGTGCCGCCGACTGCACGACCTTGGCGTACTTGCCCAGGACCCCGCGCGTGTACTTCGGCGGGTTCGGCTCCCAGCCTTCACGCCGGGAGGCGAGCTCCTCGTCGGTCAGGTCGAGGTGCAGCCCACCACCGGCGACGTCGAGGCGGACTAGGTCGCCGTCGCGCAGGAAGGCGATCGGGCCGCCGTCGGTGGCCTCCGGTGCGATGTGTCCCACGCAGAGCCCCGTCGTACCGCCGGAGAAGCGGCCGTCGGTGATCAGCAGCACGTCCTTGCCCAGACCGGCACCCTTGATCGCGCCGGTGATGGCGAGCATCTCGCGCATGCCGGGGCCGCCCTTGGGTCCCTCGTAGCGGATCACCACGACGTCACCGTGCTCGATCCGGCCCTGCGCGAGCGCCTCCATGGCGAGCTTCTCGCCGTCGAAGACCCGGGCCGGGCCCTCGAAGATGTCGTCGTCGAAGCCGGCCGACTTCACCACCGCTCCCTCAGGGGCCAACGAGCCCTTGAGGATGGTGATGCCGCCGGTCTTGTGGATCGGCCTGCGGAGCTCGCGGATGATCTCGCCGTCGGCGCGCGGCGGGTTCAGCGCCTCCAGGTTCTCGGCCATCGTCCTGCCGGTCACGGTGAGCGTGTCGCCGTTCATCAGGCCGGCGTCGAGCAGCAGCTTCATCACGACAGGGATGCCGCCGATCTTGTCGACGTCGTTCATCACGAACCGGCCGAAGGGCTTGAGGTCGCCCAGGTGCGGCACCTTCGCCCCCACCCGGGTGAAGTCGTCGAGGGTGAGGTCGACGTCGGCCTCGCGGGCCATCGCCAGCAGGTGCAGCACGGCGTTGGTGGAGCCGCCCAGCGCCATCACCACGGCGATCGCGTTCTCGAAGGCGGGCTTGGTCATGATCTGGCGCGCGGTGATGCCCTGGCGCAGCATCTCGACGACCGCCTCGCCGGAGCGGTGCGCGAAGCCGTCGCGCCGCCGGTCGACCGCGGGCGGCGCCGCCGACCCCGGGAGGGACATCCCGATCGCCTCGGCGACCGCGGCCATCGTGTTCGCGGTGTACATGCCGCCACAGGCACCCTCGCCGGGGCAGATCGCGCGCTCGATCCGGTCGACCTCGGCCCGGGTGATCTTGCCGGCCAGGCAGGCTCCGACGGCCTCGAAGGCGTCGATGATCGTGACGTCGTGGCCGTCCACCTGGCCGGGCATGGTGGAGCCGGCGTAGAGGAAGACGGAGGCGAGGTCGAGGCGGGCGGCGGCCATCATCATGCCCGGCAGCGACTTGTCGCAGCCGGCCAGCAGCACCGAGCCGTCGAGCCGCTCGGCCATCATCACCGTCTCCACGGAGTCGGCGATCACCTCGCGCGACACCAGCGAGAAGTGCATGCCCTCGTGACCCATCGAGATGCCGTCGGAGACCGAGATGGTGCCGAACTCCAGCGGGAAGCCACCGGCTGCGTGCACGCCGTTCTTGGCGGCCTTGGCCAACCGGTCGAGCGACAGGTTGCAGGGCGTGATCTCGTTCCACGAGCTGGCCACGCCGATCTGCGGCTTGGCGAAGTCGTCGTCACCCATCCCGACCGCGCGCAGCATGCCACGGGCGGCGGCCTTCTCGAGCCCGTCGGTGACGTCGCGCGAGCGGGGCTTGATGTCGGGCTTCCCTGACGGGGCAGTGGAGGTGGAGGTCTCGGAGGCGTCGGTCGAGCTCATGACCGCGAGCCTACTTCCGTACCCACCGTCGTCGGCGCCGCGCTCAGTCCCCGGGCGGCGCCGACCGCGCAGGACTAGCGTGGCGGCATGCTCGACGCCCCCCGTGCGGCCCGCCTCGGGCCGGTGCTGGCCGACCGGTTCGGCCTCGGTACGGCGCTCGGCCTCACCGGTCCGGCGGCACGCGGGCACCAGGGCCAGGTCTGGCGGCTCGACACCGACACGGGCCGCTTCGCGGTCAAGGAGTCCTTCGGGCCCGTCGAGCGGGCCGCCGCGGAGCGCGACGCCGGCTTCCAGGAGGCCGCGGCGCGGGCCGGGGTGCCGCTGCCCGCCGTACGCCGGACGCTCGAAGGGACCGTCGTCGCCGACGTCGACGGCCACGAGCTGCGCGTGCACGACTGGGTCGAGGTCCTCGGTCCGGACCGCCGGCTCGACCCGGCGCTCGTGGGGAGGGTGGTGGCGGACCTGCACGGGGCCGGGGCGCCAGACTCGGCGCCTCTCGAGGACTGGTACGGCGCCCCTGTGGGCGCCGATGCCTGGACCGGTCTGGTCCAGCGGCTGACGCGGGCCGAGGCACCGTTCGCCGGTCGGCTGGCGGCGCTGCAGCCGGACCTCGCCGCCGTCGAGGCGCTGATCGGGGAGCCGCGCGAGCTGCGCACCTGCCACCGGGACCTCTTCGCCGACAACCTGCGCGCCACCCCGGCAGGGGGCCTCGCCGTGCTCGACTGGGAGGACTGCGGAGCGGCCGATCCGGGCCAGGAGCTGGCCCTCGTGCTGTTCGAGTTCGGCGACGGCGATCCCCGGCGGATGCGGGCCTTGTACGCCGCCTATCGCGAGGCCGGCGGCCCCGGCAGCATCACCGAGCCGCGCGATCTGGGCATGCTCGTGTCGACCATGCTGCACATCCTCGAGGAGGGCTGCCGCAGGTGGCTGACGAGCGACTCCGCGACCGAGCGTGACGAGAATGCGGACTGGGTGGCGGAGTTCCTCGACGAACCGGTCACGCCCGCCACGGTGGCCGAGATCCTGGCGGTGACGTCGGGCGCCTAGGTGACGCTCGGGACACGTTGACGGGGCCCGTGACGAGCACCACCGCCATCCGGCTACGCGCATCGGCCCTCTCCCCCTAGCCTTGTCCGGTGACCTGGGACGAGTACGCCGCCGCCCTCTTCGACCTGGACGGGGTGATCACCCCGACCGCGGAGGTGCACATGCGCGCCTGGTCGGAGATGTTCAACGCCTTCCTCGACGAGCGAGGAGGCGCCGAGCCCTACACCGACGACGACTACTTCGCGCACGTCGACGGCAAGCCGCGCTACGACGGCGTCCGTGACTTCCTCACCTCCCGCTCGATCGCTCTGCCCGAGGGCACGCCCGACGACGACCCGTCGCTCGACACCGTCTGCGGGCTGGGCAACCGCAAGAACGACGCCTTCAACGTGGTGCTCGCACGCGAGGGCGTCGAGGCATACGCCGGCTCCGTCGCGCTGCTCGACCACCTGGCCGGCCTCGGGATGCCGCTGGCCATCGTGTCGTCGTCGGCCAACGCACCCGCCGTACTGAAGGCCGCCGGGCTGCTCGACCGGTTCGGCACCATCGTCGACGGCTCCGTGGCGCGAGCCACCGGCCTGCGCGGCAAGCCCTCCCCGGAGACCTTCGCCCATGCCGCCCGCACCCTCGGCGCCTCCAGCGACCGGTGCGTGGTCATCGAGGACGCCGTGTCGGGCGTGCAGGCCGGTGCCGCCGGCGACTTCGCGCTCGTCGTCGGCGTCGACCGCGGCGCCGGCGTGCAGACCCTCCTCGACGCGGGCGCCGACCTCGTCGTCGCCGACCTCGCCGAGCTCGTGCCAGGAGACCTCACGCCGTGATCAACCGAGACCTCAGCGCGGACCCGATGAACCGCGGCCGGTTCCCCGTGGACCCCTGGCGGCTGGTGGAGACCGGCCACCGCCCCTCCGACCTCGGCGTCACCGAGACCCTGTTCACGGTGGCCAACGGCTACCTCGGGCTGCGCGGCAACCCCGAGGAGGGCCGCGACGCGTTCGCGCACGGCACCTTCGTCAACGGCTTCCACGAGACCTGGCCGATCCGGCACGCCGAGTCGGCCTTCGGGTTCGCCCGCACCGGCCAGACCATCGTCAACGTGCCGGACGCCAAGGTCATGAAGATCTACGTCGATGACGAGCCGCTGATCCTGGGCACCGCCGACCTCGAGCACTACGAGCGCACGCTCGACTTCGCCGACGGCGTGCTCCGGCGCAGCCTGGTCTGGCGCACCCCGGCCGGCAAACGGGTGCGGGTCGACTCCACCCGGATGGTCTCGATGGCCCAGCGCCACCTCGCGGTGATGACCCTCGAGATCACCATGCTCTCCGGCGACGCCCCGATCGTGGTGTCCTCCCAGCTGCTCAACCGCCAGGACGGCGAGGACGAGTACCACGTCTCGGCCGCCTCGATGGGCGAGGGCGTCGACCCGCGCAAGGCCAGCCGCTTCGAGCAGCGGGTGCTGCTGCCGCGGCGGCACTACGCCACCGACGACCGGGTGATGCTGGGCTACCAGTGCGCCAACTCACGGATGACCGTGGCGGTGGCCGCCGACCACGTGCTGGAGACCGATGACGAGCACGAGATCGTCGTACGCGGCGAGGCCGACCTGGCCAAGAAGGTGTTCCGGGTCGACGCCAAGGAGGGCAACCCGGTCTGGCTCGCCAAGACGGTGGCCTACCACACCTCTCGCGGGGTGCCCGTCGCCGAGCTGTCCGACCGCTGCGACCGCACCCTCGACCGGGTCCGCCGGCACGGCATCGCCGCCTGCTACACCGAGCAGAAGGACTGGTTCGACCACTACTGGGCCAACGTCGACGTGGTCGTCGACGACGAGCCCGCGACCCAGCAGGCGGTCCGGTTCAACCTCTTCCAGCTCGCCCAGGCCAGCGCCCGCGCCGACCAGCAGGGCGTGCCCGCCAAGGGCGTCACCGGGTCCGGCTACGAGGGGCACTACTTCTGGGACACCGAGGTCTACGTCACGCCGTTCCTCACCTACACCCAGCCCGAGGTCGCCCGCAACACCCTGCACTTCCGTTCGCGGATGCTCCCCGCGGCCCGCGAGCGGGCCCGCGAGATGGCCCAGGCGGGCGCGCTCTTCCCGTGGCGCACCATCAACGGCGAGGAGGCCTCGGCCTACTACGCCGCCGGCACCGCGCAGGTGCACATCGACGCCGACATCGCCTACGCGCTGAGCAAGTACGTCGACGCCACCGGCGACACCGGCTTCCTGGTGCGCGACGGCATCGACATCCTGGTGGAGACCGCACGGCTCTGGGCCGACCTCGGCTTCTGGCGCAGCAACGGCGATCCGTCCTTCCACATCCACGGTGTCACCGGGCCCGACGAGTACACCACGGTGGTCAACAACAACCTGTTCACCAACGTGATGGCGCGCTACAACCTCGAGCGGGCGGCCCGCGCGGTCGACGAGGTGCGCGTGAGCGACCCGACGGCCCACCGACAGCTGGTGAACCGCCTCGACCTCGCCCCCGAGGAGGTCGAGGAGTGGAAGCGCTGCGCGGCCGGGATGATGATCCCCTTCGACGAGGCGCTCGGCATCCACCCCCAGGACGAGCACTTCCTCGACCGCGAGGTCTGGGACCTGGCCCGCACCCCTGCCGAGCTGCGTCCACTGCTGCTGCACTACCACCCGCTGGTCATCTACCGCTTCCAGGTGCTCAAGCAGGCCGACGTGGTGCTCGCA
>JBBQRV010000102.1:0-11901 GCA_038214475.1 Propionibacteriales bacterium | reverse complement strand
GGTGACACCGTCTGGCGGGCGGCCCGCTCGCTCGACCGGGCGCTGGCCGGGCACGTGCTCACCGCCACCGACTTCCGGGTGCCCGAGCTGGCCACGACCAACCTGAGCGGAATGACCCTTCGCCAGACCGTCTCACGCGGAAAGCACCTGCTGACCCACATCGACGACGGCACCCAGATGTGGACGCTGCACACCCACCTGAAGATGGAGGGCTCGTGGCACATCTACACCCACGGCCAGCCGTGGCGTCGCCCCGACCATGAGGCACGGGTGGTGCTGGAGACGCACGACCGGGTGTGTGTCGGCTTCGCACTGGGTGTGGTCGAGCTCCTGCACCGGTCCGAGGAGGAGTCCGCGGTCGGCCACCTCGGTCCTGACCTGCTCGGCCACGACTGGGACCTCGACGAGGCCGTCCGCCGGCTCTCCTCGGTGCCCGAGCGGCCCATCGGCGAGGCCCTGCTCGACCAGCGCAATCTGGCCGGGATCGGGAACATCTACCGCAACGAGCTGTGCTTCCTCGCCGGGCTGCCGCCGCTGGCCCCGGTCTCCCGGGTGCCCGACCTGACCCGGATGGTGCGACGAGCCAAATTGATGCTGGAGGCCAACAAGGAGAGAGTGGAACAGACCACCACCGGCGACCTGCGCCGAGGACAACGGTCCTGGGTCTACCGGCAACGCGAGTGCCGCCGCTGCGGCACCCCCGTCACCGTCGCCCGGGACCACCGCGACCGGGCGCTCTACTGGTGCCCCAGCTGCCAGCCCGACGCGCCAGGGGAGCACGGTCCGTGACCGAGGTGCTGATCGGGCCGGACGACCCGCGCGCGAGCGACGTACGACGTCTCCTGGCCAGGCACCTGGAGTTCGCCCACACGCACACCCCCGCGGAGGCCGTGTTCGCGCTGGACCTCGACGGCCTGCTCGCGCCGGAGGTGCGCTTCTTCTCGGCCCGCCGCGAGGGCGAGCTGCTGGCCGTGGGGGCGATCAGGAGCACCACGACCAGCACCAGCACGACTGCGCATCGGTGCCTTTCTGCAGCAGGCGAGCAGGACGCTCGCGCTTACCGGTGAGACGCGCGCCGCGAATCGTACGTCGTGGTGCGGACGCGGCTCAGGCGGCGGAGGCGACGACGTCGCCGGACCGGGAGGCGACCTTGATCGGCGTCGCGACCAGCAGCATCGCGGCCTCTTCGAGCGCCACCGCGTCGCTGACCTCACGCAGCACGTCGGACAGCGGCACGTCGAGGGCCGAGCAGAGCGACGCGAGCAGCTCGGAAGAGGCTTCCTTCTGGCCGCGCTCGATCTCGGAGATGTAGCCCAGGCTGACCCGGGCTCCCGCGGACACCTCGCGCAGGGTCATGCCACGCTGCATCCGCGCGCTGCGGAGCACCTCGCCGAGCAGGCGACGAAACAGCACCATGAGCGTGGTCCTTTCCAAGTCGGTAGCCCCAACGCTACCTGAGCGGGGTTTCTTCCCCCACCCGCCACCGCCGATCGGCACCCACCTGTTCGCTCAGGGCGAACAGGGCGGCGGCCACGGTCTGCTCGCGCACCGCCTCGCGGTCGCCGCCGAGCGCCAGCCCCACGGCGTGCACGCCGGTCGGTCCGGCCACCCCCACGAAGACCGTCCCGGGCGGCCGGTCCTCCTGCGGGTCGGGGCCGGCGACCCCGGTCGTGCTCACGCCGTACGTCGCCCCGGTGAGGATGCGCACCCCGCTGGCCATCGCCTCCGCGCACTCCGGGGAGATCACCCCGTGCTGCTCGACCAGACCGGCAGGCACTCCCAGCAGCGCCACCTTCAGCTCGGTGGCATAGGTGACCACTCCCCCGCGGTAGACGGCCGAGGAGCCGGCCACCGACGTGACACGGGCGCCGAGGAGCCCTCCGGTCAGCGACTCCGCGCTGGCGAGGGTCACGTCCGCCTCCACCAGGGTCTGCAGCAGCTCCGCGGGGGTCACCGACATGACCCGATCGTAGGTGCCACCGGTACGTTTTCGACCATGGAGCCCCTGACCCTGCCCATCGAGGACTACGCGCTGCTGGGCGACCGGCAGACCGCCGCACTGGTCGGCATCGACGGCTCGGTGGACTGGCTGTGCCTGCCCCGCTTCGACTCTCCCGCCTGCTTCGCGGCCCTGCTGGGTACCCGCGACCACGGGCAGTGGCAGATCTGCCCGGTCGACGAGCACCGCGCCACCCGGCGCTACGTCGGCGACTCCTCGGCCCTCGAGACCACGTTCAGCACCGCCACCGGTGAGGTGACCCTGCTCGACGTGATGCCGGCCGGGGAGGACCGCGCCGACCTGGTCCGCGTGATCACCGGGGTGCGCGGCACGGTGCAGATGCGCCACGAATGGGTGGTGCGCTTCGACTACGGCCAGGTCCGGCCCTGGGTGCGGCGCCAGACCCTGCACGGGGAGCACGTGATCACCGCGGTCGCCGGGCCCGACAAGCTGGTGCTGCGCGGCCCCCGGCTCCCCGTGGCCGTCGACCACCGCCACCACGACGAGTTCGACGTGAACGCGGGCGACGAGCTCACCTTCTCCACGACCTGGGTGCCGTCCCACGTGGAGCTGCCCGACTGCCTCGACTTCGCCCAGCCGATCGCCGACACCATCGCCGACGACCAGGAGTGGGCCGCGCGCTGTCGCGACGACGTGCCCCACGCCGACGTCGTACGCCGCTCACTGCTCACGCTGCGGCTGCTCACCCACCACCAGACCGGCGGCATCGTCGCGGCTCCCACGACCTCGCTCCCCGAGGACTTCGGGGGCGAGCGCAACTGGGACTACCGCTACTGCTGGCTGCGCGACGCCTCGCTCACGCTGCAGGCGCTGATGGCCGCCGGCTACGTCGGCGAGGCCCGGCTGTGGCGTGACTGGCTGCTGCGCGCGGTCGCCGGTGACCCCGAGGACCTGCAGATCATGTACGGCGTCGACGGTGGCCGGAGGCTGCCGGAGCGCACGCTCGACCACCTGCCCGGCTATGCGGAGTCGCGGCCGGTGCGGATCGGCAACGGCGCCGTCGCCCAGCGCCAGACCGACGTGCTGGGTGAGCTGATGATCGCGCTGGCGAAGGCGCGCGACGCCGGGCTGGAGGACAACGGGCACGCCTGGGCCCTGCAACGCGCCCTGATCGACCAGCTGGCGAGCAGCTGGCAGCAGCCCGACAACGGGCTGTGGGAGATCCGGGGTCCACTGCGGCACTTCACGCACTCGCGGGCCATGGTCTGGGCGGCGTTCGACCGTGCGGTCAGCGCCGTGGAGAAGCACGGCCTGCCCGGGCCGGTCGAGCGGTGGCGCGAGATCCGCGACGCCGTCCGCGACGAGGTGCTCACCCGCGGCTTCGACGCCGAGCGGCAGACGTTCACCCAGCACTACGACACCGCCGAGGTCGACGCCTCGCTGCTGGTGCTTCCACTGATCGGCCTGGTCGACGGGGACGACCCCCGCATGCTCGGCACCATCGCCGCCATCGAGGCCGACCTGCTGCGCGACGGGCTGCTGCTGCGCTACCGCACCGAGAGCGGCGTCGACGGCCTGGGCGGGGCCGAGCACCCGTTCCTCGCGTGCTCGTTCTGGCTGGTGTCGGCCTACGCCGCCGCGGGGCGCACCGATGACGCCCACGCCCTCTTCGACCGGCTGGTCGCGCTGTGCAACGACGTCGGCCTGCTCTCGGAGGAGTACGACGCCCGCATCGGCCGGATGGTCGGCAACTTCCAGCAGGCCTTCAGCCACCTCACGCTGGTGCAGGCCGCCTTCGTGCTCGCCGACGGGGTCGACGCGCCCTGACGTGCGCATCGGCGCCCGAGGAGGTCCCCGGACGCCGATGCTGGTGGTGCTGGGTTGCTACTTGACGACCCTGATGAAGATCGTCCTGGTCAGCGACCCCGCGAGCGAGTCACCGGCGTACTTCACTGTCACCTTGCGCGACCCGGGGGCCCCGAAGGTCGGCAGCGTGAACCGGATCCGGCCGCCCTGGAGCGAACGGGTCCACTTGTGGCGACCGGAGATCACCGTGACGTCGCCGCGCACGGTGAAGCCCGGAGCCTAGAGCCGCACGTCGAGCACGGGGTGGGTGCGCTTGGCGTGCACCACCATCGGCGACTTGATGACCCGCATGTGCGGCCGCGCCTTGGTGACGACGACCGACGCGGTGGCCGAGGCCGGCTCGACGAAGTCGTCACCGAGGTAGCGCACCTCGAACGACTGGGTGCCCGTCGAGGTGAAGGGCCCCACGACCAGGCTGGCCGCGCCGGAGGTGAGGGCCGCGGCCCGCACCAGCGACCCACCCACGAAGAGCCCGACGTAGCCGGTCGGCACGACGCCGTCCGCACTCACGCTGACCTCCGCGGTGGCGGTGTCCTTCTTGACCTTGAGCGTCGACGGCGACACCGTCACCGCGACCTCTGCGGCCGCCTTGGTCACCGTCACGCTCACCGAGCCGTCGGCGGCACCGTTGGCACCGTCGCCGCTGTAGTGCAGCGTCAGCGGGTAGGTGCCCGGGTCGAGCGCCGTCGCCGCGAGGGTGAGCTCGGCCGTGCCGCCGCTGACGGTGGCCGTGTCGAGGACCGTGCCGCCGCGCCGCAGCTCGACGGTGCCGGTGGCCGTGTCGGGGGTCACGGTCGCGGTGACCGTGCCCGCCTGGCCGTAGGCGAACGGCTCGGAGGAGCCGGCCACGGTGGACGCACCGACCTCGCCGACCGGGATGGTCACCGTGGTGCCGCTCGGGTCGGCCGAGACCGTGATGGTCCCGCCCGCCGCGAAGAGCGCCGGCACGTCGAACGCGAGGTCCGCCGCCCCGTTGGTGACCGGGAACTCACCGAGCGCGACCGTGGTGCCCGGTCCGTCGGTGGCCGTGACGTTCACCGTGGTGTTCGCCGGGCTGCCCTGCGAGGTGAGGTCGAGCGTCGACAGCGAGAACTCGACGTGCTGGCCTGCGTAGACCGTCGTGGGCATCCCGCTCTCGGCCACCTGCTGGCGGGCGAAGTCGGGGGCCAGGTCGGCATGGTCCCTCAGGTACTGGATCCACAGGTCCCGGTCCACCAGGCCGGTGTCACGCGCCGTGCCCTGGGTGAAGGCCCGGAAGTTGTCGCCTCCGGTGCCCAGGAACGAGAACGTCGACACCGTGTAGGTGGCGGCGGGGTCGAGCGGCTCGCCGTCGATGAGCACGGAGGTGATCCGCGAGCCCATCGGCTTGCTGGCGTCGGCCGTCAGCTGCACGTTGTCCGACAGTCCGAGCTGCAGGTACGGCCGCCCCGGGATGGTGCCGTCGGGGTTGGTCTGCCACTGCTGCTCCAGCACCTGCTTGAGCTGGGCACCGGTCACGTCGACCAGCCAGATGTTGTTGATGAACGGCAGCACCCCGTTGGCCTCGGCGTAGGTGACCACGCCGTCGGTGTTGGCCGGGTTGGTGGTCGTGTCGCCCGCGTAGCTGAGCTCTGCGCGCAGACCACCGGGGTTCACGATGCCGAGGTCGGCAGTGCCGATGTCACCGGGCACGCCGTCACGCAGCGCATTGCCTACCAGGTCGCCCAGGGTGGACTCCGAGGCCCGGTCGTCACGGACGCCACCTGTGTAGGTGCCGCCGACGTACGAGCCGCCCGTGAAGGCGGTCGTGATGTCGTCGGTGATCGACCCGACCGGCTCGTTGCCGATCTCGGCCGCGTAGGCCAGGGCGTCGTCGACGATGGTCTTGACCTGCGCCACCCGCGGGTAGGCGGCGACCAGGACGGCATCGGCCACCGTGGTGCGAGCCACGTTGCGCACGGTGTACGCCGAGACGTCACCGGTCGTGGGGTCGACCGTGAGTTGGACCTGGCCCACGAAGCTCCCGTAGGAGCCGGTCTGGATGATCGGCCGGGTCTTGGTCGGGTCTCCGGGCACCGGGGCGTCCCAGGCGTACGCCTGGTGCGTGTGACCGTTGAAGATGACGTCGACGGCGGGGTCGAGGTTCGCCATCTCGGCGAACTCGCCGCCGCGAGCGATCTCGGCGGCGTAGTTCGAGCCGACACCCTGGGTCGCTCCGGCATGGAAGCTGGCCACGATCACGTCGGCCTCTCCGTTGGCCGGGTCACCGTCGCTGAGCTCGCCGGCCACGCGGTTGAGCGCGTCGACCGGGTTGCCGAACTCGATGTCGGCGATGCCGCCGGGGCTGACCAGCGAGCTGGTCTCCTCGGTGACCGCACCGATCACGCCGACGGTCACGCCGTCGACGTCGAAGGTGGCGTACTCCGGCAGCACCGGGTCGGTCGTGCCCTTGGCGTAGACGTTCGCGCCGAGGTAGTCCCACTGCGCGTTGCGCGCACCGGGAGCACCGATGACGCGATCGCGCAGGTCGGCCCAGCCCTGGTCGAACTCGTGGTTGCCGACCGCCGAGGCGTCGAGCCCGAGCGCGTTGAACATGTCGATCGTCGGCTGGTCCTGCTGCACCGAGGAGGGGAACTCCGAGGCGCCGATCAGGTCGCCGGCGCCGACCAGGAGGGTGCTGTCGGCACCGCCCTGCTCGGTCAGCTGCTCGACCGTGCCGGCCCACTTGACCGTGTTGTTGTTGATCCGGCCGTGGAAGTCGTTGACCCCCAGCAGGTTCAGCGTGACCGGACCCGGCGCCGCGTTGACGTTGAGCCCGACGATCTCGGGGTCGTGGTCGGAGGCGCGGAACATGTTGGGCTGGTAGAAGTCGGTCACGTTGTAGTTGTGCCGGCTGTACTCGAAGGCCACCGACTCACCGGAGTTGATCCCCCAGATGTCGGCGCCGGCGACCATGCCGAGTGCGGCCGGGTTGGCGAGCACGTGGTCCAGCGAGCCGGAGAGTCCGCTGAAGCTGTAGGTCCACTCGTCCGGGGTGTCGGACTCGATAGGCGTGTAGTCGGCGGCGTAGAGGACCTGCATCGGGTCCTCCTGGCTGTAGGAGTTGAAGTCTCCGGTGAGGAACACCTTGTCGGTGCCGCGGTCGGCGGCGAACGAGTCGGCGAAGGTGACCAGGTCACCGGCCTGGTTGACGCGGTCCGGGTTGGCGTTGCCCTGCCCGGTGCCGTCGTCCACGCCGGAGCCCTTGGACTTGAAGTGGTTCACGATGACGGCGAACGCCTCGGCGTCGGCCGTGCCGGCCGGCTTGAAGGCCTGAGCCAACGGCTGCCGGGCGTTGTTGAACGCCGCGGAGCCGACCAGCACCTGCGAAGCACCGACCAGGTCGACCTGGGCGGGCTTGTAGATGAAGGCGGTGCGAATCACGTCCTGGGTGGCCAGGTCGGGCAGGTCGGCGGCGGCCGGCGACGGGGCGTAGGCCCAGACGTCGGAGCCGGCGGCGCCGTTGAGCGCGTCGACCAGGGTCGACAGCGCGTCGTCACGGTTGGTCTCACCGATCATCTTGACCGAGTTCTCGATCTCCTCGAGGGAGACGATGTCGGCACCGAGCGCGTTGACGGCGGCCACGATCTTGTCCTGCTGGCGCTGCAGGTCCTCGGCCTCGGCGGCGCCACGCGGGCCGTCGGGGCTGCAGGTGTTGTCCGTGACCGGGTTGCCGACCCGGTCGCTGTAGTAGGTGCAGCTGCCACCCGCGTTGACGAAGTCGACGCCGGTCGTGTTGAAGTAGTTCAGCACGTTGAACGTGGCGATGTGTAGGTTGCCCGGCACCGCCTCGGGGGCCGCGACCCGGGTGTTCTGGAAGGTCGCCACGTCGGCGCCCTCGTCGGTCACCTGACTGGTCGGCTGGAACTTCCACGCGTTGTTGCGGAACTCCATGATCACCGGCGCGTGCAGCGTCGCCTTCGCGCCCACCCGGATCGGGTTGGTCGGCGAGAGCCACGGCAGCGGCGTGGCCTGGTTGGCCGCGCTGAGGAAGTTGGTGCTGGCCGCGTCGTCCAGGGCGACCGCGCGGGCCGCGTTGTCGGCGACGACGTCCGCGATGGCGGGCGCGTCCTGCGCGTCAGCCACCTCGGTCGGGGCGATCAGCGGCGTGTTGCCGGTGGCCAGCCCGATCTCGGCGTACTGGTTGGTGCTGTAGGTGTTGGTGACCGTGAAGGTGTCGGTCGGGGCGAGCAGCTCGCCCTCGTGCGCCTCGCGGGTCGCCTCCGTGGTCGGGTACGCCGCGGCGAGCGGGGTGACCGGGTCGTGGGCGTCGGCCAGCTGCACGACGTCCGCGGCACCCGCCGGGGTGATCTCGGTGGTGCCGGAGAACTCGCTGACCGGGCCGGTCACCTCGACGAAGTCGCCGATCGTCACCGTGGCGGTGGCCGCGGAGCCGTAGACGAAGATCGCGTCGGAGGCGCCGGGGGTCGCGTCGGTGTCGCCACCGGTGCCCTCGGTCTGGAGGTAGAAGCCGTTGAAGCCACCGGTCGGGTACGCCGCGGTCACGACCCCCCGGGTGGTGGCGATGTCACCGGCGTGCGGGGAGACCGCGGCGTCGGTGCCCTGGATCTCGGCGATGCTGCCGGTGAAGGTGTCCGGCGGCGGGGGCGGCGTGTAGGCCGCGCCGGGCGACGGCGCAAGAGCCGTCAGGTCCGTGGAGTTCACGTCGGTGTCACTGTTGACGACCCCGCCGGTCTCGGAGCGCTGCAGGCTCGTGGTGACGCTCGCGGCGGTCGTGACGGTGGTCTCGAAGGTGTTGCTGCTCCCCCAGCCGACGAGGTCGGCCACAGACGCGTTGGCGGTGACCGAGCCGGTACCCGGGTTGATCGCGGTGGTGCCGGTCGCGATGAAGACCGTGCCGCCGCCCCCACCGGGGTTCAGGGAACTGACCTGGTCGACGTTGGGGACCGCCGCTCCGTTGGCACCATTGCTGCCGCCCTGGAGGACGAAGTAGTCGTGCGACGGAACCGATCCGCTGAGCGCGACGGCGCTGGACGCGTTCGCCACGCCCGTGGGGCTGCGGTACTGCACCGACAGTCCAGTCAGGTCGATGGCCGCGCCAGTGGGGTTGTAGAGCTCCACGAACTTGTTCGTGTAGGTGGCCCCGGAGGACCCGCCGTTCAGGTAGACCTCGCTGATGACCAGTCCTGTGCCGCCGGGGTTGGCGGACGCTGGCAGGGCCATCAGCCCCGTTGCTGCGACGGCGAGGGACAACCCCGCCACAGCGCGCTTGCGCGTCAAAGACATCTATTGCTCCGGATCTCGGGAGGGGATGCAGGAGGATTTCCTGCCTGACCCGAGCCGAACCAGAACCCGAGTCACTGATGCCGACCACAGAGGCGGTCGGCGACGCGTCACCCTAACCCGATTCCAGGAGGAGTCAACGCCCCCGGAAGGTGAATGATTGGTAACGACCGGAACTACGTTCGGTCAGCGTCCGCGCGGCTCGCCGTACGACGGGCTGCGGCGCTGTCGGGCGACCTCGCGGAAGAACTCGTAGCCCGACCACAGGGTCATCGCGACCGCCGCCGCCAGGCAGAGCTCGCCGGCGTAGAAGAACAGTGCTCCGGGCCAGCCGAAGCGGTCGAACGCCCCGTCGTGGGCCGCTCCGTGCGGCAACGGCAGCACCAGGGTGCCCAGCGCCACCGCCTGCAGCATGGTCTTGACCTTGCCGCTGCGGGCGGCCGCGATCACCACGTTCCTGAGCACCGAGAGCCGCAGCAGCGTGACGCTCCACTCCCGCAGCAGCACGACCACGGTGACCGCCCACCAGACGTCGCCGGTGAGCGAGAGGCCCACGAACGCCATGCCGGTGATCGCCTTGTCGGCGATCGGGTCGGCGATCTTGCCGAAGTCGGTGACAAGGTTGTGCTTGCGTGCGTAGTCGCCGTCGATCTTGTCGGTGATCATCGCCGTGACGAAGATCAGGTAGGCGACCACCCGCCACTGGATCGAGTCGCCGCCGTCCTGCAGCAGCGCCCAGGCGAAGAACGGGACCGCGACGATCCGCAGCGCGGTGAGCACGTTGGGCACGTTGAAGTTCGACGGGCTCGAGGCCGGCGCCGCGTCATCGCTCATGTGCCTGCTCCGATCGGTTCGGCCACCAGGTCGACGCCGTCGGTGGCGACCACCCGTGCGGCGACCAGGTCACCGACCCGCACTCCTGCCGGGAACCCTGACAGCAGCGTAGTGCCGTCCACCTCCGGACCCTGGTGGTCGCCACGACCCTCGACCAGATCGTCCTCCAGGGTCTCCACCAGCACCGTGAGCATCTCGCCCAGTCGCTCCTCGGCCCGCTGGGCGTTGAGCTCCTCCACCAGGCCGGTGACGTGCTCGGTGCGGGCGCGGATCTCCTCCGCGCCCAGCTTCTCGTCGTACGACGCCGCCTCGGTGCCGTCCTCGTCGGAGTAGCCGAACACCCCGGTGACGTCCATCCGGGCCTCGACCAGGAAGTCGCAGAGCGTCTCGAGGTCGGCCTCGGTCTCGCCGGGGAAGCCGACGATCACGTTGGAGCGCACCCCGGCGGTCGGCGCGAGCGTGCGGATCCGGGCCAGCAGGTCGAGGAAGCTCTCGGGGTCGCCGAAGCGGCGCATCCGGCGCAGCACGGTGGCACTGGCGTGCTGGAAGGACAGGTCGAAGTAGGGCACCACGCCGGGGGTCGAGGCGATCGCCTCGATCAGCCCGGGCCGGGTCTCGGCGGGCTGGAGGTAGGACACCCGCACCCGCTCGACGCCGTCGAGGCCGGCGAGCTCGGGCAGCAGCGTCTCGAGCAGCCGCAGGTCGCCGAGGTCCTTGCCGTAGGACGTGGAGTTCTCGCTGACCAGGAACAGCTCCTTGACGCCCTGCTCGGCGAGCCAGCGGCCCTCCTGGATCACGTCGGACGGCCGTCGGGAGACGAAGCTGCCGCGGAAGCTCGGGATGGCGCAGAACGTGCAGCGCCGGTCGCAGCCGCTGGCCAGCTTGAGCGGCGCCATCGGTCCCCCGTCGAGCCGGCGGCGTACGGCGCGCGGGCCGGTGGCAGGGGCACCCACGCCGATCTCGGTGGTGGACGCATGGCCGGGCACGCTCAGCGCCGAGGCGTCGCGGTCGACCGGCGAGATCGCCAGCAGCCGGCGACGGTCCTGGGGCGTGTGCGGGTGCTGCACCTCGCCCGCCACGATCGAGCGCAGCTTGGAGGCGATGTCGGGGTAGTCGTCGAAGCCCAGCACGGCGTCGGCCTCGGGCAGCGACTCGGCGAGGTCCTTGCCGTAGCGCTCGGCCAGGCAGCCCACCGCGACCACGGCCCGGGTGCGACCGGACTCCTTGAGGTCGGCCGCCTGGAGCAGGGTGTCGACCGAGTCCTTCTTGGCGGCCTCCACGAACCCGCAGGTGTTCACCACGACGGTGTCGGCGTCCTCGGGGTTCTCGACCAGGCGGAAGCCCCCGGCCTCGAGGCGACCGGCGAGCTCCTCGGAGTCCACCTCGTTGCGGGCGCAGCCCAGGGTCACCAGGGCGACCGAGAGCATTCCCTGCCCGTCGTCGGACTGGGCCTCGGACTGGGCCTCGGACTGGGCCTCGGGCTGGGCCTCGGGCTGGGCCTCGGGCTGGGCCTCGGACGTGGGGGCGGCGGTGTGAGTCGTCATGATCGACACCGATTATCCCGCACCGTCCCTCGAAGAGCCGATTCCGGGAGGCTCAGCCGCGGTCCCAGCGCAGGTAGCCGGCGGCCACGGCGGCCTCCTCGCTGTTGAACCACACGTCGGCGCGGGTCCGCGCGTAGAACGGGGACTCGACGGTGTGGAACAGCATGGTGGCCGCGTTGCCCTTGACGGCGAACCCGTCCGGCGCGCCCTCAGACTCCGGCACGGCCTCCGATTCGGGCCCTTCTGGACCGGGACCGGGCTCGACCACCGCCTCGACGTGGCGGCGCGGCGGGGTGTCCTGGTCCGGCTCTGCCGCGGGCGCGGGGAGGTCGAGGTGGCGGCCCCCTGTCACCGGAAGGGACGGGACGGTCTCGGCCGACGGCTTCGGCGCGGGCTCCTCGACGTCGGCGGGGTGCGCAGGACCTGCGGGCAGCT
>JBBQRV010000101.1:0-12330 GCA_038214475.1 Propionibacteriales bacterium | reverse complement strand
CGGGCCTGCCCCCCACCCGCGCGCCGCGCCCGCGGCACCCCCGCCCCCCGCGGCGGCCCCGGGCCGGGGGGGCCGCCACGGACCCGCACCGAGAGGGGGGGTGAGTCCGGTTGTTCCGTGTCTCAGATTCTGTGCAGTTGTGCCGGGGCCCTGATGGGGGGGGTGGGCCTCCGGTGTGTGCGGGAGGTCGTTGCCGGCCTCTTGACTCAAGTGTGCGGCCTGTTGTGCGTGGGTGTGCAGAATCGGCCCCTCATCAAATTGCAGAGTTCGGCGTTGCAGAGTTGTGCAGATCTGTGGCGCTCTGATTCACAGTTCGCGGCGCACGGACTCGGGCTCGGAACCCTTGAAGCGGTTCAGGTTCACGATCGCGAGCGCCAGCCCTCCCCACAGCACCAGCATCGCGAACACCATCATCACGATCGCTCCGGTCGACATCAGGACACCTCCTCCGCTGCCAGGTGGGCCGGTTCCGGGTCCTCCAGGGACGTGCTGGCCCGCCACGACACCCGGGCCAGCAGCAGACCCGCCAGCATCACTGCCGCCGCGACCCCCCAGCCCAGCAGCCCGAGCATCCAGGTCGGATAGTCCTCGTAGGGCGTGCGGAGGTTGTCGTAGAACTCCTTGACCAGGATCACCACCAGGGCCACCGGGGTGACCACGCCGATCAGCGCCAGCCACCAGCGGCCGAGCTGCACCGAGCCGTCGCGGTTGAGGTGGTCGCGGAGCAGGCCGGTACGGCGGAACACCCACGACAGCAGCACCATGCTGACCACGGCCACCAGCAGGATGCCGAAGCGGTTGATGAAGTGGTCGACGATGTCGAGCACGAACACACCCGTCGTGGTGCCCAGCAGCACCGTGCTGAGCAGGGCCGCGGGCACCCCGACCGCCAGGGACGCGGCCCGCCGGGTCAGCTCGAACTTGTCGCGCACCGCGGAGATCACCACCTCGATCACACTGATCAGCGACGTGAGCCCGGCGAGCACCAGCGAGCCGAAGAAGAGCACGCCGATCAGCGCGCCTGCCGGGGCCTCGCTGATGATCGTGGGGAAGGCGACGAAGGCCAGCCCGAGTCCCTCGCTGGCCACCTGGTCGACCGGCGTCCCGGTGGAGTTCGACATGAAGCCGAGTGCCGCGAACACCCCGATGCCCGCGAGCAGCTCGAACCCGGAGTTCGAGAAGCCGACGACCAGCCCCGAGCCGGTCATGTCGGTGCGCCGTCCGACGTACGACGCGTAGGTGATCATGATCCCGAAGCCGACCGAGAGCGAGAAGAAGATCTGGCCGAAGGCGGCGACCCAGACGCTGGTCTGGCGCAACGCACTCCAGTCGGGCGCGAAGAGCGCGTCGAGGCCCTGACCGGCCCCCGGGAGGAACAGGGCCGCGACCACCAGGCTGAGGAACGTCACCAGCAGCACCGGGATGAACACCACGGCGGTGGCGCCGATGCCCTTCTGCACGCCCATGATCATCACCACGAGCACGACCACCCAGACCAGGACCAGCGGGATGGCGACCCCGGAGACGAAGTCGAGGCCCACCCCGGGCTTGCCGGCCTTGAGGAAGTCGCCGAACAGGAACCCCTCCGGGTCGTCTCCCCACGCCTGGTCGAGCGAGAAGAGCGTGTAGCGGGCCGCCCAGGCGATGACGGCCGCGTAGTAGACCGCGATCACGAAGCAGATCGCCACCTGCCACCAGCCCAGCGCCTCGGCGCCCCTGCTGGCTCGGCGGAACGAGAGGGGGGCCGACCCGCGGTAGCGGTGGCCGAGGCCGTAGTCGAGGAGCAGGAACGGAAGTCCGGCCGTCAGCAGGGCGACGATGTAGGGGACGATGAACGCGCCGCCGCCGTTCTCGTAGGCGACGTAGGGGAACCGCCAGATGTTGCCGAGCCCGACGGCCGAGCCGATCGCGGCCAGGATGAACACCCGACGTGAGCTGAAGGATCCCCGTTGCTGCTCGGCTGCCTCGAGGGACTGGGATGAGGACTGGGGCTGGGACACCGGCTTCTCCCTTCGACATCGAAGACTGGCCCTCCACCCTGCCAGAGATCAGGCCGGTGCTGCAGGTGTCGCCGGTGTCGCCGGTGTCGGTGACTGCCGGACGCTTGACGGCCGCATCAGGGCGATCGCTCTCTTGCCACCCGCAAAACAAGCGTTTAGTATATTGAACATGAGTTCAACCACCGAGGGGCGGGACCTCACAGCCCGGGCCAACATCCGCAACGCCGCGCTGCGGTTGTTCGCGGAGCGCGGGCACGACGCGGTGACCGTGCGCGAGATCGCCACGGCTGCGGGGGTGTCGCCGGGGCTGGTCGTCCACCACTTCGGGAGCAAGGAGGGGCTGCGGGCTGCCGTGGACGCGCACGCGGCCGAGTCCTTCGACCGGGTCTTCGCCGAGCTCGGTAGCGCGGACCTCAGCGAGATGCTGTCCAGCGGTGAGGCCACGCCGACGATCGCGGAGGCGTTCGCCCGCGCCTTCCCCCACGGCTCGCCGCTCCCGGCGTACCTGCGCCGATTGCTCCTCACCAACGACCCGGCCGGGGCAGCCCTCTTCGGTCGGTGGTACGCCGCCACCCGGCGGCTCCTCGACGCGATGGTCGAGGTGGGGGCTGCCGCCCCCAGCGAGGACCCGGCCGTCCGTGCGGCGTTCCTGCTGGTCAACGACCTCGCCGTGATCCTGTTGCGCAACCAGATCGCCTCCGCCATCGGCGACGACCCGCTGACGCCAGCCGGGCTCGACCGGTGGGCTCGAGACGTCACTGCCGTCTACCTCGGGGGCGCTTTCGCGGCTCCCCGGAAGGAGCAAGGGACATGACCGAGACCGACCCCGTGATCCGCACCGAGGGCCTCACCAAGGTGTTCGGCGACGTTCGCGCCCTCGACGGCCTCGACCTCACGGTGCTCCCGGGTGAGGTGCACGGCTTCCTCGGGCCCAACGGCGCCGGCAAGTCCACCACCATCCGAGTGCTGCTGGGGCTGATGAAGCCCACTTCGGGACATGCAGAACTGTTCGGTGGCGACCCGTGGCACGACGCGCCCCGCCTGCACGCCCGGCTGGCGTACGTCGCCGGCGACGTCGCCCTCTGGCCGGGACTCACCGGGGGTCAGTGCCTCGATGTGCTGGCTGCCACCCACTCGGGGGTCGACGAGGGCCGTCGCGCGGAGCTGATCGAGCGTTTCGACCTCGACCCCACCAAGCGGGTCCGGGACTATTCCAAGGGCAACCGCCAGAAGGTGGCCCTCGTCGCCGCCCTGGCGGCCGACGCCGATCTGCTGGTGCTCGACGAGCCGACCTCGGGCCTCGACCCGCTGATGGAGCAGGCGTTCCAGCAGTGCGTGCGCGAGCGCCGCGAGCAGGGGGTGACCGTGCTGCTGTCGAGCCACATGATGGGCGAGGTGGAGGCCCTGGCTGACCGGGTGAGCATCGTCCGGCATGGCCGCACCGTCACCAGTGGCACCCTGGCCGACCTGCGTCGACACACCCGGACCGCGGTCCGTGCCGTCACCGTGGGCGAGCCTGGCGGGCTTGCCGGGGCCGACGGGGTGGCCGACCACCGGAGCGAACGGCTCGACGGGCTCACGGAGTCGCGGTTCACGGTCGACCCCGACCACCTCGATGCGGTGATCGGGAAGCTGCACACCGCGGGCATCCACACGCTCACGGTCACGCCCCCCAGCCTCGGGTCCCTGTTCCTGCGGAACTACGGCGACCCCTCGGACCCGGACGAGGCGGCCGGAGACCACGGTCTCACGGAGGCCTCCCGATGAGCCCTCGTCAGCGGACTGTCGGCCACCGGCCGTCCGGTCTGCGCAACACGTTGCGCATCGTCGGGCGGATCCAGCGGCGCAGCACCCTGGTGTGGACGGTCGTGCTCGGCGCGAGCATGGCCGGCACCGCGGGCAGCATCGCCGCGCTCTACGACACCCCGGCCAAGATCCACAGCTACGCCGCGGCTGTCACCTCGGGCAACGCCCTGGTCGCGATCAACGGCAAGGTGGAGGGCATCGACTCACTGGGCGGGGTGATCCAGGACGAGTTCGGCTTCATGGCCGCCTTCCTGCTCCCGCTGCTCGGTATCGGCCTGGTGGCCCGAGCCACGCGACGTGAGGAGGAGTCCGGCCGGCTCGAGCTGCTGCTCGCCGGCCGGATCGCGCGGCACGAGCCGACCCTGGCGGCGCTCCTCGTGGCCACTGCCACCATCGCCGCGACCGGGCTGCTGTTCGCGGGCGGGCTGGCAGCCTCCGGCGTCCCGCTCGCGGGGTCGGTCCTCTACTCCCTCTCGCTGGCCGGCCTGGCCTTCGTGTTCGCGGGTCTCGCGGCCCTGGTGGCGCAGCTCACCCTGCACTCCCGCGGGGTCTACACCTGGAGCCTGATCGTCCTCGCCGCGTCGTACGTCCTGCGGGGCGTGGGCGACGTGACCGGCACCTGGGTCACCTGGCTCTCGCCCCTCGGCTGGGCGGAGAAGACGGCGCCGTTCGGCGCCGAGCGGTGGTGGGTACTGGTCATCCCGATCCTGGTCGGCCTCTCCCTGGGTGGGGTCGCGCTGCGGCTGGCCGCTCACCGTGACCTGGGCAGCGCCCTGGTCCGGGGTGGATCCGGCCCGGCGCGGGCCGGGCGGCGACTGCGTGGCCCGGTCCGGCTCGCGGTCTGGATCCACCGGCCCGCCATGCTCGGCTGGCTCGTTGGCGGCGTGCTGCTCACGGGGACGATGGGTGCCCTCTCCCAGCAGCTCATCGACGCGATGGCCGGCAACCCGGCCCTGGCTGACGCCATGGGCGTGGCGCCGGGACGGCCCCTGGACGGATTCGTCGCCGCCACCCAGCTCTACCTGGCCGTGATCGCCGCGGGCTACGTCGTCCAGGCCATCGGGACGCTACGGGCCGAGGAGGCCGGCGGCCGGCTGGAGACGCGGCTGTCCGGGACCCTCTCGCGGGCCCGTTGGCTGGCCTCGCACGCGCTGGTGGTGCTGGCCGGTCTCGTGACGATCGTGCTCGGCTCGTCACTCGTGCTGGGCCTGGCGACCGCGCTGGCGGTCGGCGACCTGACCGAGTTCGGCGCCATCCTGGGTTCGGGACTGGCCTACCTCCCGGCCGAGCTCGTCCTCGCCGCGCTTGCGGTGGCGGTCTACGGCCTGCGTCCCGCCCTGTTCGCCGTCGCGTGGGTCGGGTACGCCGTGATGACGGTCATCGCCTTCCTCGGCCCCGGGCTCAAGTTCCGCCAGTGGGTGCTCGACCTCTCGCCGACCACGCACGTCGGCAACCCACCCGTGGGTGCGGTCGACCCTGGGGCGCTGACCGTGATGGCCGCGGTGGCCGCGGCCCTGGCCGTGGTCGGCTTCGTGGCCTTCCGGCGTCGAGGGATCCCGCAGGGCTAGGGCAGCCGATGATCCGGGACGGGTGGGTCAGAGCACGTGCTGTCCGTACATCTCTCCGAGCGGGTCGGCGATCAGCTCGATGCGGGCCCCGTCGGGATCACGGAAGTAGATCGAGACGCCGCTGTGCACCTCGTGCTCGACGCCGGCCTCGGTGAGCCTTGCGCGCAGCGCCTCCCACCGCGCGGGCTCCACCGAGATGGCCAGGTGGTGCAGCCCGCCGAGCAGCTCGGCGTAGGGGCCGAGGTCGAGTCCGGGGAAGTCGAAGAACGCGAGCAGGTTGTCGTGGCCGATGTCGAAGAAGAAGTGCGAGGAGCCGGCGTAGTCACGGTTGTCGATCAGCTCGGTGAGCGGGAAGCCGAGCACGTCCTGGTAGAAGCGCACGGTCCGCTCCACGTCGCTGCTGAGCAGCGCGGTGTGGTGGAGTCCGCGGGCGGTGGTCGCCGGCCGTTGGTCGGCGGGCCTGAGGTGCTCGGTGCGGATCCGGGCTCGGGTGGCTTCGAGGGCGGCCAGGTCGGGTGCGGTCATCGGATGCTCCTTCGGTACGGCGGCCGGTCAGGCCGCGACGGTGGCGTGCATCTCCCACACCAGGATCTCGGAGGCCTCGGTGGCGGTGACCCGCTGACCACCGGTGGCGGTGAAGCGGACCGCGTCGCCGGTCTCGAGCGCTCCCGCGCCTTCGAGGGTGACCGAGCCGCGCGGCACGAACAGGTGCAGGAACGGCGCCTCGGGCAGCTCGACGCTCTGGCCCGGCTGGAGGCGGGCGGCGTGCAGGGCGGCGTACTTGTTCCTGATCCGGATGGCGGCGTTGCCGTCGTGCTTCTCCATGCCCGAGGCGACCGGGACCAGGCTGCCGGACAGCAGCTCGCCGTCGATCTCGAGCTGCTCGTAGCCGGGGGTGACACCGCCCTCGTCGGGTACCACCCACATCTGCACGAAGTGCACGGGGTCGGTGTGGGTCTCGCCCTCGAGGCGCCAGGAATCGTTCTTCTCCGAGTGCAGGATGCCGCTCCCGGCGCTCATCCGCTGGGCCAGGCCGGGGTAGATGATCCCGTTGTGTCCGGTGGAGTCCTGGTGCACGAGCGAGCCCTGGAGGACCCAGGTGACGATCTCCATGTCGCGGTGCGGGTGGGTGTCGAAGCCGGTGCCCGGGTCGACGACGTCGTCGTTGTTGACCAGGAGCAGCCCGTGGTGGGTGTTGGCCGGGTCGTGGTGCTGGCCGAACGAGAAGGAGTGCTTCGAGTCGAGCCAGTCGTAGCGGCTCTTGAAACGGTCCTCCGCGCGGCGTACGTCGACGGTGGGGTTCAGGCCAACGCTGTTCATCGGGTTCCTCTCGTCCTGGGGTGGATACTCCTCGCAACTTAGGTGACGTGTCAACTATTCCCCTAGGGTGGGTCCATGACCGACGACACCCCCTGGCTGGACGCCCACGAGCAGCACGCCTGGCGCAGCTGGCTGGCCGTGCGTGCCGAGCTGTCGCCCGTGCTCAACCGGGAGCTGCAGGCCGACGTGGACATCTCGCTGAGCGACTTCGACGTGCTGGTGCAGGTCACCGAGTCGGACGAGGGCCGGGTGCGGGTGGCGGCGCTCGCGGAGGCCCTGCGCTGGGACCGGAGCCGGGTCTCCCACCACGTGACCCGGATGAGCAGGCGCAGCCTGGTGGTGCGCGAGGAGTGCGATGACGACGGGCGCGGTGCCTGGGTCGTGGTGACGCCCGAGGGGCGTGACGCGATCGAACGGGCGGCGCCGGGCCACGTGCGCGCCGTACGCCGCCTCGTCTTCGACGCGCTGTCGCCCGACGAGGTGCGCACCTGGGCCGCGCTCACCGACAAGGTGCTGGCCCGGCTGCGCGCCGACGAGGCGTAGCCGCTCCGACGACGAGGGCGTCACAGGAGGGCAGGATGGGCCCATGCCCGTCGACCACCCACCCGTGCCGGCCCCCCGCATCGCCACACCCGCCGAGGCCGACGTGGTGGTCTCCCTGCTGGTCAGCGCCTTCCACGACGACCCGGTGTGGCGCTGGGCGTTCCCTGACCCGGCCCTGCGTGCCGAGCAGCACCGGCGGCTGTGGGGCCTCTTCGTGGCGGGCGCCCTGCGCTACCCCTGGGTGTGGCTGACCCCGGGCGACACCGCGACCGCACTGTGGATCCCGCCGCACGGCACCGAGTTCAGCACCGAGCAGGAGGCCGCGCTGGAGCCGTTGCTCCAGGAGCTGCTCGGGACGGGGGCGGACCGGGTGCTGCAGGTCTTCGAGCTGTTCGACGAGGCCCATCCGCACGACGTGCCGCACTACTTCCTGGATCTCCTCGGCACGCACGTCGACCACCGGGGCCAGGGTCTCGGGCTCGGCCTGCTCGCCCACACCCTGGCCCGGATCGACGAGGAGGGCATGCCTGCCTACCTCGAGGCCAGCAACCCGGGCAACGTCTCGCTCTACCGCCGCTACGGCTTCTCGCCGATCGGCTCCTTCCGGGTGCCCGACGACGGCCCGCAGGTCGTCACGATGTGGCGGGAGGCCCGGGCGCCAGGCTGACCGCCTCGAGCAGGGCTGGCCCGTACCAGGTGAGCAGTCGCCCGCTCACCAGTGTGTGCGGGACTCCGGGGAAGGCCTCGGGACCGTCGGTGGCGGTGAAGACATAGGGCTCGTCGGGCAGCAGCAGCCGGTCGGGAGCGGCCCGCAGGATGTCGGCCACGTCGACGCTGGGGTAACGGTCGGCGGCGTCCGCGAAGACGTTGGCGTAACCGAGCCGGGTGAGCAGGTCCCCGGTGTAGGTGTCGCGGCCCACGACCATCCACGGGTCGCGCCAGACGGGCACGGCGACCCGGGTGCCGGCGTCGGGAGGGGGACGGTCCCAGAGCTCGCGGGCCCGGGTCAGCCAGGTCGGCCGGGCCAGACCCAGGGCCTCGGCGAACAGCCGGTCGAGCGAGTCGAGTGCCTGGGGAACCGACTCGATCACCGTCACCCAGACCGGCACGCCCGCCGCCCGCAGCCGGCGTACGTCGAGCTCGCGGTTCTCCTCCCGGTTGGCCAGCACCAGGTCGGGCGCCAGGTCGACGATCGCGGCGACATCGGGGTTCTTGGTGCCCCGCACGCGGGTCACGTCGAGGTCGGCCGGGTGGGTGCACCAGTCGGTGGCGCCGACGAGCAGTCCGGTGTCGGCCACCGACTCGGTGAGCGACGGGACCAGCGAGACCACCCGGCGTGGCAGCCCGGCCAGCGGGACCGGGGTGCCGAGGTCGTCGAGCGGGGCCGGGGTCACACGTTGCGCCGGTACTGGCCGCCGACCTCGAAGAACGCCTCGGTCACCTGCTGCAGCGAGCAGACCCGCGCCGCCTCCATCAGCACCGCGAAGACGGTGTCGCCGCGGGTGGCGGCCTCCTTGAGCCGGGCCAGCGCCGCGGTGGCCTCGTCGGTGTGCGACGCCTGGAACTCGCGCACCCGGCTCAGCTGCGACTCCTTCTCGGCCTCGGTGGCCCGGGCCAGCTCGACGTGGGCGGGCGTGCCGCCGTCGGCGTCGGGACGGCGGAAGGTGTTGACGCCGATGATGGGCAGCGAGCCGTCGTGCTTGCGGTGCTCGTAGCGCATCGACTCGTCCTGGATCCGGCCGCGCTGGTAGCCGGTCTCCATCGCGCCGAGCACGCCGCCGCGCTCGTTGATGCTGTCGAACTCGGCCAGCACGGCCGTCTCCACCAGGTCGGTGAGCTCGTCGATGATGAACGACCCCTGGAGCGGGTTCTCGTTCATCGCCAGGCCCCACTCCTTGTTGATGATCATCTGGATGGCCAGTGCCCGGCGTACGGACTCCTCGCCGGGGGTGGTGACGGCCTCGTCGTAGGCGTTGGTGTGCAGGCTGTTGGCGTTGTCGTAGATCGCGATCAGCGCCTGCAGCGTGGTGCGGATGTCGTTGAAGTCCATCTCCTGCGCGTGCAGGGAACGGCCCGAGGTCTGTACGTGGTACTTCAGCTTCTGGCTGCGCTCGCCCGCGCCGTACCTCTCCTTCATCGCGCCCGCCCATATCCGGGGGGCGACCCGGCCGAGCACGGTTTACTGGGGGTCCATGCCGTTGGATAAGAAGAACGACAGGTTGGGGGCGAAGTCGTCGATGTCCATGCCGCGCGCCAGGTAGGCCTCGACGTAGGTGAACCCGTTGGCAAGGGTGAACGCGAGCTGGCTGATGGGGTTCGCCCCGGCCTCGGCGATGTGGTAGCCCGAGATCGACACCGAGTAGAAGTTGCGCACCTTCCGCTCGATGAACCACTCCTGGATGTCGGCCATCATCCGCAGCGAGAACTCGGTGGAGAACAGGCAGGTGTTCTGGCCCTGGTCCTCCTTGAGGATGTCGGCCTGGACGGTGCCGCGCACGTTCGCCAGGGCGTACGCCGTGACCTGCGCGTGCTCCTCCTCGCTCGGCTCGCGGCCCTCGTGCTCCCGGAACGCGTCGACCTGCTGGTCGATGACCGTGTTGAGGAAGAACGCCAGCACCGTCGGGGCCGGGCCGTTGATCGTCATCGAGACGCTGGTCGAGGGCGAGACCAGGTCGAAGCCGTCGTAGAGCGCCTTCATGTCCTCGAGGCTGGCCACCGACACCCCGGAGGTGCCGACCTTGCCGTAGACGTCGGGGCGCGGGTCGGGGTCGCGACCGTAGAGCGTGACCGAGTCGAACGCGGTGGACAGCCGGGTGGCCTCGCTGTCGCCCGAGAGCAGCTTGAAGCGCCGGTTCGTGCGGAACGGGTCACCTTCGCCGGCGAACATCCGCGCAGGGTCCTCGCCGTCGCGCTTGAACACGAAGACGCCGGCGGTGAAGGGGAAGTAGCCCGGGAGGTTCTCCCGGCGCCAGAAGCGCACCAGCTCGCCGTGATCGGTGAACCGCGGCAGCGAGACGCGGGGGATCTTGTTGCCCGACAGGGACTCGCGGGTCAGCGCGGTGTGGATCTCCCGGTCGCGTACGACGACGACCTGCTCGTCGCCGGAGTAGGACTCCACCACCGACGGCCAGGCGTCGATCTGCGTGCCGATCTCGCGGGGCAGGTCGGCGCGGGCGGAGTCGAGCAGGGCGACCACGTCGTCGGCCGGCCGGTCCGCCGAGACCAGCTCGCCCTGCACCAGGTCGAGCCGCTGCACCCGGCTGGCCGCGGCGGCGAGCCGTTCGGTCTCCGCGTGGTAGGCGCGGACCGTCTCGGTGATCTCGGCCAGGTAGCGGACCCGGTCAGTGGGCACCACCTGCCTGATCCCCGACGAGTGGCGCACGTCGGTGGCAGGCAGCGTGCCGTCGGCGAGGGGCAGCCCGTGCTCGCCGAGCCCGTCGCGCAGGTGCTGGTAGAGCGCGGTGACGCCGTCGTCGTTGAAGGTGGCCGCCGAGGTGCCGAAGACCGGCATCTCGTCGGGCTGCTTGCCGAAGGCCCCACGGTTGCGCACCAGCTGGCGGCCCACGTCACGCATCGCGTCCTTGGCGCCGCGCCGCTCGAACTTGTTGATCACCACGGTGTCGGCGAAGTCGAGCATGTCGATCTTCTCCAGCTGGGAGGCGGCGCCGAACTCCGGCGTCATCACGTACACGGAGCTGTCGACGAACGGCACGACGGCGGCGTCCCCCTGACCGATGCCGGGGGTCTCCACGACCACCAGGTCGAAGCCGGCGGCCTTCACCACGGCGATCATGTCGGCCAGGTGGTCGGGCAGCTCGTGGGCGCCGCGGGTGGCCAGGCTGCGGAAGAAGACCCGGTCGCCGTCGAGGGAGTTCATCCGGATCCGGTCGCCGAGCAGTGCGCCGCCGCCCTTGCGCCGGGTCGGGTCGACCGCGATCACCGCGATCCGCAGCTTGTCCTGCTGGTCGACCCGGAAGCGGCGGACCAGCTCGTCGGTGAGCGAGGACTTGCCGGAGCCACCGGTGCCGGTGATGCCGAGCACGGGCGTGGCGTGCGGAGCCGCCGCGCGCAGCCGGTCGAGGAGCTCGGGGGAGAGGTTGCCCTGCTCGGCGCCGGTGAGGGCGCGGGCCACCGCGAACCGGTCACCGGCGATCACCGCCTCGGCGGTCACCTGGCGGGCCGACCACAGGTCGAAGTCGCAGTCCCTGACCACCGAGTTGACCATGCCGACCAGCCCCATCCGCTGGCCGTCCTCGGGGGAGAAGATGGTGACGCCGCTGCTGCGCAGCCGGTTGATCTCGTCGGCCACGATCACGCCGCCCCCGCCGCCCACGACCTTGACGTGGTCGGCACCCTGGGCGCGCAGCGACTCGACGAGGTACTCGAAGTACTCCACGTGCCCGCCCTGGTACGACGAGACCGCGACCCCCTGGACGTCCTCCTCCAGGGCGGCGTCGACGACCTCCTGCACGGACCGGTTGTGCCCCAGGTGGATCACCTCCGCGCCCTGGGCCTGGAAGATCCGCCGCATGATGTTGATCGAGGCGTCGTGGCCGTCGAAGAGGCTCGACGCGGTCACCAACCGGACGTGGTGGGTGGGGCGGTGCAGCTCGGGCAGGGTCGTGTCGTCGCTCATGTGAGATCTCCCAGGGGTCGGTCCACCAAGATACTAGGACGTCCAAGTATCTGCCACTCGACGGCGTGAGCAGGGCCACAGGGCCCGGGTCGAGTCTTCGTCGCGACTCACGGTTTCCTCATGGACCTTTCAGGGTCTCCGGACACAGTGGTGTGCATGAGCACAGGAGACGAGCCCACCGTTCCGCCCGAGCGTGGAGCCGGCCGCCCGGCCGGCCCGTACCGCCCCGGCGACCCCGGCGACAGCAGCGGCCCGGGCGGCCCGGGCGGCCCGGGCGGCCCGGGCGGCCCGGGCGGCCCGGGCGAAGCCGCCTCCTGGGGCCCCGTCGCGGACCCCGCCCCCCTGCCACCGCAGTCGCCCGCGCCGTACGCCGGTGCGGGCGGCTACGGCGATCCGGCACCCGACCACACCTCCGGGTACCCGGTCCTGACCACCCAGCCCCCGAGCCAGGCCACGA
>JBBQRV010000100.1:0-12521 GCA_038214475.1 Propionibacteriales bacterium | reverse complement strand
GCGGCCGACCGGGTGCACGGCCTGCTGCTGAGTGTGCTCGCCGTGTCGGACGACGTCGCCGCCGAGGAGGGCGCGCGTTCGGCGGCCGTCTGGCTGGCGCACCACACCCGCACCGTCCGGGGCGTGGCGCTCGCCGACGGTCGGCTGGCCGAGGCGATGGACGCGCGCTGGCACCAGGTGGCTGCCGCCGTGTCCACCGGCGCCGCGTCGGTCGAGCAGGCCCGGATGATCGTGCACGCCCTCGACGAGCTGCCGGCCGGTCTCGACGGCGAGCTCCGGCTGAAGGCGGAGGCGTACCTGGTCGCGGAGGCGGGTCACTTCGACCCGCGCCAGCTGCGCCTGCTCGGCAGGAAGGTCCTCGAGGTGGTGGCGCCGGCGGAGTTCGACGACCACGAGCGCAGGCAGCTCGAGGCGGAGGAGCGCCGGGCCCGGCACGAGACCAGGCTCACGATGAGGCCGCGGGGCGACGGCACCACCGACCTCTCGATCCGGGTGGCCGACGCCGTCGCCGGCCGACTCCGCACCTACCTGGAGGCGTACGCCGCCCCGCGGCGCGGTCACCTCGACCCGACCCTCGAGCAGCTGGACCCGGAGTCCGGGCGGCGGGTCCCGCATGCGGTGCTGCTCGGACGGGCGTTCTGCTCTCTGCTGGAGTCGATTCCTGTGGAGCGACTGCCCTGGCACGGCGGCGCCGCGACCACTGTGGTGGTCACCATCCCCTTCGACGCGTTGCGCGACGAGGTCGGTGCCGCCGGTCTCGATGGCGGCGACCGGCTCTCGGCCACCGAGGTGCTGCGGCTGGCCTGCACCGCCTCGATCGTCCCGATGGTGCTCTGCGGCGCGAGCCAGCCACTGCACCTGGGCCGGGCGAAGCGGCTCTTCGACCACCGTCAGCGGCTGGCGATGGCCGTGCGTGACGGTCACTGCCGCGCCCACGGCTGCGACATCCCGGCGGCCTGGTGCGAGGCCCACCACGCCGGCCGGCCGTGGGGTCAGGGCGGCCACACCGACCTTGACGACGGCCTCCTGCTCTGCTCCTGGCACCACCACCGCGCCCACGATCCCGACTACCTGGTGAGCCGGATGCCCGATGGTGACCTGCGCTTCCACCGGCGCACGTAGGAGTTCGGGCCAACGGGCCACACGATGCGGCACGTCGACCGGTTGTCGGTGTGGCGCCCTACCGTCGACCTCCACGCAACGAGGGGATGACATGGCTGACTGGCAGGGCGCACTGGACGCGGGCACCGAGGCTGCCTGGACCGACTACCGGCGAGGGCTGGCGGACCGGCTGGCCGGGCTGACGGACGGCGACGCCACCGAGATCGGGGTCGCCGGGGCCGCCCGGGCCGTGACCGTGGAGTGCCACGACGGGCGGCTGGAGTCACGTGTCGACGACGAGCGGCTGGCCGACGTCGAGCCGCGACAGGCAGACCTGCTCGCGGTGCTCGTGGTCGAGCAGCTGCGCGAGCGGCTCGGCGCGATCCATCCGAGCTTCCTGCTGGTCGACGGTGCTGTTGTCAGCGCGCCGGCTCCCGAGCGGCTGCCCGAGCCCGACGAGCAGGTCGCGACCTTCCCCGACAGCGCCGCGCACCTCCAGTCCCTCGTCGACCGGGCGCTGGCCGTGCTGCTGGACTGCTCGCCGCGGCACGACCCGGACGGCGACGTCCCGATCATCGTCGGCAGGTCGGTCGTCCACGTGCGCGTCGCGCAGGACCTGCCGGCGGTCGACCTGTACGCCGAGGTGGTGCTCGACGTACACGACACCGACCGGATCGCGGTCGAGCTCGACGTGCTCAACGGCCGTGAGGGCACCGTCCGCTTCCACTCCCGCGACGACGTCGTGGTGATGACGCACCGGCTGCACGCCTGGCCGTTCGCGCCCGACCAGCTGCGCCTGGTGCTCGCCCGCGTGTGCGACGACCTCGACGAGATCGCCGACGGGCTGGCGCGTCGGCTGGGCGGTCGTCGCTACCTGGACACGAGCCCGGCAGCGTCCGGGCCGGACCCCGACGACACCCACCCGGCCATGGTCGGCCTGCTGGAGCTACTGCACGACGGGCCGGTCGACGTGCCGGCGCTGGCTGCGCTCTTCGACCACGACCGGCACGAGCTGATCCGGCAGTGCGTGCGGATCAGGACCGGTCGCCAGCCCTGTGCCGGCCACGACGAGGAGCTGGTGCTGAGCCACCTGCGCGCCGCGCTGAGGCACGTGGCCGAGGTGAAGGCGGTGCTCACGCAGCGGCGTACCCCTGCCCGGCCGGCGCCCCGGAGCCACCAGCCGTCGCTGCTCGACGACCCGGCCCCGAGCGACGAGGGCGTCCTCGATCTCGGGGCGTGGACAGGATGACGAAAGTCGGCCCCAATCGAACCGTTTGCCAGCGCAACGGCTCCACTTCGGGTGGGGTGTCTCCATGACCACGTCACCCGACCCGGGCTGGTACCCGGACCCGCATCCCCCGACCGCCCCGAACGCCCCGACCGGCCAGCGCTACTGGGACGGCAACGCGTGGACCGACCACACCGCGCCCCTGGCCACCGAAAAGCCCCAGGTCGCCGGACAGGCCCAGATCTTCGGACAGGCCCAGATCTTCGGACAGGCCCAGCCTGCCGGCCAGCTCGTGGCGCAGCAGGCTCCCACGTTGGCGGCGTACGGCGCCGCGCCAGTCGACGGACCCATTGGTCGGGTGCGAGGCACCGGGACCTGCATCCTGCTCACGGTCGTCACCCTCGGCATCTACACCTGGTTCTGGTACTACCAGACCCACGACGAGATGAAGCGCCACACCGGTCAGGGCATCGGTGGCGGGCTGGCACTGGTGCTGGCCATCTTCGTGAGCGTCGCGATGCCGTTCCTCAGCTCCAGCGAGGTCGGCGGGCTGTACGCGCGGCGCGGGCTGGCCCGGCCGGTGAGCGGCTCGACCGGCCTGTGGTACCTGCTGCTGGGCTGGTTCTTCTTCGTCGGCGCGATCGTCTGGTTCGTGCGCACCAACGGCGCGCTCAACGAGTACTGGCGCTCGCAGGGCGCCCCCAACTGACGGTCGCCAACTGAGGGCGGTCAGTCGCGGCGCAGGGCGGCGGCCACCAGCCCGGGTGCCGGGTTGGTGTGCGCGACCCCGTCAATGACGACCGTCGGCACCGTCTCGTTGCCGTCGTTGACGCTGCGCACGAACGCGGCCGCGTCGGCGTCCTTCCAGATGTTCACCCAGGCGGCCCGGTCTGCGTGCCGCCTGACCCGTGCGGTGAGCGCCACGCAGAAGGGGCAACCCGGGCGCCAGTAGATGGCCACCCCGTCCGCCGCCCGTGCCTGCGCGTCGTGGTGCGTGGTCGTCGAGCGACCCAGCAGTCGCTCGAGTGCACCCATGCGGCGAGCGTACGCCGACCCCTCTCGTGTCCGATCCTCCCGGGTGAACGACGCAGCCGGGGTCAGCGGGTGTGCGCCGTGAACAGCAGGTACTCCCACTCCATCCGGCCGTCACCGAGGTCGAAGCGGCCGGCCAGGTCGGCCAGGTCGGCGTCCAGTGACGCCACCTTCGCCGGGTCGTCGGCGATGGCCCGGTAGACCGCGATGGTCGGTCCGTAGCGCTGCTTGAAGAACTCCCGGAAGTCCGTGGCGTGGGGGAAACAGTCGATGCTCAAGCCCTCGCGGCGTGCCGTCACGTCGGTGACCCGGTCTCCGAAGAGGCCGCGCACGTGCTCCTCGGAGCCCCACAGCGGCGGCGGCTGCGCACCTGGCGGGGGAGCCGGGGCGTAGGGCTTCATGGTCGCGAACATCTGTCCGATGAACCCCTCGGGGGTCCAGCTGATCAGGCCGATCGTCCCGCCCTCACGGGTGACCCGCACCAGCTCGTCGGCGCACGGCTGGTGGAACGGCGCGAACATCACGCCCACGCACGAGATCACCGAGTCGAACACGCCGGCGGCGAACGGCAGCGACTCGGCGTCGGCCTCCTGCCACTCCAGCTCCACGCCGAGGGCTGCGGCATGGGTGCGGCCGGAGTCGAGCAGCTCGGGGGTGAGGTCCGAGGCGACGACGCGGGCGCCGGTGCGGGCCGCGGGGATCGCGGCGTTCCCGGAGCCGGCGGCCACGTCGAGCACCCGGTCGCCGGCGCGGATCCCCACCGCGTCGACGAGGGTCTGGCCCAGCGTCGGGATCACCACGTCGGCGACCGACGGGTAGTCGCCGAGCGCCCACATGGCGCGGTGCCTGCTCTTGAGATCGGGTACGGCGGTTGCCTGGTCGGTCATGTCGGTTTCTCCTCGATCGTTTCGGTCATCCAGTGGTTCGGTGGCTCCAGCCTTGGGCGTTCCGGGCTGCTGCTCCAGTGCCAGATCTGAACCGGCTGTGGTTCTGGATCTGTACTGGTCAGCACTGCTTGGAGGGGCGTCTACTGGGAGCAGTGCACGCACTGAGGAGGCGAGGATGTCGAGCTACGGACAGTTCTGCCCGGTGGCCAAGGCGATGGAGCTGCTCGACGAGCGGTGGACGCTGCTCGTCGTACGCGAGCTGCTCTCGGGGAGCAGTCATTTCAACGACCTACGACGAGGCAACCCGAAGATGAGCCCGGCGCTGCTGTCCAAGCGGCTGCGGACGCTGGAGCGGGCCGGGCTGGTGCGGCGCACGGTCGAGGGCGGACGGAGCAGCTACGCCCTGACCGAGTCGGGTGAGGACCTGCGGGAGGTGGTGAGCGTGCTGGGGGTCTGGAGCCTGCGCTGGATCGGTGGGCTCGGGGAGGAGGACCTCGACCCGCACCTGCTGATGTGGGACATCAAGCGCACCGTCCCGATCGACTCCTGGCCGCGCGGGCGCACCGTGGTGGCCTTCGAGCTCGAGGACGTCAGCCCGAAGGCGTCGCGGTGGTGGCTGTGCGTCACCGGTGACGAGGCCGACATGTGCGACTACGACCCGGGTTTCGAGGTGACGGCGACCGTGTCGACCGACCTGCGCACCCTCACCGAGATCTGGCGGGGCGAGCGGGCCTGGACCCAGGCGCTGAAGGCCGACCTGGTCACCCTGAGCGGGCCACGCTCCCGCGAGGTGCCGACCTGGCTGGGCAAGATGAACCTGGCCGTGCTGGCCGACAGCAGGCGCTGACCCGTCCGGGCGCCCAGCCCAAGCCGGGTGCCCGGCTCTGGCCGAGTGCCCAGCTCAGGCAGGGTGCCCAGTTCAGACCGGGTGCCCGGCTCAGACCGGGTGCGGGTTCCGGGGACGCAGTGCGACCACGAGCACCCCGGCACCGAGCAGCAGCATGACCAGTCCCGAGACCAGCAGCCCGACGATCACGTCGTCGAGGACCGGCACGGTGGCTCCGACGGAGACGTCGGCGGCGACGGGGGTGCTGCCGTCGGCGTTCATCACGACCACGGTCCACCGGCCGGAGGTGGCGGGCCAGCTGATCGTCTGTCGTCCGGGCCCCTGCTCGGCCGCCACCCAGCGCAACGCGCCGTTGGGAGCGACCGTGGGGGCGCCGCCGGCCGTGGCCTGCATCGTCGCGTCGCCACTCTGCACGTCGACGACCTGCGAGTGCGCGACACCGGTGAGGTAGGTCTCCACGGCGGTCGTGCGGCCGATGCCGACGAAGACGTCGCCGGGGCGCTGGGTGTCGACGCGCACCTTCAGGGTGCCGAGCCAGCGCTCGGGCAGGGCCAGGTCGACGGTGCCCTTCCACAGGTCGACGCTCTGCGAGGTGGCGGCGTACCCCGTCGACGTGACGGTGACCGGCTCGCTCATCAGGAAGCCGTCGGCGTCACGGGCGAACGAGTCGGCGCCGCGCAGCACCGCGCCCGCGCCGAGCAGGCCGAGCGAGGTCAGCACCAGCACCGAGCCGACAATCACCGCGATGATCCGGCCGGCGCCCCAGCGGCCGGGACCGCGGCCGGACGGGGCCGGCTTCGCCAGCTCGACGGGAGCAGGAGCAGGAGCAGGAGCCCAGGCGGGGGCAGGGGCAGAGGAAGGGGCAGAGGAAGGGGCAGAGGCAGAGGCAGCGGCGAGCGTGCTCCCCATGGTGAGGGCGCCCGGCCCGCTGCCGGGGTCGTCACCGCCCAGGTCGAGCCGGAACGGCGGGTACTCGTCGGTCATCAGGGCGGCGTACGCCGCGACCCGCAGCACCCAGCGGTTCAGCCCCAGCACCAGGTCGAAGATCGACCGCGGGTAGCGCCCGGTGAAGAGCAGCACGACCGCGGCGACCAGGACCAGGACGGTGATCAGACCGGGGGTGCCGCCGCGCTGGGTGGAGTCGGTGGCGGCCCAGCCGGCGCCGAGGAAGAGCGCGACCACCAGGTAGTGGGGAAGCGCCAGCAGCCACCACTTCACGAGCACCAGGCCGCGGGAGAGGTGGTCGGGGTACTCGACCTCGAGGTGCGCGGGGTAGTCCGGCCGCTCGTCCAGGGTGAACGGCGGGTACTGGTCGGTGGCGAGCCCGCCGTAGGCGTAGTAGGTGACCCGCCACGACCAGCGCAGCACGCCGACGTTGAAGTCGAAGATGGCCCGTGGGTAGCGGCCGGTGAACAGGATGGACACCAGGGCGATCACGCTGAGCACCACGAAGGCGACCCAGAGCAGGGCCAGCACCAGGAAGTGGGGGATCGCCAGCAACCACTTGACCAGCCACAGCCAGCGGCTGAGCCGGTCCTCCTGCAGGGTGGCGTCGACGCGGACGGGGTACGAGTGAGTGCTCATGTGGATCTCCTCCACCGGCCAGCCTCGTCCCTCGCGGCGCGCAGCGGCAGGGGCGGAGGTCCCCGGCGCCCGGGACACTGGCCACCCAGATCCGTTCGCCCGGTTCCGTTCGCCCGGCGCGCTCGCCGGGTCTGGGCATACTGCACGGATGGATCCTGTTGCCCTGCTGGCCGACGAACGGGCGCGTACGGCGGCCCGGTTGGTGGGGCTGACACACGACTTCCTCGGCGTGGTCGAGGCCTCCCGCGACTCCAACACCGACGACGAGCACGACCCGGAGGGCGCCACCATCGCCTTCGAGCGGTCGCAGGTCGACGCGCTGATCCGGCAGGCCGAGCGCCACCTGGACGAGATCGACGCCGCCCTGGCCCGGGTCGAGGACGGCAGCTACGGGGTGTGTGAGGTGTGCGGTGCGCCGATCCCCGAGCCACGGCTGAGGGCGCGTCCGGTCGCCCGCACCTGCGTCGGCTGCGCGGGCGCTGCCTCACCGGCGTAGCCTGCTCGACAACGGCCGGTGGACGAGCAGGAAGCGGGTTCTTCCGATGTGCTTCTCCGTCGAGGCTGACGTCGTCGCCGGCCTGGTGCTGCTGCCCGTCGGGGTGCTCTCGCTGCGGGAGGTCAGGTGTCCCCGCGAGCTGCCCTTCGCCGCGCTGCCCCTGCTCTTCGCGCTGCACCAGCTCGTCGAGTCCGTGGTGTGGGCAGGTACCGAGGGCGGGGTGTCGGCGGCCACCCAGCACGCCGCCGCGGTCGCCTACGTGGTCTTCGCGCTGCCGGTGCTGCCCACGCTGGTGCCGTTGGCGGTGCTGCTGCTCGAACCGCGGCAGGCCCGGCTGCGGGTGGCGCCCTTCGTGGCGCTGGGCCTGGTGGTCAGCGCCGTGATGAGCCACGCGCTGCTCACCCATCGCCTCGGCGTGACCGTGCGACCGCACACGCTGGTCTACGACGTGGGGCTCCAGCACGGCACGCTGTGGACGGTGCTCTACATCGTCGCGGTGATCGGGCCGTCGGTGCTCTCGGGCTACCCGACGATCGTTGCGTTCGGGGTGCTCAACGCGATCGGGCTCACCGGCGTTGCGCTGCTCTACGTGTATGGCTTCGTGTCGCTATGGTGCGTCTACGCCGGGGTCACGTCGGTGCTGGTGCTGCTGCACATGGTGCGCCGGCGTCGGCTCCCCGACCCGCACCGGCTGCACGGGCAGGCCCTGGTGCCGACCAGGACCACGTCGCCCTGAGGATGCACCTTCCTCCCGGTTGGCGCGACGCGTCACCATGGGCCCATGAGCTTTGCGCACGCCAACGCCAGCGTCATCACCGACCAGCTGTGGATCGGCGGTGACCTCTCGACGTACGACGCCGAGCTTGCCGGCCGCGAGCTGGCCGAGCTCGTCGAGCACGGGCTGACCCACATCCTCGACACCCGGGAGGAGTGGTCCGACCAGGACCACGTGGCCCGCGAGCAGCCCCGGCTGCACTACCGCTGGGTGGGCATCCCCGATCTCGGCCAGCGGGTGGGCACCGACTGGTTCGACGAGGTGACCGACTTCGCGCTCGACGCCCTGGCCGATCCGGGGGCCGTGCTGCTGGCGCACTGCCACGCCGGCATCAACCGGGGGCCGTCGGCCGGGTTCGCGGTGCTGCTCGCCCAGGGCCACGACCCGATCGAGGCACTCGACCTGATCCGGCGCGGGCGCCCGATCGTGATGGTCGCCTATGCCGAGGACGCCCTGGTGTGGGCGCACCAGCGGCTCGAGATGCGCCACGACCTCGATGCTGACCTCGACCGGGTCTCGCGCTGGCGGGCCGATCGGCAGGCCGAGCTCGACGAGGTGCTCCGGCTGCACCGTCGCGCCGACGACTGAGCCCGCCGGGTCGACGGAGTAGGTTCGAGCTGCCGAGCGGACACCGATCCCCGGGCGGAGGAGGCACCGATGTCCACGAGCCATCGCGAGGTCGAGGACAAGTACGACGTGCCCCGGACGCGGTGCTGCCGGCGTTGGACACGCTCGCGAAGGTGGCCTCCGTCGAGGTCAGCGAGCAGCACCTCGAGGCGACGTACTTCGACACCCCTGACCTGTCCCTGATCGCCGCGGGCATCCGGATCCGTCGACGTACCGGGGGCGACGACGCGGGCTGGCACCTCAAGCTGCCCGTCGGCGGTGCCCACGAGGAGGTGCGGCTGTCGCTGTCACGGGCGAAGGCGAGCGTCCCCAAGCCGCTGCGCGACACCGTGCCGGTCTTCGTCGGCGAGCAGCCGCTGGCCGCGGTCGCCACGCTGACCACGGAGCGTACGGCGCACCGGCTGCTGGGGAAATCGGGGCGGGTGCTGGCCGAGGTGGCCGACGACCGGGTGACGGCCGAGGTGGCCGGGAGCACCACGACCTGGCGGGAGTGGGAGGTCGAGCTGGTCGACGGCAGCGCCACGCTGCTCGCCGCCGCGGCGGACCTGCTGTGCGCGGCAGGGGCGACGCCCGGGTCTTCGCCGTCGAAGCTCGCCCGGGCCCTCGGGGAGCGGATGCCGTCGCCCCCGCAAACACGAGGAGGCGCCCGGAGCAGGAAGCAGCCGGCCTCTCACGTGCTGCAGGCCCGGCTCGCCGAGCAGGTGCGCGAGCTGCGGCACCGCGACCCGCTGGTGCGGCGCGGCCTCCCCGGCGGGGTGCACAAGATGCGGATCGCGATCCGGCGGCTGCGCAGCCTGCTGGCCAGCGCCCGCCCGCTCCTCGACGCCGAGATCACTGAACCGCTGCGAGCCGAGCTGGGCTGGTTGGGGGGCGAGCTGGGCCGGGCCCGGGACGCCGAGGTGCAGTCCGCCCGGCTGCTCGACCGGCTCGACCGGGCGCACGCCGCCGAGGGGTCTTGGCCCCACAGGGTGCGCGGCGCGCTGGGGCGCGACCTCGCCACCCGCTACCGGCTGGCCCACCGCGAGGCCGTCGACGCACTGACCTCCGAGCGCTACCTCACGCTGCTGCGGCGCCTCGACGAGCTGGTTGCCGAACCGCCGTGGACGGCGCGCGCCGCCCGGCCTGCGGGTCCCGAGCTCACCCGTGCAGTGCGACGGGACTGGAAGCGGCTCGAGAAGCGGGTGGCCGCAGCCAGGGAGCTCACCGATCCGGTGACCCACGCCCAGCGGCTGCACGACGTGCGCAAGGCCGCCAAGCGGGCCCGGTACGCCGCCGAGCCGCTGGTCGCGCTCTTCGGCAAGGACGCCAAGCGTTTCGTGTCGGCCATGAAGCAGATCCAGACCGTGCTCGGGGAGCACCAGGACACGGTGGCCGCGCGCGCCCAGCTGCGCGACCTCGCGGAGCAGGCCGAGCACGGACGGCACGCCTTCGCCTACGGGGTGCTGCACGTGCGCGAGGAGGCCGAGGCGGAGCGGCTGGAGGCGGCCTTCGGGCGGGTGTGGCGGGAGTCGTCGCGGCCGAAGCTGCGACGCTGGCTCTGAACGACCCCCGCCCCGCCTCAGTTCCAGATCGCGTTCGCCCACTCGGGGTGGTCGATGAACGGGTTGCGGTTGTGCTGCCACACGTCGAAGATGCGCTGGTTGCGGCGCTGCTCGAAGGCGTCCGGCGGGTCGGCGGCGTTCCAGGCCAGCAGCACCGACAGCCTGCCGATGTACGGCGCCGAACCGTTGCCCACCGAGTTGTTCGGTTCCAGGTCGGCCCAGCCGTCGCCGCCCTCGTAGCGGATCGCCATGTAGAAGATCATCCGGGCCACGTCACCCTTGACCGCCGCCCGCGGCTGGAACGAGTCGGAGTCGCTGAGGCAGCCGGAGCACTGGCTGACCGCGGCACCGCCGTTGTCGAAGTCGAGGTTGCCCCGGCTGGAGTTGACGGTGACGTCCTCGGGGCGCAGGTGGTGCACGTCGGTGCCCGGGCCGGTCGCCGTACCGAAGTTGCCGTGGGACTTGGCCCAGACGTGCTCGCGGTTCCAGTCGTCCACGCCGCCGCCGTTGCTGGTCTTGCTGATCGAGCGACCGGAGTAGAGCTCGACCACGTGGGAGGGGTTGGCGGGGTCCTGGTCGGTGTCGCGCAGCGCGTCCCACACCTGGTCGTAGCTGAGCTTCGTCTGGCTGGAGATGATCGCGTGCAGGGCGGAGCGCAGGGGCGTGCCGGTCTTGCCGATCGCGGAGGCGTAGTAGGTCGAGTCGTAGGGTCCCGAGGTCGGCGGCGGGTCGGTGGGTGTGGAGCCGACCTTCGCGAAGGCCGTCGAGCCGGTCAGGCCGGGGTGCGAGAAGTACGCCGCGAGGGTGCCGGTGACGTCGATCTGCTGCCCGCGCAGGCCTGGGTTGGTGCGCAGCCCCCAGGCGGAGCGGAAGGCGCTCGGGATCTGCACGTAGACCATCCGTGACGTGCTCGACTCCGAGGGGGAGTCGGCCAGGGCCAGTGCGTAGTCGTTGGGGTAGCCGCTGGTGACCACGGTGCTGGTGGCGGTCGGCTGGCCGACGACGTAGCCGCGCACGGTGGCGACGGAGCCGTTCTGGCCGGCCACCGCCTGGCCGACGCTGAGGGGAGCGGCAGCGACCGCGCTGGGCTGGGTGAGGGTGACCACGAGGCCGACGACCACGAGCATGATCGAACGGCGCACCCCGAGAGTGAGTGTCATGCCGGTCACTCTGGCGCATCGCGGCCCGGCTGCACAGGAGTCGCGCCGACTTTTCTCCCGGTGGTCGGCTGCTGGTCACCTCACGGAGGGAGCCGGCGGCGTTGCTACCGTGGCCGTGCCCCGATCAACGCCGATCGCACGCCGAGCGAGAGGGGTCCCGTGCAGGTTCCTCGTCACTGGCGCGCCGTGGTCGGCATCTGCTGCCTGGTGCTGGCCGGAGCCGGCGTGGTGGTGCTGCGCCCCGAGGGCGAGCAGCCGGCGCCCGCTGCCGAGCGCGGCTTCTGGGTCAGCTCGCCGACCGAGCCGGGGCGACGGCTGTTGCGTGAGGAGCCGTCGACGGCAGCGACCGACGCGGTGCTCACGGTGCGGCCCGACCAGCCCGGCCAGGTCTGGCGCGGCACCGGGGCGGCGCTCACCGACGCCTCCGTGGCGATGTTGGGCGAGGCCCCCGACGCGGTGACCGCACTCTTCGACCCGGCCGCCGAGGACGGTGCCCGGCTCAACCTGGTCCGGCTGCCGCTCACGGCGACCGACATGTCGCCCACCCCGTGGACGTGGGGCTGGGACGGCAGCACCGCGTCGCCCAGCGGGCAGGCCGTCGCCGCGGCCGACCTGGTGCGCGACGACCTGGTGCCCCTGGCCCACGACCTGCAGGTGGTGGCCGTGCCGTGGACCGCGCCGGTGTGGATGAAGGACAACCGGTCGCTGCGGGGTGGGGCGTTCCTCGACACCGAGACCGCGTCGTACGGCCGGCTGCTGGTCGCCCAGGCCACCTGGCTGACCGGGCACGGTGTGCCGGTGACGGCGCTGTCGCTGGGCAACGAACCCGGGCTCAGCGCCGACTACCCGAGCATGTCGCTGACCGACGCCCAGCTCGCCGCCCTCGGCGCGGCCGTCGGCCCGGCGCTGCACGACCGGGGCCTCGAGCTCTGGGCCGTCGACCACAACTGGTCCGACCGGGCGCGCTACGACGCGGTGCTCGGCGCCGACCCCGCAGCCTTCGACGCCGCCGCCTTCCACTGCTACGGCGGGAGTCCCGACCAGATGGCCGGGCTCGCGGTGCCGCCGATCGTGACCGAGTGCACCGGCACCACCGGGTCGTGGGAGGGGGCGTTCACCTGGGATGCGAAGCACCTGGTCGCCCAGTCGCTGGCCGCCGGCTCCACCGGCCTGCTGATGTGGAACCTCGCCACCGACGGGGCGGGCGGTCCGCGGGACGAGGCATCGCGGGCCGGCTGCCCCG
>JBBQRV010000099.1:0-12560 GCA_038214475.1 Propionibacteriales bacterium | reverse complement strand
GTACGCCCCCGACTCCCACCTCGATGTCGTGCACGATCAGGTCGGCCACCGCGTCGGTGGACAGCTCGTCGACCTCAGGCGGGAAGTAGGCCCGGCGGTAGTAGCCGCAGCCCATCACGATGTTGAGCCCGGTGCGGGAGGCCATGCTGCGCAGCGCGGCCGGGTCGCGACGCAGCCCCACGCTGGTCACGTCGACGATCGTGCGGCCACCGGCCTCGGCGTACAGCGCCAGCTCGTGCGCAGCCAACACCGGGTCGTTGAGCAACCCGTTGCCGCGATACTCCCGGGTCAGGTCGAGGAAGACGTGCTCGTGCGGCAGCGTCACCCCGAGCTGGCTCGCCTCGACCGGACCCAGCACCGTCATCACGCTCGTCATGGCCCTGATCCTGCAACACTTCGACCATGAGCGGCAGCACGCACGAGGTACGGATCCCGGTGTCGGACGGCGTCCGGCTCGCCGCCACGCTGTTCCTCCCCGACACCGACACGCCCCAGCCGTGCCTGCTGGAGGCCCTGCCCTACCGCAAGGACGACCTGACCGCGTCGTACGCCGAGGGCTACGCGGCCCTGCGCGACGAGCACGGGTACGCCGTGTGCCGCCTCGACGTGCGCGGCACCGGGTCGTCCGAGGGCGACGCCACCGACGAGTACCCACCCGCCGAGCAGCGCGACCTGGTGGAGGTGATCGCCTGGCTTGCCGCGCAGGAGTGGTGCGACGGCCAGGTGGGGATGTGGGGGACGTCGTACTCGGGGTTCAACTCACTCCAGATCGCCTGCGAGCGACCCCCCGCGCTCAAGGCGGTGTGCGCGATCTACTCCAGCGACGACCGCTGGACCGACGACGTGCACTGGCGCGGCGGGGCGCTCCGGCTGGTCGACCTGGTCGACTACTGCCACTACATGACCCCGATGAACGCGCTCCCGCCGGTGCCAGCGGTCTGGGGCGACGGCTGGGAGGCCGAGTGGCAGCGCCGACTCGAGACCAACGAGCCGTGGGTGCTGACCTGGCTGCGCGAGCACCGGCACTCCGACTACTGGCGCGGCGGGTCGGTGCGCCTCGACGGGGCCGAGGCCGGCTACGAGCGGATCGACGTACCGGTGCTGCTGGTGGCCGGGTGGGCCGACGGCTACCGCAACAACTCCTTCCGCACCATCGCCCGACTGGCCGCCCACGGCGTGCCACACCGGCTGCTGGCCGGTCCGTGGGCGCACGCCGACCCCTCCACCGCGATGCCGGGCCCGCGCATCGACTTCGACCGCGAGCTGGCCGACTGGTTCGACAACTGGCTGCGCGGCACCGGCAGCCACGAGGACGGCTGCGACGTGTTCGTCCGCAGGTTCACCGTGCCCGAGCCCGACCTCGATCTGCACGAGGGCCACTGGCTCCGGCTGCCGTCGGTGCCCCCGACCACCGCGCAGGCGCGCGCCCTGGCAGGACCGCGGACCCTGGCCGGGGCCGCAGACGTGGGCACCGCCGCCTGGATCGACTGCGCCGGGCACCTGCCGTGGGGTCAGTCCACCGACCAGCGACTCGACGACGCCCGCTCACTGACCTGGGACCACGACCCACCCGACGGCCCCGTCGTCGGCCACCCGCAGGCGCGGCTCCGGCTCTCCGCCGACGCCGCCCAGGCCTCGGTGTCGGTCAAGCTCTGCGACGTGGCGCCCGACGGCACGTCGCTGCTGGTCTCGCGAGGCACGCTCGACCTGCGCTTCCGCGACGGCGTGCACGGCCCGGCCCGCGACCTGGTGCCCGGCCAGGTGTACGACGTGCTCCTCGACCTGGACGCCTGCGCCTACGAGTGGGGGGCCGGGCACCGGCTCCGGGTGAGTGTCTCGGTGTCGGACTGGCCCAACACCGTGGCGCCTCCGGCCCCGGTCACGCTGCGGCTCCACGACGGGTCGCTGGAGCTGCCGGTGCTGATCGGCGAGTTCCCCGTACCGGACTTCGGCCCGGGTGCCGGGCACTCCTCCGAGAGCCTCGACGGCGTCACCTGGGAGGTCCACCACGACGTGCTGCGCCGCCGGACGACCGCACTGACCCGGTCGCTGTCGTCGTACGCCACACCCCACGGCGGCACCGCCCGCGAGGACTACCGCGGCGAGGTGAGCGTCGACGCCGCCCACGTGCAGCGGGCGCACGCCGACACCACCTTCGACCTGACCTGGCCCGGCGTCACCGTGCAGGTGCGTTCGGTGATGGACGTCGAGGTGACGGCGACCGGCTACGACGTGACGATCGGGCTGTGGGCCACGGCGGCCGACCGTGAGGTCGGCCGCCGCAGCTGGTCTGAACACGTCGCCCGGTGAGGCTCAGCGGCCGCCGACCGTGAACGACCTGGTCAGGGTGGCCGTCGACGAGTCACCGGCGTACACCTCGAGCGTGCCCGGCTCGACCACGAACCTGCCCCGGTTGTCGTAGAACCCGAAGTCGCTCCTGTCCAGCGTGAACGTCACCCGCTTCGACGCGCCCGGCGCGAGCGTCACCCGCTCGAACCCACGCAGCCGGCGCACCGGCTGGGAGAGGCTCGCCACCGGGTCGTGCAGGTAGAGCTGGGCGACGTCGTCTCCTGCGACGCTGCCGGTGTTGGTCACCGTCATGGTGGCGGTGATCCGACCCGACGGCCGCACCGTGTCGCTGCTCAGGCGCAGGTCGGAGACGTCGAAGCTGGTGTAGCTGAGCCCGAACCCGAACGGGTAGAGCGGGTCGCAGGAGCGCAGGTCGCGGTAGCGCGACGTGTACTTCTGGGTCACGTCGCACGGTCGGCCGGTGGGCTCGTGGTTGTAGTAGATCGGCACCTGACCGAGCCGTTGCGGGAACGACACCGGCAGCTTGCCGCCGGGGTTGACCTTGCCGAAGAGCACGTCGGCGACCGCGTTGCCCGCCTCCACACCCGGGAACCACGCCTCCAGGACGGCAGGCGACGACGCCGCCACGTCGGTGAGGGTGAGCGGGCGGCCGTTGAACAGCACCACCACGAACGGCGTGCCGGTCGCCGCAATCGCGTCGATCAGCTCCTGCTGGCGACCCGGCAGGTCGATGCTGGTGCGCGCCGCCGCCTCGCCGCTCATCCCTCGGGCCTCCCCGAGGGCCAGCACCACCTGGTCGGCCGACCGGGCCGCTGCGACCGCGGCCGCGAAGCCGTCGTCCGAGCCGCACTCGTCGGCCGGGGTGTTGTTGGGCGGTTCCACGTCGTTGATCACGCAGCCCGGGGCGTACGTCGCTCCCGGGCTCTGGGCCCGGATGCCGGCGAGCACGCTGACCGCGTCGGCGTCCTCGCCGCGACCCCACCAGGGGCCGAGCATGTCGTGCTGGTCGTCGCCGAGCGGGCCGATCACTGCCGTCTTCAGCGACGGGTCCAGGGGCAGCGTCTGCTGGTCGTTCTTCAGCAGCACCATCGAGCGCCCGGCGGCCCGCCTGGCCGCGGACCGGTCGCCGGTGGTGAGGAAGCTGGCCGGGTCGGTGGCCTTCGCCTGGTCGACGTAGGGGTGCTCGAAGAGCCCGGCGCGGAACTTGACCCGCAGGATGCGCCGTACGGCGTCGTCGAGCCGGGAGCGACTGATCCGGTGCTCGGCCAGCAGCTGCTTGCCGTAGTCGCGGATGTTGGTGCTCACCATCTCCGAGTCGGTGCCGGCCATCAGCGCGTTGGCACCGGCCTCGGGTCCGTCGGCCGCGGTCCCGTGGCCGCACGAACCCTCGTCAGGTGTCGTGGGAGGGCAGGACCGGGTCTCCGAGACCGCGGTGTAGTCGCTCTCGATGAAGCCGTCGAAGCCCCACTCCTTCTTCAGGATGTCGGTCTCGGTGTAGCGGTTGGCGCAGCCCGGCACCCCGTTGAGGGAGTTGAACGAGCACATCACGGTGTCGGCGCCCGCCTCGACGGCCGCCTTGAACGGCGGCAGGTAGAGGTTGCGCAGCCGCTGCTCGGACATGTCGGTCGTGTTGTAGTCACGACCGCCCTCGGGCTGTCCGTAGCCGACGAAGTGCTTGACGCTGGCGACCACCTTGTCGCGGGCGGCGTAGCTGTGGCCCTGACTGCCCTTCACGCTGGCCGCGGCGAAGACCGAGCCCAGGTAGGGGTCCTCGCCGTTGCCCTCGACGATCCGTCCCCAGCGCGGCTCGTGGGAGACGTCGACCATCGGTCCGTAGACCTGCTTGAGCCCGACGGTCGCGGACTCCCGGGCACCGACCGAGGAGCTGGTGGCCGCGACGTCGGGGTCGAACGAGCTGGCGGCGCCCAGCGGCACCGGGAAGATCGTGCGGTAGCCGTGGATGGTGTCGTAGGCGAACAGGATCGGGATGTGCAGCCGCGACTGCTCGACGGCCAGGTGCTGGTAGTGGTCGATCTTGGCGGGGTCGGTGAGGCTGAAGACGCCCCCCACTCCCGCCGCTGCGTCGGCGTCGGTGATCTGGCCGTCGGAGAGCAGCTGCACCTGCTGCAGCTTCTCCTCGGTCGTCATTCGCGACACCAGGGCGTCGACCCGCTGTTCGACGCCGTCTCCGTGCGGGTGCCGGACCGGCACGAGCGCCGCCTCGTCGCGGGGGGCGACGGGTGCCGGTGCGCTGCTGGCCACCGCACCGACGGCCAGGACGGTCGCGGCCGCGACGGCCACGCTTGCAAGATGTTTCATCGAGTTGCCTCCGAGAATGGGCCCGTGTCTCACGCCGGCGGTTGCCGACGCGCACCTGCCGTGGCGCGGCCTCGGCCGTGGGCCCCGACAGGACTCCGAGTGTGTTCCCCGTCACGTGGTCCCGCAACCCGGATGTCTCACGGGTGTCGGCGGGACAACCTCCGCCGGAGTGCTGGCTACCTCGGACTCAGGACGAAGAACTCGTTGCCGTCGGGATCGGCCATCGCCGCCCGGCTGACCTCGTGGGTGCCCTCGGCCCGGATCACGTCGAGTCGGGTCGCACCGAGGGCGACCAGGCGGTCGACCTCCGTGCCCTGGTCGCCGTCCACTGGTGGGGCAAGCTCGAAGTGCAGCCGGTTCTTCCCATTCTTCGGTGTCAACGGCGGACCGCCCCAGGTGATCTTCGGACCGCCGTACGGCGCTCGGATCGCGGTCTCCTGGTCCTGGTCCCAGACCAGCGGCCAGTCCAGCGCTGCGCTCCAGAAGTAGCCGACCTGCTGCGAGCCGTCGCACGACAGGGCGCCGACGAACCCGCAGTCGGCGAGGAACTGGTTGCCCGGTTCGAGCACGCAGAACTCGTTGCCCTCGGGGTCGGCGAGCACGATCTGGCCCTCGTCCGGGCGCTGGCCGACGTCGATGTGCCGGGCGCCGAGTCCGATCGCGGTGGCGACCGTCTGCTGCTGGTCGTCTGCCGACGTGCTCGTCAGGTCGAAGTGCATCCGGTTCTGGCCGGTCTTCGTCTCCTGGCTCGGGAGGAAGCGCAGCCGGAACCCGGTGTCGTCGCTGGGCAGCAGGGTGACGCCGCCCTCGGGGTCGTCAGCCGGCTCCCAGCCAAGGACTCCGGCCCAGAACCGCGAGAGACCGCTCGGGTCGTGGGCCTCGACGCAGAGCGACACGAGGTGCGCAGTCATCCGGTCCGGACCTCCGATCCGCAGACCCCCGCAGGACAGGACCTGTCGTCGCCCCGGAGGAGACTGCCACGCTAGGACGCACCGGCGCCGGTGACAACGAGATTTCGTCGTGCGGGCGGGCGAACTCACCGGACGGGCCCCGTTCAGCAGGGGTTCTCAGCCGTTTCCTGACGTTCTCGGGTGTTGCATCGGCCGATAACGTCAGCAACCGCCGGTGAACCGGTGATTCGCCGGGCCCGCGACCTCCGTCAGGTGGACGGCGGGGCGGGCGCGGGGGCGGGAGCGCTGGCCCGGGAGGCACGCATGGACTCGCCGAACGGCCCGACCTCGTCACAGGCGACCCGGAAGTCTGCGGCGGTGAACATCAGCGCCTCGACGTCGGTGGTGGCCGTCATCACGGCCTGGCGGAACCGGTGGTGGTCGAAGTCGAGGTCGCCGATGGGTGATCCGGAGCCACGCTCGGCGGTGCCGTCGACGTCGGTGACCTGCATCAGCCCGCTGAGCACCAGGTAGACGCTCTCCTCGGCCCCGCTGTCGATGATGAGGGACCAGTTCCGCGGGATGTGCACCTGCTGGCCGAGGCCCCAGACGCGGCGCACCTGCTGGACCGAGAGGTCACGGAAGCACAGGAGACTGCGGTACTCCATCGGAAAGGCGTGCTTCGGAATGTCCCTCATGCAGCCATCATGCCCGCATCCCCCAAGTTCAATCATCGGTCGATCGGGTGAATCTGCGGTGATCAGGAAGGGGCAGCCCGGATCGTCCCGATTCGCCCGGTGGCACCCCAGTTGCGGGGGGCCGTCACGCCCGGATCGACGCTCACACCAGCCAGTGCGCGGCGTACCCCGGGTCGGTGAGGCCCGGCCGTTCCAGCCCGAAGGCCGACACGTCGGAGGTGGTCCGGCCCTCGGTCGCCAGATCGGCGAGCACCCGCCCGAAGGTGGGTGCGAACTTGAAGCCGTGACCGGCACCGAGGCCGACCACGACCGCCTCGTGGCCGGGCACCGAGGCCATCACGAAGTCGCGGTCCGGGGTGAGCGTGTACTGGCAGCGCAGGGACCGCACCGGCTCCCCCGACCCGGGCAGGATCCTGCGCAGGTGCTCGGCCAGCAGGGCGAGCCGACCGGCGTCGGTCTCGTCGCCCCGCGCATCGGGGTCGACGACCGGGCCGCCACAGTCCTGGGCTGCCTTGATCGTGGGCTCGCCGTACGTCGGGAACCCGTAGAACGACGGGTCGTCCATCCAGATCCACAGCGGCAGTCGCCCCGGCGCGAAGTCGTCGGGTCGTTCGGGGGCGAAGTACGTCGCCTGCTCGAGGGTGACCTCCAGCGGGATCTCCCACCCCACTCCCGCCAGCACCTGGTTGGTCCAGGCGTCGGCGCACACGACCACCGAGCCGCACACGACCGAGTCGTCGCCGACGCGCACCTCGACACCGCCTGCGCCGCGGTCGCGCAGCCCGGTCACCCGGGCCCGGTCGCGCAGCACCGCCCCCCGCGCCGTCGCCAGCTCCTGCATCAGCGCGGTCCCCGGGCCGGCCGGCACGATCGCGCCGCGGGACTGGAAGAGGCCCACCGTGCCGTCCGGCAGCCGGAACTGGGGCCAGCGGCGTCCGATCTCGTCGACGTCGAGGAGCTCGTGCGCGATGCCCACCTCGGCGAGGCTGGTGGTGTAGTCGACGATCGGGATGGCCGGGTCGGGCGGGAAGAGGTCGATCCCGCCGACCACGGTCACCAGCGAGCGGGCACCCGCCTCCTCCAGGCGCGCCCAGTCGGCGTACGCCTCCTGGGTCAGCCGTACGTAGGCGGGCGTGTGGTAGCTGTGCCGCAGGATCCGGCTGGTGTCGTGACTGGCGCCGCGCCGGTGGCCGAGCTCGAAGCGTTCCAGCCCGAGCACGCGCCGGCCGCGCCCCGCCAGCTCGTACGCCGTCGCGCTGCCCAGGGCCCCCAGCCCGATCACGACGTGGTCGTAGACCTCAGCCATCGGCACCGTCCTGCTCGGCGGCCAGCCGCGGCAGCAGCCAGCGCCGGATGTCGGCGCTGTCGTCCTCCATCGGGGCGAACCACCCGTGGGTGTAGGCCCGCGACGACATGCCCCGTTGCACCGACTCGCAGATGGCCCAGTCCTGCTGGTTCACCAGGTGCCACAGGTCGGTGGCGTCGGACGGGTCGAACGTCTGCGAGGTGACCGCCTCGGCGGCGAAGAGCAGCACGCAGTCGATGCGCGTGCGGTCCACCGCCAACGGCCGCAGCACGAACGCCGCGACGTGGTCGGCCGAGCACGACAGCATCAGGTTGGGGTAGACCAGCTCGCCCTTGTGCCGGGTGCGCTCGGCCTCCGAGAGTCCCGGGAGCGGCGCCCGCTCGGTGGTGCCGGTGGTGGTGAAGGTCCAGGCACCCTCGCGGTGCGGCACCCCGCCCGCCCAGTCGATGCCGTCGCCACCCCCGCCGAACGCGGGGACCAGGCGGCACAGCTCGGGGTGCACGGGGCCGCAGTGGTAGCACTCGTTGTAGTTCTCGGCCACCACCTTCCAGTTCGCGGCCACGTCGTAGCCGAGCACCCGGCCGGTGACCAGGTCACCCATCGCGTAGTTGCCCAGCGACGCCTGGGCCCGGGCGACCGTGTCCGCCAGCGGCGTCCCCCGGGCCGGGTCCGGCGCGGGCTGCAGTCGCACGAAGACGAACCCGGCCCACACGTCGACCCCCACGGGGTGCAGCGAGAACTCGGCAGGGTCGACGCCCTCGGCGTGCGGAGCCTTCAGCAGCTCGCCGGCCAGCGAGTAGGTCCACGAGTGGTAGGGACACCGGATCGCCCCGGCCGCCGTGCAGGACGGCTCGGCGCCGGGCGGGGTGGGCACCAGCTGGGAGCCGCGGTGCCGGCAGACGTTGTACGACGCGTGCAGCACCCCGGACTCGTCGTTGGTCACGAGCACCGACTCCCCCAGCACCTCGACCACCGCGATCCGCCCCGGCTCGGCGAGACCCAGGTCGTCACGGCGCCCGACGCAGGTCCACTCGCGCAGCAGCACCTCGCGCTCGCGCGCCCAGGCCGCGGGGTCGACGTACTGCTCGCGTGGCAGGGCTGCCTGGAGGTCGCTCACCGGACCGGTCCCGTGCGCACCGCCCCGGGAGTGCGGAGCGCGGCCAGGTGGCAGGCGACGTGGTGCCCGGCGGGGTCGGCGGGGACCACCGCCAGCGGCAACGTGCGGCAGGCCTCGTCGACGCCGTCGGCCGCGGCGGAACCGTCGGCCAGGGCCGGGCAACGGGGGTGGAACCGGCAGCCGGAGGGAATCCGCGTGGGGTCGGGGATCTCGCCCTTCAGCACCACCGGTTCGAGCCGCTCGATCTCGGGCACCACCGACAGCAGCGCCTGGGTGTAGGGGTGCTGCGGGTTGAGCAGCACGTCCTCGGTGCGCCCCGACTCGACCACCCGGCCCAGGTACATCACCGCGATCCGGTCCGCGATGTTCCAGGCCAGTCCGAGGTCGTGGGTCACCACCAGCACACCGAGGCCCAGGTCGTCGCGGAGCTTGAGCAGCAGGGCCAGGATCTCCCCGCGGATCGAGGCGTCCAGGCTGGAGACCGGCTCGTCGGCGATCAGCAGCTCGGGCCCGAGCGCCAGCGCACCCGCGATCAGCACCCGCTGGCGCTGCCCCCCGGACAGCTCGTGGGGGTAGCGCAGGAACAACCGCTCCGGAGGCCGGAGCCCTGCCGAGGACAGCGCCGCGGCCACCAGCTCCGACTCGGTACGCCGCTGCGGGTCGGCGGCCACCGAGCCGTGCAGGCGCAGGCCCTCGGCCACCGACTCGTACACGGTGTGCCGCGGGTTGAGCGCGCCCGCCGGGTCCTGGAGCACCATCTGCACCCGGCGCCGGAAGGCACGCAGACCGCGCCCGGAGTAGGTGAGCGGCTCGCCGTCGAACACCACCTCCCCGGCGGCGGGGACCTCGAGCCCCATCAGGGTGCGGGCCAGCGTGGTCTTGCCCGACCCCGACTCCCCCACCAACGCCACGATCTCGCCCGACGAGAGCTGCAGGTCGGCCCCGTCGAGCGCCCGGGCCACCTGCCCGGACCGGGTGGTGAACTCGATGGCCAGTCCCCGGGCCTCCAGCAGGTTGTCGCGGGTCATGGGCGCTCCACCCGGATGCAGGCGGCCGCCCGGTCGGGACCGAAGCCGCGCAGCTCGGGCACGGCGGTCGTGCACTCGTCGACGGCCCGCGCGCACCGCGGCGCGAAGGCACAGCCCGGTGGCAGTCGGGCCGGGTCGGGCGGATCACCGGGCAGGCCGGCCGGCGCGAACCGGGCGGCCGGGTCACCGACGCGTGGGAACGACGCCGACAGCGCGGCGGCGTACGGGTGCAGCGGGTCGGCGAAGACGTGCTTGGCCGGTCCGTGCTCGACCACGCGGCCGCCGTACATCACCACGATCCGGTCGCACATCTCGGCGAGCACCGACAGGTCGTGGCTGATCAGCAGCATGCCCACCCCGAGGTCGTGCACCAGGTCGGAGAGCACGTCGAGCACCTGCGCCTGCACCATCACGTCGAGCGCCGTGGTCGGCTCGTCGGCCACCACCAGCCGCGGGTCGCAGGCCAGCGCCATCGCGATCATCACTCGCTGCCGCTGGCCGCCGGAGAGCTGGTGCGGGTAGGCGCGTGCCCGCGCCCCGGGCAGTCCCACCTTCTCGAGCAGCTCCTCCACCTTGGCGTGCACCTCGTCGTCGGACCGCTCCGGGCTGTGCAGCCGGATCGGCTCCTCGATCTGCCGGCCCACTCGCTGCACCGGGTTGAGCGAGTGCAACGCACCCTGGAAGACGATGGAGGCGCCGGCCCAGCGCAGCGCCCGCAGGTCGCCCCAGCGCATGGTCTGCACGTCGGCGCCCTCGAAGAGCACCCTTCCGGTGACCTGCGCGCTGGCGGGCTGGAGCCGCAGGATGGTGCTGGCCAGCGACGACTTCCCGCAGCCCGACTCCCCCGCCAGTCCGACGATCTCGCCGGACCCGACGGTCAGGTTGACGCCGCTCACCGCGGGTACGTCGCCCTCGCCGGTGCGGTAGGTGATCGAGACGTCCTCGAAACGCAGCAGGTCGGTCATCGGCGCGCCTTCAGCCGGGGGTTGAGGACCTCTTCGAGGGCCTGCCCGATCAGGGTGAAGCTGAGCACGACCAGGACCACGCACACCCCGGGCGGGATGAAGAACCACCACGACCCGGTGGTGATGGCGCCCACCGAGTAGGCGTCGTCGAGCATCGAGCCCCACGACACCCGGGTCGGGTCGCCCAGCCCGAGGAAGCTCAGGGTGGTCTCGGCGAGGATCGCGATCGCCACCGTCAGGGTGGTGTTGGCGAACACCATGGGCATCACGTTGGGCAGCACGTGCCGGGTGATCTGGTGCCGGTGACCGGCCCCCAGCACCCGGGCCCGCTCGAGGTAGGGCCGCTCCTTGATCGACAGGGTCTGGCTGCGGATCAGCAGGGCCGTGCCCGGCCAGGAGGTCACCCCGATCACGATCGCGATGTTGACCAGCGACCGGCCGAGCACGCTGGCCAGCACGATCGCCAGCGGCAGGAACGGGATCACCAGCACCCACTCGGTGAGCCGGAACAGCAGCGCACCCGGCCAGCCGCTGAAGTAGCCGGAGGTCAGCCCGACCACGGTGCCGATCAGCATCGACAGCAGGGTGGCCGACAGCCCGACGAAGAGCGAGATCCGGGAACCCCAGATCAGGAGGGTGAGCACCGAGCGGCCGTTGGAGTCGGTGCCGAGCCAGTAGTGCGACGACGGCGACTCGAGCACCCCGCCGGTGGCCTTGGTGACCTCGAGGCCACTGGAGTCCGCCAGCCAGGGCGCGGCCAGCGCCACGAACACGAACAGCCCGAGCACCACCAGGCCGACCATGCCTGCGCCGTGCCCGCAGAACTCTCGCCACCCCCGCGACCAGGCGTCGCGGCGCCGACGGCGGGTGAGCTGGCGCGCCGAGAGCAGCGGGGCGCTCGCCGTACCGCTGCTCACGTGCGTACCCGCGGGTCCAGGAAACCGTAGAGCAGGTTGGCGACCAGGTTGGCCAGGATGACGCCGGCAGAGGCCACCAGGAACGTGCCCTGGAGCAGCCAGAAGTCCGGGCCGTCGAGCGCGTCGACCGCCAGCAGGCCCAGACCGGGGATCGAGAAGATCTTCTCCACCGTGATCGCGCCGGCCACCACGAAGCCGATGTTGAGCGCGATCACCGTGGTGGTGGGCAGCAGCGCGTTGCGCGCGGCGTGCCGGTTGCGTACGACGATGTCGCGCAGCCCCTTGGCCCGGGCCGTGGTCAGGTAGTCCTCACCGAGCTCGTCGAGCAGCGAGCTGCGCATGATCAGCGCGTAGTCGGCCAGATAGGCCAGGGTCAGGGTGATCACCGGCAGGGTGAGGTGCCAGGCGGTGTCGAGCGCGCCCGACAGGGTGCCGGACACCGCGTCGGTGGAGTGCAGCCCGCCGGTGGGGAAGATGCCGGGGAACGGCCCGAAGCCCACCCCCAGCACCCCGATCAGCAGCAGCCCGAGCCACCACTCCGGCATCGAGTAGAGCGTGAGCGACACCCCGGTCGACGCCTTGTCGAAGGCACCGCCGCGCTTCCAGGCGCCGCGCATGCCCAGCCACACCCCGATCACGGTCGCGAGGATCGTCGAGGTGCCCACCAGGAGCAGGGTCGGCCAGAGCCGGTCGAGCACCAGGCTCCCGACCGACGCCCCCGGGTAGCGCACCGAGACGCCGAGTTGCCCGGTGAAGGTGTTGCCGAGGAAGGTCAGGAACTGTTGCGGGAGCGGCTGCTCCAGGCCGTAGGTCTCCCGGAACGCCGCCAGCTGCTCTGGCGTGCTGAACCGGCCCCGGCCCAGGGTGCGGGCCGGGTCGCCGGGCAGCACCCGGAAGAGGAAGAAGTTCACGACCAGCATGAACATCAAGCTCCCGAGCGCGCCCAGCAACTTGCCGCCGGCGTACTTCGTGTAGCCCCGCCGTCGTCGCCGGTTGGCCTGACCGGCCTC
>JBBQRV010000098.1:0-12609 GCA_038214475.1 Propionibacteriales bacterium | reverse complement strand
CCTGGCCCTCCTGCTTCACGCCGTCGGCACGCAGGATTTCGCCGCCGTCGGACCCGGCCTCGATAGCCCCGGGAGCGGCCGGCGCCGGAATGCCCTTGAGCTTGGCCAGCTCGGACTCGACGTCGGCCTGCGAGCTCATCGACTCCAGCTCGCGGGCGATGTCGTCGCCGGAGCCGACCGCGGTCACGTCGTCGAGCGCACCCGAGGCGATCAGCTCGTCGATGGCACCGGCCCGGGCCTGCATCTGGGCCGTCTTGTCCTCGGCCCGCTGCACGGCCAGACCGACGTCGCCCATCTCCTCGCCGATGCCCGACATCGCCTCGCTGATCTTGGTCTGCGCCTCGGCGGCGGTGTAGGTGGCCTTGATCGTCTCCTTGCGGGTGCGGAACGACTCGACCTTGGCCTGCAGCCGCTGCTGGGCCAGGGTGAGCTTCTCCTCCTCGCCCTGGAGCTGGGCGTGCTGCGCCTTGAGGTCGGCGATCTGCCCGGCGAGCCCGGACTTGCGGGTCAGCGCCTCGCGGGCGAGGTCCTCGCGGCCCATCGTGATCGCCTTCTGGGCCTGGTCCTGGAGCTTGCTGGCCTGGGCGTCGAGCTGGTTGACCTGCAGTTCCACACGCTTGCGGCTGGTGGCGACGTCGGCCACCCCGCGGCGCACCTTGGAGAGCAGCTCGAGCTGGCGCTGGTAGCTGTAGTCGAGCGTCTCGCGCGGGTCCTCCGCGCGGTCGAGGGCCTTGTTGGCCTTCGAGCGGAAGATCAGGCTGATGCGCTGCATGAGGCTCATGGGGATGCGGCCCCTCTCTGGTCGGAACGCGTGGTGGCGAGGCGTGGTGCCTCCACCTCAACACTAGGGGGAAACGCAAGCCGGTGCGAGGAGGATCGGCCCCGGGGGGCCCGGTAGTGTGGTCCGTCCAGGACCCCACGTGAAGAGGCCGCCCGTTGTTCCGTCGTACGAAGTCCGATCCCGCCGCCCAGGCCGTCTCCCTGGACAAGGCCGGCGGCAAGGGCCGACCCACCCCGACCCGGCGCGAGGCCGAGGCCGCCGCCAAGGCGCGCGCCAAGGTGCCGCGCACCCGCAAGGAGATGGCCGCCGCCCAGCGCGTCGCCCGCTCCGACTCCAGCCAGAAGGTCCGGGCCGCCCTCAAGGGCGGTGACCCCCGCTACCTGCCGGCGCGCGACCGGGGCCCCGTCAAGGCCTTCCTGCGTGACCTGGTGGACTCCCGGTTCTCCTTCGTCGAGCTGCTGATCCCGCTGATGGTGCTCACCCTGGTGCTGGGCTACTCGGGGAACACCAGGGCCATCGCGCTGAGCAACGCGGTGCTGCTGGGCACCCTCCTGGTGGTCGCCTTCGAGATGGTGATGCTGCGGATGCGCGCCCGCAAGGAGCTGGCGCGCCGGTTCCCCGACGAGTCCACCAAAGGCACCACCTTCTACGTGATGATGCGGGCCCTGCAGATGCGCTTCATGCGGATGCCCAAGAGCAGGGTGAAGATCGGCCAGGACCTGCCGGACAGCTACCGCTGACCGTGCCGATCGGCATCGCGGCGGGCGTGCTGGCCGCCGTCTTCTTCGGCATCGCCGCGGTGGCACAGGCGCATGCCGCCAGGCGGGCCCCGGGCCTCGACCGGTTCGACGACTTCCTGCGGCACGCCGTGCGCGACCCGTGGACGCTCGGGGTGGTGGCGGCCTACCTCGCAGGATTCGCGCTGCACGCCGTCGCGATCTGGCTGCTCCCGCTCTACCTGGCGCAGGCGGCGATCGCGCTGTCGATGCCGGTGAGCGCCCTCGTTGCCCGGAGCAAGCTGCACGAACGGCTGGGCGTGGCCCGCTGGGTGGCCGTGGGCGCGGTCACCGTCGGTCTGGCCCTGCTCGCGCTCGGCGCCGGGTCGGCCGGGCCGACCCACGCCACCGCGGGCTTCGCCACGGCGGTCTGGGTGGCCACCGCCCTGCTGGTGGGTGTCGGGCTGATGGGCCGGCACTGGCCCGGCGGCTGGCTGGGCGCGGTGTCCGGCACCGGGTACGCCGGCTCCGCGATCGCCGTACGCGGGCTGGACCTGCCGGTGGGGCCTGCGGTCGTCGTGGCCGCACTCGCCGTGCCGCTGCTCGGCTTGGTGGCCTTCTGGATCTACTCGACCGCACTCAGCAGGTCGTCGGTGGCCGCAGCCACCGGTCCGCTCATCGTCACCCAGACGTTCGTGCCCGCGGTGGTGGGCGTGGTGGCGCTCGGTGACGGGGTGCGCTCGTGGCCACTCGCGGTGGCCGGCCTGGGGCTCGCCACCGGCGCCACGGTGGCGCTCGGTCGCGAAGGCTGATCCGCGCAACACCGATCTGCCGGGTCCACCCCGCACGCTCGCGGGCAGCGGGACACGGCAGGATGGACCCATGAGCAACCCCGGTGGCCCGACGGCCGACGTGTCCGTGCGCGTGGCGTGGGCCGACGACGCGCGAGGCATCGCCGAGGTGCAGGTGGCCGCCTGGCGCACGTCGTACGCCGACCTGCTGCCCGCCGACGAGCTGGCCGCGCTCGACGCGGAGCAGATGGCGCTGGGCTGGCACGCCTCGCTCACCCGCCCGAACGATGCCCGCAACCGGGTCCTCGTGGCGCTGGAGCGCAACAGGATCGTCGGCTTCGCGGTGGTCTCCCCGGCGGGCGACCCCGATTGCGACCCGGTCGCCGACGGTGAGCTCTCCGACGTCACGGTGCTGCCCGGCGAGCAGCGCAAGGGCCACGGCTCACGCCTGCAGCAGGCCGCCGTCGACACCCTGCTCGCGGACCGGTTCACCCGCGCGGTCACCTGGGTGGGCGCCCGCGACGACGCGATGCGACTCTTCCTCACCGAGGCCGGCTGGGCGCCCGACGGCGCACATCGCGAGCTCGACCTCTACGGCGACGGCGCCGTGACGCTCAAGCAGACGCGCCTGCACACGTCGTTCTCCTGACGGGGAAACGCAGGAGCCCCGCACCTGGTCAGGCACGGGGCTCCGGTCGCAGGCGGTGCGGTCAGGTCGAGACCGCCGGGCTGACCGTTCCCAGGATCCGCTTGACGTCCCCGATGGTCTCGGCGGCCTCGAGCTGGGCGACCCGGTCGCTGTCGGTGAAGACCTGGGCGATCTTGCCCAGCAGCGCCAGGTGGTCCTTGCCGGCGCCGGCGACGCCGATCACGAACCTGGCCTGCTTGCCGTTCCAGTCCACGCCCTCGGGGTAGCGCACGAAGGAGATCGCCGTGCGCCGGATCGACGGCTTCGCCTCGTTGGTGCCGTGCGGGATCGCGAGCAGGTTGCCCATGTACGTCGACACCGACTTCTCGCGCTCGTGCATGGCGTCGACGTACGACGCGTCGACGGCGCCGCAGGCGACCAACAGCTGGCCGGCCTCGGTGATCGGGTCGTCGCGGGTGGCGGCCCGTACCCGCAGCACGATGGATTCCTCGGCCAGGATGTCGTCGGCGCCCTCGTCGGCCACCTCGACCACCCCGGAGCCGTCCCCGGCGCCGTTGGTGCGCTGGAGGAGCTCGACGATCTCGTCGTAGCGCGGACTCGCCATGAAGTTGTCGACGGAGACCTGGATGGCCGAACCCGTCTTCTGCTTGGCGCGCGCCGTGAGGTCCTGGTGCGTGACCACCAGGTCATAGGTGTCGGTGAGGTTCGAGATCGCCTTGTTCACCACGGTGACGTCGGCGAAGCCGGCCCCGTGCACCTTCTTGCGGAGCACGGAGGCCCCCATCGCGGAGGAGCCCATCCCGGCGTCGCAGGCGAAGACGATCGAGCGGATCGGGCCGGCGTGTGCGCTGGAGGTGGAGCCGGCCAGCACCGACGAGGCCACGGACTTCTTGCCCTTCATCGCCTCCATCGCGGCGGTGGCCCCCACGAGGTGGTCCTCTGCGTCCTCGCTGCGGTCGAGCTTGAGCAGGATCGATGCCACGAAGAAGGTCATGCCGGCGCCACCGAGGACCGAGAGGGTCACGCCCACGTAGCTGCCGGTGGCCGTCTGGCTGTAGACGGCGATGATCGAACCCGGTGCCGCAGGAGCCCGCAGGCCCGATCCGAAGAGCACATTGATGAAGATCTGCGTCATGCCGCCGGCGATCATCGCCAGGATCAGCTTCGGCTTCATCAGCACGTAGGGGAAGTAGATCTCGTGGATCCCACCGATGAAGTGGATGATGGCGGCGCCGGGTGCGGAGGCCTTGGCCAGACCCTTGCCGAACATCGAGAAGGCGAGCAGCAGCCCCAGGCCCGGTCCGGGGTTGGCCTCCAGCAGGAAGAGGACCGACTGGCCGTTCTCGACGGCCTGCTGGGTGCCGAGCGGGGTCAGCACGCCGTGGTTGATGGCGTTGTTGAGGAAGAGCACCTTCGCGGGCTCGATGAGGATGGAGGTGAAGGGCAGCAGGTCGTGGTTCACCAGCCACTCCACACCGTTGCCGGCGACGTCGCTCACCCGGGTCAGGATCGGGCTCACGCCGAAGAATCCGAAGGTCGCGAGGACCAGCCCCCAGATGCCGGCCGCGAAGTTGTCCACGAGCATCTCGAAGCCCGGCTTGATCTTGCCGTCCCAGATCGCGTCGATGTGCTTGATCGTCCAGCCGCCGAGCGGACCCATGATCATGGCGCCCATGAACATGGGGATCTCGGTGCCGGCGATGACGCCGAACGTGGCGATCGCACCCACCACGCCGCCGCGCGTCTCGTAGACCATCTTGCCGCCCGTGTAGGCGATCAGGATCGGCAGCAGGTAGGTGATCATCGGGCCGACGATGCCGGCACCGGCGAAGTCACCCCATCCGCCGATCTTGGCCACCCAGCTTCCCGGCCCGTCCCAGGTGTCGGTGAGCCCGGTGATCCAGCCCTTCTCGATGAAGAGCGAGGTGATCAGGCCCCAGGCGATGAACGCCCCGATGTTGGGCATCACCATGTTCGACAAGAAGGTGCCGAACCTCTGTACGTGGACTCTCGTTGACGTCCGCTGCGCCGAGTCCTGTGTCGCTGTTGCCATGCTCTTCCCTCCTCGGGGACACCAGTTCGTGCGAACTGGTCCTTGCTCGCTCGCGCACGTGCCGGCCAGTGTGACGTGCGTCATGCGAATCTGTGAATCCCTGTATATCCCCCTCATATGAGACCCGTCAAGGGTCTTGAACAACATATTCACAGGCAAAAGAAGACATTCAAGTGGTAGTCTGACGAGACAGACCGTCACCGACGCAGGAGGAGAAACCATGAGAGCGCTGCGCTTCTACGCCCCGGAGGACGTGCGACTCGAGGACGTGCCGGAGCCCGAGTGTGGCCCCGACGAGATCAAGCTCAAGGTGAAGAACTGCTCGACGTGCGGGACCGACGTCAAGATCTTCCACAACGGACACCAGAACCTCACTCCCCCGCGCACCCTCGGCCACGAGATCGCCGGCGAGGTCGTCGAGGTCGGGGCGAACGTCAACGACACCTACGCCAGCACCTGGCAGCCCGGTGACCGCGCCCAGGTGATCGCCGCGGTCCCGTGCGGTGACTGCTACGAGTGCAACAAGGGCTGGATGGCGGTCTGCCAGAACCAGACCTCCGTCGGCTACCAGTACGACGGCGGGTTCGCCGAGTACATGATCGTGCCCCGCCAGGTGCTCAAGGTCGACGGCCTCAACCGGATCCCCGACAACGTGGGGTACGACGAGGCCTCCGCCGCCGAGCCGTTCGCGTGCGCGATCAACGCCCAGGAGCTGCTCGGCATCGAGGAGGGCGACACCGTCGTCGTCTTCGGGGCCGGCCCGATCGGATGCATGCACATCCGGATCGCCCGCGGCGTGCACGGCGCCGGCAGGATCTTCCTCGTCGACGTGAACGCCGAGCGGCTGAAGATGTCGGCCGACGCCGTCCAGCCCGACGAGGTGATCAACGGCGCCGAGGTCGACGTGGTGGAGCGGGTGATGGAGCTGACCGGTGGCCGCGGCGCCGACGTGATCATCACCGCCACCGCCGCGAACGTCACCCAGGAGCAGGCCATCGCGATGGCGGCCCGCAACGGCCGGATCTCGTTCTTCGGCGGCCTGCCGAAGACAGACCCGACGATCACCTGCGACTCCAACGTCGTGCACTACCGCCAGCTGCACATCCACGGTGCCAACGGCTCCGCCCCCGAGCACAACAAGCGGGCCCTGGAGTACATCTCCAGCGGCCAGGTGCCGGTCAAGGACCTCATCACCGAGCACATCCCGCTGGAGCGGGCCCTCGAGGCCTTCGAGATCGTGAAGAAGGGCGAGGCCATCAAGGTCACCGTCGAGCCCTGATCCGGGCCGCCCTCAACCGAGGTCGAGGAAGTGCTCCAGGCCGACGGTGAGGCCGGGGTGGTCCGCGACGGCTCGCAGCCCGCGCAGCACACCGGGCACGAACGACACCCGGTCGAGGGAGTCGTGGCGCAGCGTGAGGGTCTCCCCCGGCCCGCCGAGGACGACCTCCTGGTGGGCGACCAGCCCGCGGATCCTCAGCCCGTGCACGCGGACCCCGTCGACGTCGGCTCCGCGCGCCCCGTCGAGGGACTGCGAGGTCGCGTCGGGCATCGGCGCCGAGCCGGCCTCGCGCCGGGCCGCGGCGATCAGCTGCGCCGTACGGCGCGCGGTGCCGGAGGGCGCGTCGGCCTTGTCGGGGTGGTGCAGCTCGATGATCTCGGCCGACTCGAAGAACGGGGCGGCCGCGGCGGCGAAACGCATCATCAGCACCGCGCCGAGGGAGAAGTTGGGGGCGATCAGCACACCGGTGCCCTGGGACCCCGCCAGCCACTGCTCGAGCCGGGCGAGCCGCTCGTCGTCGAAGCCGGTGGTGCCGACCACCGCATGGATGCCGTGGGAGACGCAGAACTCCAGGTTGTCCATCACCACGTCGGGGTGGGTGAAGTCGACGACGACGTCGACGCGTTGCGCGACCAGCTCGTCGAGGGAGTCGTCGGCGTCGATCCGGGCCACCAGCTCCAGGTCACCCGGGTCCGCCTGCGCGGCCTCGACCGCCCGACAGACCTCGGAACCGACCTTGCCGCGTGCTCCCAGCACGCCCACCCGCAACCTCGTCACGCAGGCCACCCTACTGAACCGGCGCGGGCTCCGGCGCGGCCCGATCTCGCCCCCCGCGTGCCCGTGACTGACTCCCGGGTCGGGTAGTGGCAGGCTGTCCCCATGGCACAGCAGGTGGTTCCCGCGCGGATCGCGTGGGCAGTCGGGGTTCTCGACGTCCAACCCGACGACCAGGTGCTCGAGATCGGGTGCGGCCCGGGGGCCGCGGCAGAGGTCATCTGTGCCCGGCTGGAGAAGGGCCGGCTGTTCGCCATCGACCGCTCGGAGTCGGGTGTCGACCGCACCAAGCGCCGCAACGCCGCGCACGTGGCCGCCGGCCGGCTGACCGTGCGCCAGATCGACCTGGCCACCCTCCGGGTGCCGGTCAAGCGCCTGGACAAGGTCTTCGCCTTCAACGTCAACCTGTTCTGGGTGCGGGCCTGCGCCGACGAGGTGGCCCTGCTGCACGAGCGCGTCTCCCCCGGCGGAGGCGTCTACCTGTTCTACGAGGCCACCCACCGCGACCGGGTACCGCAGATCGTGGAGGGGGCGTCGTCGGCGCTGTCCTCGGGCGGCTTCCGGGTGTCGGTCGTGGAGAGCCGGAATCCCGCGGCCATCGGAGTCATCGGGCGGCGTTGATCAGGTTTAAACCTGATGAATCTCTTTCATAAGGGTTCAGACTTATGTATGCTGTTCATCAGGTTCCAGTCTGACAGGAGGTCGCCATGCGTGCCGTGGTGCTGACCGTGGACCAGCGTGCCAGTCGTACCGGCCCCGACCTGGTGCCGGAGACGGTGGCGACGCTGGCGAACCTGGCGACCCTGCGCTCCTTCGAACGCACGGCCGGTGACGAGATCCAGGGCGTGCTCGACCGGGCCGACTCCGCGGTCGCCTGCCTGCGAGTCCTGATGCGCAGCGGCGACTGGAACATCGGGATCGGGATCGGCGAGGTGGAGACCCCCCTGCCGGAGCACGCCCGGGCCGGACGGGGTGAGGCCTACCTGCACGCCCGCGCGGCGGTGACCCGGGCCAAGCAGGTGCACACCCACCTCAGCGTCGTCGGTGCCGACGACTATCGTGCCGACCAGCTCGAGACGGTGCTGTGGCTGTGGGCCGAGGTGCTGCGCCACCGCAGCGACCGGGGCTGGGCGGTCGCCGACCTGATCGAGGCGGGACTGTCGCACGCCGACACCGGCCGCAAGCTGGGCATCACCCAGTCGGCGGTCAGCCAGCGGGCCCGGGCCGCCGGCGTCGTCGAGGCCACCCGAGCCGCCCGACTCACCACCCAGCTGCTCGACACGACCCTGCAGGAGGAACTCCGATGACCACGTTCGCCACCCTGCTGCTCACCCTCGCGGTGGTGCCGGCGGCGCTCGCCTGGACGGGGCGGTGGCGGATCGTCACGGTGAGCCTCACCGCAGCCGTGCTGGCGGTCGTGACGGTGGTGGCGCTGGCAGCGCCCCAGAACGCTCCCGCCGTCGACCTGGTGCGCGCGCTGCTGCTCACCGCGACCCTGGCCCTGGCCGTGCTGGGCGGCGGCCCGCTCACCACCACGGTGTTCGGTCTGGTCGACGGGCAGCACCCGGACGAGGAGTCCATGGAGCAGGCCGGCTCCGTGCTGCGTGGCGGCGCCTGGATCGGCGCGCTGGAGCGCGCCGCCGTCTTCGCCACCCTGGTCGCCGGCTGGGCACCCGGCCTGGCCGTGGTCCTGGGCATCAAGGGCCTGGGGCGCTACCCCGAGCTGCGCAACGACGACCACCCTGGCACCGCCGAAAGGTTCATCATCGGCACCTTCACCAGCGTGCTCTGGGCGGTCGCGTGCGCCGGCGTGGCGCGACTACTCAGCTGAGTCCGGCCCGACGATCGCCAGCACCTCGCCCTGCGAGAAGAGGGTGGCCGCCAGCGTGCGGACCTGGTCGCCGGTCACCGCATCGATCCGGGCGATGATCTCGTCGATGCCCAGCAGCTCGTCGTAGACGAGGTCGGCCTTGCCCAGACGCGACATCCGGGCACCGCTGTCCTCGAGCCCGAGCACCAGGCCACCGCGCAGCTGGCTCTTGCCGCGGACCAGCTCGTCGTCGTCGAGGCCCTCCGCCGCGACCTTGCGCAGCTCGGCGCGCACGGTGGCCAGCACCGCGTCGACCCGGTCCGGGAGACAGCTCACCGACACCCCGACCAGACCGGCGTCGGCATGGTGCGCGGCGAAGGAGAAGACCGAGTAGGCCAGGCCCCTCACCTCGCGGACCTCCTGGAACAGCCGGCTCGACGTCCCTCCGCCCAGCGCGGTGTTGAGCACGCCCAGCGCGAAGCGACGCTCGTCGGTGCGGGTCAGCCCGCTCATGCCGAGCACCAGGTTGACCTGCTCCAACGGCCGGTGCGTACGAGCCGTCCCGGGCACCACCCGGCGGGCCCTGGTGGTCGAGGTGGGGGGCACCGGCAGGTCGTCGCCGGTCAGGAAGTCGTTGCGGCCGAAGGCCCGCCTGGCCGCGCGTACGACGGCGGCGTGCTCGAGGTCGCCGGCCACCGCCAGCACCATGTTGGTGGGCCGGTAGTGGGTGCGGTGGAAGCGCACGATCCGCTGACGCGGCATCGCCTCGATCGAGTCCACGTCGCCGGCGATGTTGCGGGCGATCGGGGCGTTGCCCCAGGCCTGCTGGGCGAAGAGGTTGTGCACCACGTCGTCGGGGTCGTCGTCGTGCATCGCGATCTCGTCGAGGATCACGTTGCGCTCGGCGTCGACGTCGGCCTCGGTGAACGTCGAGCTGGTGATCATGTCGCCCAGCACGTCGATCGCCAGGGGCAGGTCCGCTCCCAGCACCCGGGCGTGGAAGCAGGTGTACTCCTTGGCCGTGAAGGCGTTGAACTCACCGCCCACGGCGTCCAGGGCCACCGAGATGTCCATCGCGGAGCGCTCCCGGGTCCCCTTGAACAGGAGGTGCTCGAGGAAGTGCGAGCACCCGTGCTGGGCAGGGGACTCGTCACGCGAGCCCACCCCGACCCAGACCCCGACGCTGGCCGAGCGGACGCCGGGCATCTGCTCGGTGATCACCCGGAGTCCCCCGGGCAGCACCGTGCGCCGCACGATGCCGTCGTCGGTGCGCGACAGGGTGCGGGTGGCACCGGTCTTCTGGGGAAGCGACAACCGGCCAGCAGGAGCCTGCTGGCCGGTTGCGCGGTGATGCGGTGAGGTCACTCGGCGGTGGCCCCTGCGGTGGCGGACTCCTCGGAGTCGGCGGCAGCCGGCTCGGACTCGTCGACCGGGACCAGCGACAGCTTGCCGCGGTCGTCGATCTCGGCGATCTGCACCTGGATCTTCTGACCCACGGAGACGACGTCCTCGACCGCGTCGACCCGCTTGCCGCCGGCGAGGGAGCGCAGCTTGCTGATGTGCAGCAGGCCGTCCTTGCCGGGCATCAGCGAGATGAACGCACCGAAGTTGGTCGTCTTCACGACGGTGCCGAGGTAGCGCTCGCCGACCTCGGGCATCGTCGGGTTGGCGATCCCGTTGATGATCGTGCGGGCCGCCTCGGCGGACTCACCGTTGGTGGCACCGATGTAGATGGTGCCGTCGTCCTCGATGCTGATCTGGGCGCCGGTGTCGTCCTGGATCTGGTTGATCATCTTGCCCTTGGGGCCGATGACCTCGCCGATCTTGTCCACGGGGATCTTCACGGTGATGATCCGCGGGGCGTGCAGCGACATCTCCTCGGGCGCGTCGATGGCCTCGGCCATCACGTCGAGGATCGCCAGCCGGGCACCCTTGGCCTGGGTCAGAGCCGAGGCGAGGACCTCGGCCGGGATGCCGTCGAGCTTGGTGTCGAGCTGGAGCGCGGTGATGAACTCCCGGGTGCCGGCGACCTTGAAGTCCATGTCGCCGAACGCGTCCTCGGCACCGAGGATGTCGGTGAGCGCGACGTACTGCGTGCTGCCGTCGACCTCACCGGAGATGAGACCCATGGCGATGCCGGCGACCGCCGCCTTCAGCGGGACACCCGCCTGCAGCAGCGACATCGTCGAGGCACAGACCGAGCCCATCGAGGTGGAGCCGTTGGAGCCCATCGCCTCGGAGAGCTGGCGGATCGCGTAGGGGAACTCCTCACGCGAGGGCAGCACCGGCAGCAGGGCGCGGCGCGCCAAGGCGCCGTGGCCGACCTCGCGACGCTTCGGCGAGCCCACGCGGCCGGTCTCGCCGGTGGAGAACGGCGGGAAGACGTACTTGTGCATGTAGCGCCGCGACTTCTCCGGCGACAGGGTGTCGAGCTTCTGCTCCAGGGTCAGCATGTTCAACGTGGTGACACCCAGGATCTGGGTCTCGCCACGCTCGAACAGCGCCGATCCGTGCACCCGCGGGATCACGCCGACCTCGGCGTGCAGCGGGCGGATGTCGGCGAGCCCGCGGCCGTCCATCCGGACCTGGTCGCGCAGCACCCGGTCGCGCACGACGGACTTGTTCAGCGCACGGAAGGCGGCGCCGACCTCCTTCTCGCGGCCCTCGAAGTCACCGGCGACCCGGTCGAGGAGACCGGCCTTGATCTCGTCGGTGCGCGACTCGCGCTCCTGCTTGTCGGCGATGGTCAGCGTCTGGGCGACCTCGTCCTTGACCGCGGACTCGACGGCGGCGTAGACGTCGTCCTCGAAGTCCAGGAAGACCGGGAAGTCGGTACCCGGCCGGGCAGCCTCCTTGGCCAGCTCGGCCTGGGCCTCGCACAGCTGCTTGATGAACGGCTTCGCGGCGTCGAGGCCCTGGGCCACGATCTCCTCGGTGGGCGCCTGGGCGCCGGAGTGCACCAGCTCCCAGGTCTGCTCGGTGGCCTCGGCCTCGACCATCATGATGGCGACGTCACCGGTCTCGGTGACCCGACCCGCCACCACCATGTCGAAGACGGCGCTCTCGAGCTGGCTGTGGGTCGGGAAGGCCACCCACTGGCCGTCGACGAGGGCGACGCGAGTCGCCCCGACCGGTCCGGAGAACGGCAGGCCGGAGAGCTGGGTGGACAGTGACGCGGCGTTGATGGCCAGGACGTCGTAGGGCATCTCGGGGTCGAGCGCCATCACGGTGATGACGACCTGGACCTCGTTGCGCAGGCCCTTCTTGAAGGTCGGCCGCAGCGGGCGGTCGATGAGACGGCAGGTGAGGATCGCGTCCTCGCCCGGACGACCCTCACTGCGGAAGAACGAGCCGGGGATCTGCCCGACGGCGTACATCCGCTCCTCCACGTCGATCGTGAGGGGGAAGAAGTCGAGGTGGTCCTTGGGGTGCTTGCCGGCGGTGGTCGCCGACAGCAGCATGGTCTCGTCGTCGAGGTAGGCGGTCACCGATCCGGCGGCCTGCCGGGCGAGCAGCCCGGTCTCGAACTTGACGGTGCGGCGGCCGTGCCTGCCGTTGTCGATGACGGTCTCGACGGCCGAGATGGTGGGCTCTGCGTAGGTCATGGGTGGGATGTGTTCCTCACTGTTCGCGGAGCGACCGCGAGCGTCCGCCCGTACGGGGCGGGACCTCGTCCTTCGAGGTGGCCGGTCTTCGATCGAGACCGCAGGCCGTCCCGCGCGGGGCGGGATCCTGCAGGTCACTACCGAGGACCGG
>JBBQRV010000097.1:0-12781 GCA_038214475.1 Propionibacteriales bacterium | reverse complement strand
CGAGCTCGGCGCCGACCTCGACGGTCTCGTCCTCCTGGACCACGATGCGCTGCAGGGTCCCGGCGACGGGCGAAGGGATCTCGGTGTCGACCTTGTCGGTGGACACCTCCAGCAGCGGCTCGTCGACCGCCACCGTGTCGCCCACCTGCTTCAACCAGCGAGTGACGGTGCCTTCGGTGACGGACTCTCCCAGTGCCGGCAGGTTGACTTCGGTCGCCATGGTTTCCTTCGCTCGCTTCGTTTCGGGGACTGGTGGTTCAGCTGTGCGCGTGCAGGGCCTTGCCCGCGAGGGCCAGGTGGGCCTCGCCGAGGGCTTCGTTCTGGGTGGGGTGGGCGTGCAGCAGGGGTGCGACGTCCTCGGCGTACCCCTCCCAGTTGTAGATCAGCTGGGCCTCTCCGACGAGCTCGCCGACCCGGGCGCCCACCATGTGGATACCCACCACGGGGCCGTCCTTGCGGCGGACCAGCTTGACGAAGCCCTGGGTGCGCAGGATCTGGCTCTTGCCGTTGCCGCCGAGGTCGTAGGTGAGCGACTCCACCTGGTCGGCACCGAAGCGCTCCACGGCGACGGCCTCGTTGAGGCCCACCGAGGCGATCTCGGGGTCGGAGTAGGTGATGCGGGGGATCCCGGTCTCGTCGATGGGCGCCGGGTCGAGCCCGGCGATCTCCTCGGCGACGAAGATGCCCTGCTGGAACCCGCGGTGGGCCAGCTGCAGCCCGGGCACGATGTCGCCGACGGCGTAGACGCCCTCGACGTTGGTGCGCAGCCGGTCGTCGGTGAGCACGAAGCCGCGCTCCATGGCGACGCCCTGCTCCTCGTAGCCCAAGCCGTCGGTGGCCGGCCCGCGACCCACCGCGACGAGCAACAGCTCGGCCTCGATCACGTCGCCGCCCTCGAGCGTCACTGCCACGCCGGTGTCGGTGGACTTCAGGGACTGGAAGGGGGTGCCGGTGCGGAAGGCGATCTTGCGCTTGCGGAACGCCCGCTCGAGCGCCTTCGACGACGCCTCGTCCTCGGCCGCCACCAGCCGGGGCAGGGCCTCCACGATCGTCACGTCGGCGCCGAAGGACTTCCACACGCTGGCGAACTCGCAGCCGATCACGCCGCCACCGAGCACGATCACCGACGCGGGCACCCGCTCGAGGCGCAGCGCGTGCTCGGAGGTGATCACCCGCTCGCCGTCGACCTCGAGTCCGGGCAGCGACCTGGAGTAGGAGCCGGAGGCGAGGACGACGTTCCTCCCGTGGTACGCCGTGCCGCCGACGGTCACCTCGCCGGGGCCGGTGAGCCGGCCCTCGCCCTCGATCACGGTGATGCCGCGGCCCTTGATCAGTCCGGCGAGGCCCTTGAACAGCCGGGAGACGACGCCGTCCTTGTAGGCGTTGACGCCCGCCATGTCGATGCCCTCGAGGGTGGCGCGCACCCCGAACTGCTCGGACTCGCGGGTGGAGTCGGCCACCTCGGCAGCGTGCAGGAGCGCCTTGGTGGGGATGCAGCCGACGTGCAGGCAGGTGCCGCCGAGGTTGCCCTTCTCGACCAGCGCCACGGAGAGCCCGAGCTGGGCGGCCCGCAGCGCGCAGGCGTATCCGCCCGAGCCGGCCCCGAGGACGAGGACGTCGAACTGGTCTCCAGCGGTCTGCTCAGCCGGGTCGGCCACGCGGTGTTCCTCCCACATCGGTCATCGGGGTCGGGCGCGCCCCATCTTTGCACTCTTTGCCGGACAGTCCACACCGGCCTCCTGCCGGTGCCGAGGCACACTGGGGGCATGAGTTTGTTCGATCGCTTCCGGCGTGGCCGGACCCGCATGCGTCGTCCCGGCGGCGACCGCACGAGCACCGGCTCGACGACCGTGCGTGCCTCAGACTCCGCCGACGAGCAGCACCTCGTGGAGTTCATGAGCAGCCGCCGTGGCGTCGAGGGCTTCGTGGAGCCGCGCACGGCGGTCTCCGACGTGACCCTGCTGCTGGTCGCCCACGACGGTGAGTGGACCCGGCGCCGGGTGTCGTCGGTGGCGTGGGCGCACAAGCTCGCCAACAAGCACCAGGTGCCGTCGTACGACGCCGCCGTGGTCGGCATCCCGCAGCGGATGCGTGACTACAACAGTCGCCAGAAGCGGCTGGCCCGCCAGCAGATCCGCGACGACCTGGGCGACGACCGGTCGTAGCCCGGTGTCAGCCCGGTGTCAGCCCGGTGTCAGCCGGCCAGGCTGCGGGCGTAGTCGACCAGGGTCGCCACGCCGAAGCCGGTGCCACCGGAGGTCACGTGGCCGGCGGTGGACCCGGTGTTGAAGGCGGGTCCGGCGATGTCGACGTGCGCCCACGGCCGGCCGTCGGTGAACTCGCGCAGGAAGGCACCCGCGAAGAGGCCACCGCCCCAGCGCACCCAGTCGTGCTGGGAGAGGTCGGCGATCTTGCTGCTGGTGATCCGCTCGGCCATCTCCTCGGGGATCGGCATCGGCCAGAGCGTCTCGCCGGCGCCGGAACCGGCGGCCACGACCGCCTCGACGATGTCGTCGGAGCCCATCACGGCGCCGATCTTCTCGCCCAGGGCGACCACCATGTGCCCGGTGAGGGTGGCCACGTCGACGATCACGTCGGGCGCGGTCTGGGTGGCGCGCACCAGCGCGTCCATCAGGATCAGGCGCCCTTCGGCGTCGGTGTTGAGCACCTCGACGGTGCGCCCGTTGGCGGCGGTGAGCACGTCGCCGGGCCGGACGGCGGAGCCCGAGAGCATGTTCTCGGCCATCGGCGCGAACGTGCTCACCTTGATCGGCAGGCCGAGGCGGGCGATCGCGAAGGTGGCCTGGATGACCGTGGCGGCACCGGCCATGTCGCACTTCATGGTGCCCATCGAGGCAGCCGGCTTGATGCTCAGCCCGCCGGAGTCGAACGTGATGCCCTTGCCGACCAGGGCCAGGTGCACGGTGGCGCCCTTGGGGGCGTAGGTGAGCTCCACCAGCCGGGGCGGGGCCGACGAGCCGAGGCCGACACCCAGGATGCCGCCACAGCCGAGCTCGGCGAGCTTCTTCTCGTCGTGCACGGTGAGGGTCACCTTGGGCGCACCCCGGCCCTTGGAGAGTGCGGCGTGCGCCTCGGTGACAGCGGTCGCGAACTGGGGCGGGGTGAGGTCGCCGGGCGGGCGGTTCACCCAGTCCCGCGTGGTCCCGATCGCTGCGGCCACCACCTGGGCGTCCTCGAAGGCGGCGCCGACCTCCCCGCGGCGAGCGCCGGTGCTGAGCACCACTACCTCACCGGGGGCGGTGCTCTCGGCGCGGCTGTCGTGCTTGAAGTCGAGGTAGGTGTAGCCGCCGAGCAGCCAGCCCTCGGTGACCGCGCGCACGGTCGCGGCGTCGGGGCTGCCCAGGGCCAGCGCGACCGAGGCGGCGTTGGTGACGCCGCGCGCGGCGGCGCCGGCCGCGCGCCGCAGCGACGCGGGGGTGGCGCTGTCGCCCAGCCCGACCAGGACCACGAGCGGGGACTTCACATTGCCGCTGCTGGGCAGCTTCACGACCTCGCCCGCCTTGCCGGTGACCCCCAGCGACGCGAGCGTCGGGCGGAACTTGCGGCCCCACGCCGAGGCGACGTCCTCGGCCCCCTCGACCACCCGGGGTCCCTTGGGCGTCTTCAGGACTCCCACCACCACCGCATCGGCTCGGGTGCGGGCGGGACTGGCGTTGCGCAGGGTGTACGTCGTCATTCGTCGCATGCTAGCGACCGGCCCCGGGGTGTCGCCGGGTGGAGGTCGGTTCGCGATAGGTTCACGGCCATGAAGGATTCGTCGCTGCTCCAGTCACCCCTGCGCGACCGCCACGAGGCCGCGGGCGCCAAGTTCGCCGCGTTCGGGGGTTGGTCGATGCCGGTGGAGTACCCCACGGGCGTGGTCGCCGAGCACACCGCGGTCCGCGAGGCGGTCGGGGTCTTCGACGTCTCCCACCTGGGCAAGGTGCTGGTGAGCGGTCCCGGTGCGGCCACGCACGTCAACGCGACGCTCTCCAACGACCTCGGTCGCATCCAGCCGGGCCAGGCCCAGTACACGCTGTGCTGCGACGACGCCACCGGTGGCATCGTCGACGACCTGATCGCCTACTTCCAGGACGACGAGCACGTGCTGCTGGTGCCCAACGCGGCCAACTCCGCGGAGGTGGCCCGCCGTCTCGCCGCAACTGCCCCGGAGTCGGTGCACGTGCGCGACCACCACCAGGAGTACGCCGTCCTGGCGGTGCAGGGACCGAAGTCCGACGAGGTGCTCGAGGCCGTGGGCCTGCCGGCCGGGCACGGCTACATGAGCTTCGTGGAGGCGACCTTCGAGGAGGTCGGGGTCGTGGTCTGCCGCACCGGCTACACCGGCGAGCGCGGCTACGAGCTGGTCGCCCGCAACGACGTCGCCACCGCACTGTGGGACGCCCTGCTCGCGGCGGGTGAGCCGCACGGCATCACGCGGTGCGGCCTCGGCGCCCGCGACACGCTGCGCACCGAGATGGGCTACCCGCTGCACGGTCAGGACATCAGCCTCGACGTCACGCCCAACGAGGCGTCGCTGGGCTGGGCGGTCGGCTGGAGCAAGGACGCGTTCTGGGGCAAGGACGTGCTGGTCGCCGAGAAGGCGGCCGGCCCGAAGCGCCGGCTGCGCGGCCTGGTCGCGGTCGGCCGGGCCATCCCGCGCCCCGGGATGGGCATCACCCTGGTCCAGGACGTGCCGTTGGCCGACATCACCTCGGGCACCTTCTCGCCGACGCTGAAGAAGGGCATCGGCCTGGCGCTGATCCCGACCATGGTCAACCCCGAGGCCGAGGTGGGCGTCGACGTCCGCGGGCGCCGGGAGATCTTCCAGCTGGTCAAGCCGCCGTTCGTGCCCAGCTCGGTGCGCGAGGACTGACGCCGCCGCAGCTCGCGCTCAGCCCGCCAGGACGAGCGCGGTCAGTGCTGCCGCCAGGGTGACCTCGACGCAGGCGCCGTACACGTCGCCGGTGAGGCCACCGAGGCGCCGCAGGCAGTGCGCTGCGAGTGCCAGCCCGACGAGCAGGCCGAGCAGGGCGTACGCCGCTCCGGCCGCCACGCACACGGCGGCCAGCCCGACCAGCACCAGGCCGGCCCGCCACCGGCCCACCGAGCCGGCGACCGCGACCCCGAGCCCGTCGGGTCGAGCGGCCGGAAACCAGCCCGTGCACACCAGTGGCAGCACTCCGCGGCTGACTGTCACCGCGGCGAGCACCTGCCAGCCCGAGTCGATCGCGGCGAGCGCGGACACCTGCACCAGCAGGGTCAGCACCAGCGCCACCACGCCGAAGGGGCCGACGTCGGACTGCCTCATGATCCGCAGCGCCTCGGCTGCAGGCCGGCCCGAGCCGAGGCCGTCGGCGGTGTCGGCCAGCCCGTCGAGGTGGACGGCCCGGGAGAGCCCGGCGAGGGCGGCCACGGCCAGCGCCGCCACCAGCAGGGTGGGGGCGTCGAGCTGCCACAGCACCAGCGGTACGACGCCCAGCCCCGCGCCCACCACCGCAGCGAGCGTCATCGCCCAGCCGGCCACCCGGCGGTCGACGACGCTGGGTGGGTTCACCGGCAGCACGGTGAGGGTGCCGACCGCGAGCCGCAGCGGGTTCACAACCGGACGACCCGGCCGGCGACGCACCAGAGCACGTCGTCACAGGCTGCGGCGACCGCGGTGTTCAGCCGGCCCATCTCGTCGCGGAACCGGCGCCCCGACTCGGTGGCCGGCACCACGCCCTGGCCCACCTCGTTGGTCACCAGCACCAGCTCCCGCGCACACCCGGCGACCGCATCGACCAGGGCGTTCATCTGGGCATCCACCTGGCCATCGACCGAGACGGCGGAGCCGGGCGGAGCCGTCCAGGCGCCTGCCTCGTCCATCACCCGGGTCAGCCACAGGGTGAGGCAGTCGACCAGCAGCGGGCCGCCGGGCGACGTCAGCACCGCGACCAGGTCGACGGTCTCCAGGGTGCGCCACGTGGACGGCCGGTCGGCGACGTGCCGGGCCACCCGCGCGGCCCACTCGGCGTCCGCCTGCCCGGTCACGGGGTAGCCGGTGGCGACGTAGGTGACGTCCGGCCGGTCGGCGAGCGCCGCCTCCGCGGCGCGGGACTTGCCCGACCTCGCGCCACCGATCACCAGGGTCCTCACGAGTCGAACCTCACCTCGGCGTCGAACGCCGCCAACCGGGCCACCCGCTTGAGGGCACGCAGCAGCGGCCGGCCCACCAGCAGGAGGAGAAGCAACGTGCACACGCCACGGCTGACGTCCCAGACCAGCGAGGTCGCGACGTAGTAGCGGGTGTAGCTGGCGACGTTGTCGGCCGGCCCGCCGGAGGGCAGGTAGCTCAGCCCGGTGCCGTAGTCGCCGAACGGCCAGAACCACAGGTTCATCAGCGCACCGTAGACGAGGCCGAGCACGAGGCCGAGCAGCGCGAGCGCCCAGAGCTCGGGGCGGCCCGTCAGCCGACGGGGCAGCATCCCGGCCAGGAAGCCGACCCACCCGGCCGCGATCATCTGGAACGGCAGCCAGGGGCCGACGCCGCCGGTGAGCAGGGCACCCACGAACAGGCTCATCGCACCCTGCACGAAGCCGAAGCCACGCCCGAATACCCGGCCACCGAGCATGATCACGGCGAAGCTGGGCTCGAGTCCGGCGGCGCCGGGGGAGAGGGCGCGCAGCGCGCCACCGATGGCGGCGAGCATGCCCAGCAGCGCGATCGCCTTGGCGTCGAGGCCACCGGCGTTGACCTCCGACAGCACGATGGCGGCCAGCAGGGGCAGCACGAGCACGAAGATCCAGGGGGCGTCCGAGCCGTGCGACCCGGCCTCGCCCAGCCCGGTGCCGTCGACCACGAACGGCCAGCCGAAGGCGGCCAGGGTCACCAGGCTGGCGACGACCAGCGCCAGGGTCGCGCTCCACGACATCGGCACCACGGTCAGCCGGGTGGACCGTGGTGTCGGCGGGCGCTGAACGGTGGCGCTCACAGCGCGGCCGCCACGTCGCGGGCGGTGAGCCAGGCCTGGGGAGCCATGATCTTGGCGACCTGCGGTGCGAAGGCCGGCGACGACACCACGACCTCACCGGCGGAGCCGTCGGCGACGACCTGGCCGTCGGCGAGCACCACCACGCGGGTGGCCACCTCGGCCACCATCTCCACGTCGTGGGTGGCCAGCACCACGCCGTGACCGTCGGCGGTCAGCTCGCGCAGCACCGTGACCAGGCGCCGCTTGGCGGCGTAGTCCAGGCCCCGGGTCGGCTCGTCGAGCAGCAGGAGGCGTGGGGCCGCGGCCAGCACGATGGCGAGCACCAGGGTGAGCTTCTGGCCCTCGGACAGGTCACGCGGGTGCATCTCGGGGTCGATGCCGGGCGCGAGCCGGTCCAGCAGTGCCCGGGTGCGCCCCGGGGGCAGGTCGGCGTCGCGGTCGGAGGTGGCGCACTCGTCGGCCACCGAGGCGGCGTACAGCAGGTCGGCCGGCACCTGCGGCACCATGCCGACCGAGCCGGCCTGCACCCGGCCCGAACGAGCTCGGTGCAGCCCGGCGAGCGTGCGCAGCAGCGTCGACTTGCCCGCGCCGTTGCGGCCCATCAGCGCGACGACCTCGCCGGCGCGCACGGTGAGGTCGACTCCGTCGACGACCACGCTGCGCCCGTAGCCGGCCACCAGGTGCACGGCCGTCGCCACCGGTTCGCCCAGCGCAGGACTGAGGTGCTCCGGCGGTACGGCGCTGCCCAGCCTCGCCCTCAGGGTGGCCGAGGAGCGCCGCGCGTCGCGCACCGTCAGCGGTAGCGGCGACCAGCCGGCCAGTCGGCCCAGCTCGACGACCGGGGGACCGATCGGGGTGCGGGCCAGCACGTCTGCCGGGGTGCCGTCGACGACGGCGGCGCCCCCGCCGGGCAGCCAGACGATCCGGTCGGCGTGCTGCACGACCCGCTCGAGGCGGTGCTCGGCGAGCACCACGGTCAGCCCGAGGTCGTGCACCAGCCGGTGCAGCGCCGAGAGCACGTCCTCTGCGGCGAGCGGGTCGAGGGCCGAGGTGGGTTCGTCGAGCACGAGCACCCGCGGGTGCGTGGTGAGCACGCTGCCGATCGCCACCCGCTGCTGCTGGCCGCCGGAGAGGTGCGCCAGGGGACGGCCGCGCAGGTCGGCCAGTCCCATCAGGTCGAGGGTCTCCTCGACCCGCTTGCGCATGGTGGCGGCCGGCAGCCCGAGCGACTCCATCCCGTAGGCGAGCTCGTCCTCGACGTTGTCGGTGACGAAGCCGGAGATCGGGTCCTGCCCGACGAAGCCGACGACGTCGGCGAGGTCGCGTGGGTGGTGGGTGGCCGTGTCGCGTCCGTCGACGCGGACCCGGCCCCGCAGGGTCCCGCCGGAGAAGTGCGGCACCAGCCCGTTGAGGGTGCGCAGCAGGGTGGTCTTGCCCGACCCGGTGCTGCCCATCACGAGCACCAGCTCGCCCTCGGGCACGTGCAGGTCGACGTCGCTGATCGCGGGCGCGTCGGCTCCGGCGTAGGTCACCGAGACGTGGTCGAGGCGGATCATCGGGTGGCCACCTCTCCGGTGCGCTCGACATCCGTGCGCTGGCCGTCAGTGCGCTGGGCATCGGCCCGCTGGACGCGGCGCCGGTCGGCCGCGGATGCGGTGCCGGGCACCGGCGGGGCGACCACCGCCGGCAGCAGCCCCACCAGGATCCCGGCACAGGCGAGCAGCGGCACCGGCGGGGACTGCGTGGGCGAGGCCAGGGACACCAGCTCGGGGGAGTGCGAGGCGGTCCAGAACATCAGCGCCGCGGCGCTCACCCCGGAGGCCACCACGAGCAGCTCGGGAAGTGCCCACGGGTCGGGCCGGTAGCGGGTCCGGCCGGTGCGTCTGCCGCCGACCCGCAGCCCGACCACGCCGAGCAGCGCGCCCACCACGAGCAGGGGGACCCCGAACCGGTTGGCGGTGAGCAGGCCGTAGACACCGACCAACAGGCCGAAGCTGCCCAGCAGCACCAGCGCCGAGGTCAGCCGGCGGGCCGGGACGCTCTGGCCGGTGGTGCGGCCGTAGCCGCGCGAGTCCATCGCCGCGGCCAGCTCGACCGAACGCTCCAGGGCACCCTCGACCACCGGCATGGCCAGCCGCCCGAAGCGCCGTACGCCGCGCACCGTGCGCCGGCCCCATGGAGCCGGACCTGCGCCGGCCTGCCCGCCGCGCAGCCGCGCCGCCGAGCGCACCCGGCTGGCGTCGCTCACCAGCTGGGGGGCGAAGGTCAGCGCGATCACGGCGGCGATGCCGGTCTCGTAGAGGGCGGCAGGCATGTACCGGAGCAGCCGCCGGGCGCTGCCCAGCGCGTTCGCGGCGCCGATGCAACAGAAGATGGCGGCCAGCTGGAGGCCGTAGTAGACCGCGTTGAGCACCGCCTCGAGGGTCACCTCGCCCCCGAGCTTGATGCCGACGCCGGCGGGCAGCGGGATCTCGGGCAGCGTGAAGAGCACGGTGAGACCCTGGGTCTGGGACGAGAGCAGCGCCTGGAAGACCACGTGCACCGCGATCACCAGCAGCGCCAGCCGGAAGAACATCGCGTACGACGCAGCCCACGGCGAGTCGTCACGCCGCGCGGTCACCACGAACCAGGTGACCAGCACGATCAGCAGCAGCGGCACCGGGTTGGTGGTGCGGCTCGCGGCCGCGGCCAGCCCGAGCGCCCACAGCCACCACGCCCCCGGGTGCAGGACCCGGGGGTGGGTGATCCGGTGCTGTGGGCGCACGGGAGGTCAGGCCGACCGGTTGCGCCGGGCCAGCACTACGCCGCCGCCGAGGAGGACCACGACCAGCACGCCGAGGCCGGCGTAGAGACCGGTGCTGCTGCCGGAGTCGGACTCGCTGCTGGTGTCCCCGCTGGTGTCGGTGGTGGTGCCGGTGTCGCCGGCGGTCGCGACCGTGACGTCGAGGAACCCGTCATCGGCAGGCGTGGCCTGCTTGGTGACCTCGTCGGCGCAGCCCTTGGCGGGGAAGCCGTCGATGCCGCACAGCAGCGGACCGAAGCTCGAGGTCTTGGTGCGCACCTCGGCCACCGACTGGAGCACCTGCATCCCGGTCGCCTTGGTCGGCACGGAGGCGCACGCCACCGTGGGCTCGGGGACGGCCTGGCCCTCGGCGTCGGCGTCGACGCCGTAGTCGACCAGGACCGCGACCCGCTTGCTTCCCGCGGCCTCGGCCGTGTCGGAGCACACCGCGTCGAAGGTGATGGTGGACAGGTCGAGCCGCGGCAGGCTGGGCTGCTTGGGGTCCGGCGCGGCGTACCGGTAGGCGTCGACGGTGCCGTCCTTCGGCACGGTGGCGCCGACGCCCTGCTCGGAGGCGAGGTAGCTGCCGGAGTCGACGTTGAAGTAGGACCAGTAGCGGTAGTAGTCGGTGGCGCTGGCGGGGGCCGCGGCCCCGACGATCGCGACACCGGTGAGGAACAGGGACAGCATCGCGACGGCGATGCGGGGAACGGTGCGCATGTGCACTCTTTCTGGCTGCGGTTCACAGACGCGAAGGCCGGACCGACAACGAGAGCCAGAGGTCCGACTCCGTGCCGTAGACCTCGACGGTTGTGTGGAGCCGCGTTCTCGTCCGGCGTTCCGGCTCACGGCCGCTCCGGGGAGTGGCCGCCTACGGTTGCGGGTCAGCGCCGGCATTGGACCGGCTTCCCCGAAGCGAGATGCTCCCCGGAGTGTGAACCCTCAGTCGACCCGGCGTCAAAGGCGACGCGGGTTAGGCTCGCCACATGACGCTGCCGGACCAGCCACCGACGTTCCGTCCCGAGCCGCCCGCGACCCAGCCCTGGTGGTGGGAGCTCTCGTCGGCCGCAGGCGAGGTGGTCGCGGTGGAGGGCGAGCTGGCCGACCAGAAGTTCGCCTCGCAGGCCGACGCCGAGTCCTGGGTCGGCGAGTTCTGGGCCGAGCTGGCCGGCCAGGGGGTCGACCAGGTGACTCTCCTCGAGGCCGAGCGGCGGGTCTACGGGCCGATGTCGCTGCACGCATGAGCGCCCCCACCGGCGACCTCCGGGACTGGACCCGGGGCAGCCACCGGGCGGGCGGCGTCGCCCACGACACCTACCGTCGGGGCGTCGGCCCCGGCGTCATCGTGATCCACGAGATCCCCGGCATGACCCCCGAGGTGATCGGCTTCGCCGACGAGGTCGTACGCCGCGGCTACACCGTCGTGATGCCGCACCTGTTCGGCAGTCCGGGTGCCCCGGTGTCGGTGGCAGGCACGGCCCGGTCCCTGGTCCAGGCGTGCATCAGCCGGGAGTTCACCACGCTCAAGGTGGGCGCCACCTCGCCGATCGCGGACTGGCTGCGGTCGCTGGCGCGCAGCCTGCACGCCGAGCTGGGTGGCCCGGGCGTCGGAGCCCTGGGCATGTGCTTCACCGGCGGCTTCGCGCTGGCGATGATGGTCGACGAGTCGGTGGCGGCTCCGGTGCTCGCCCAGCCGTCCCTGCCGTTCCCGATCGGCAGGAAGCGGGCTGCCGACCTCAACCTCAGCCCCGCCGACCGCGACACCGTGCGCGCCCGGGTCCGCGGTGGGTGCGCGGTGCTCGGGTTGCAGTACGCCTCCGACCCGGCGACCGGCACCCGGTTCGACACCCTGACCGCCGAGCTCGGTGACGGGTTCATCCGCGTCGACCTCGAGGGCAAGGGGCACTCCACCCTCACTGCGCACCGCCAGCAGGCCGCGGTCGATCGGGTGCTGGCGTTCTTCGACGAGCGACTGCGCGCCTGACCGATCCCGGTTCGCTGGTCTGGCTGGACTGGTCTGGCTGGACTGGTCTGGCTGGCCTGGTCTGGCCCGGCCTGGCCGACCCAGCCCGTTCATGCTCCGTACACCGGCGCACTGACGTACCGTTTCCCCGCGACTGCTCCGATGGGGTGGTCGATCGACGACCCGGTCCCGGACCGGGCCAGCAGCGGAGGAGCCAGCGTGACGGCCCTGGCCAACCTGTTCGTCGTCGGCGCTCCCAAGTGCGGCACCACCAGCGTCGCCGGCTGGCTGGCCGGACACCCTGACGTCTACTGGTCGGTGCCCAAGGAGCCCTACTTCTGGGCCGCCGACCTGCCCCGGCAGCGCGCCCACTACGGCTTCTCGACCCTGGAGAGCTACCGCGGGCTGTACGCCTCCGACGAGGCCGCCGCCGCCACCTACCGCGGCGACGGCTCGACGACCTACCTCTACTCCGACGTCGCGATCCCAGACATCTGCGCCCACGTCGAGGACCCGCGCTTCGTGGTGTGCGTGCGCAACCCGGTGGAGCTGGTCGCGTCCTACCACCGCACCCAGGTCGTGGCGCTCAACGAGGACGAGCCCGATCTCGCCGCGGCCTGGCACCGGAGCCTGCGCGGTGAGCTGCCCGGCTGCGACCCGCTCGACCCGCGGCTGGTGGACTACCCGCGGATCGGACGGGTGGGCGCCGCGCTCTCTCGGATGCTGGCGACAGTGCCGGCGTCGTCGGTGCACGTGGTCCTGGTCGACGACCTGCGGGCCGACGCGGAGGCGCAGTGGCGCCGACTCGCCGGTTGGCTCGACCTGGCCGCGGACCCGCTCCCCGAGCTCGGGGTGAGCAACCCGAGCACCAAGGCGCACCGGTTCCCGGCGCTGCGGAGGCTGACGCACCGTCCTCCGCCGGTCCTGGCGCCCGTCGTACGCCGTGCCCGGCAGTGGGCCCGCACCACCGACCTCGCGGCCGTGCACGCCGCCAAGCGCAGCATGTGGCGCCCCGACGAGCGCCCGCAGATGTCACCGGACCTGCGCGCCGAGCTGACCGAG
>JBBQRV010000096.1:0-12840 GCA_038214475.1 Propionibacteriales bacterium | reverse complement strand
TGCCCGCGGTGGTGGCAATCGCGCTGGCCCTCGGCGCCCACCACATGGCCCAGCGGCAGGCCGTGGTGCGCCGCCTGCCGGCCGTCGAGACCCTGGGCTCGGTCACCGTGCTGGCCTCCGACAAGACCGGCACCCTCACCGAGGGCCGGATGAGCGTGGAGCGGCTGTGGACACCCGCCGGCGGCGACACGACGTACGGCAGGCACGGTGTGCTCCCGCCGGGCGGTGACGAGCTGGTGCGCGCCCTGGTGCTCTGCAACGACGCGCATGCCGTGCGGGACACCGAGGGTGCCGGGTCGCTCGTGGGAGACCCGCTCGAGCAGGCGATGCTGCGACTGGCCTCCGAGCACGGCATGGACGTCGCCGACCTGAGGGCCGAGTGGCCGCGGGTCGCCGAGCGCCCCTTCGAGGCGGTGACCAGGCGGATGGTCACCGTGCACCGGCAGCGGGCCGTGCCCCAGGTGGGGCAACACTGGCTGGCGGTCTGCAAGGGGGCGCCCGAGGTGGTGCTCGCCTCGTCCGCACCCGGAGCGGCCACCGACCGGGCCAAGGCGCTCGCCGACACGTGGGCGCGCGACGGGCTGCGGGTGCTGGTGGTCACCGCGGTGGAGAGCGCCGAGCCGCTGACCGCGGACCCCGGCACCCACGCCGCCGGACGGGTGCTGGGGCTGGTCGCGCTGAGCGACCCGCTGCGGGCCAGCGGTCCGGCAGTGGCAGAGGCCCTGCGCGCGGCCGGGATCCGGATGGTGCTGGTGACCGGTGACCACGCGGCGACGGCGCGCTCGGTCGCCGTACGACTGGGGATGCTGGAGAGCTCCCCCGACGTGGTCGAGGGCCAGGACCTGGCGCAGCGGCTGGCCGACGACGACGTACGGCGCGTCGGGGTGTTCGCCCGGATCCGTCCCGAGCAGAAGGTCGACATCGTGCGCAGCCTGCAGGCCAGCGGCGAGGTGGTGGCGATGACCGGTGACGGCGTCAACGACGCCCCGGCGCTGCGCGGAGCCGACATCGGGGTCGCGATGGGTGGGTCGGGCACCGAGGTGGCCCGGCAGGCCGCCGCCCTGGTGCTGGGCGACGACGAGCTGCACACCGTGGTGGCAGCGGTCGAGGAGGGCCGCCGCATCTACGACAACATCCGCACCTTCCTGCGCTACGGGCTGGCCGGAGGGCTGGCCGAGGTGCTGGTGATGCTGGTCGGTCCGTTCGCCGGACTGGCGATCCCGCTGGTGCCGGCGCAGATCCTGTGGATCAACATGCTCACCCACGGGCTTCCGGGGGTGGCGTTCGGCACCCAGCCGGTGGACCCCGACGCGATGCGCCGGCCGCCGCGCTCCCCCCAGGAGTCGATCCTCGGCGCCGGCCTCACCCGGCAGATCGCGGTGTCGGGGTCGCTGATCGCCCTGGTCTCCCTGCTCGCCGGTGGGTTCGCGGACTGGCGTGGCCTGCAGGTGCAGACCGGGGTCTTCGTGGCCCTCGGGATCGGCCAGCTGTCGATGGCGTGGGCACTGCGGGCCCGCGCCGGCACCCGTCGGCTGCGCGAGCGCGCCGTCGAGATCGCCGTGCTGGGCGCCCTCGTGCTCCAGCTCCTCGGCATCTACCTCGGCCCGCTCAACGGCCTGCTGAGCACGGAGCCCTGGCCGGTCGCCGACCTGCTGCTGGTCGCCGGCGTGGCGAGCCTGCCCGGCGTCCTCACCCGCGTGGCCGGACGCTGGCCGCGCCACCAGACCTGAACCGACGACGAGCGGTGCGCTGGTGACGCTCCTGCGTCCCGCACGCGCCGAGGGGCTGCGTCGGCAGTGCCGGCGCAGCCCCTCGTACGGGTCGATCAGCTGCTGCTCACGCCGAACGGCTCGAAGTCGTACGTCGTGGCGTTGAGCACCAGGGCGTCCACCGCGCCGGTGAAGGCGTAGTCGCGGCCCTTGGTGATCTCCACCGTGTGGACGGTGGCCTCCGGAGCGGCGGCCTCGACCTCCGCGAGCGAGCAGTAGGTCACCTGGTTGCAGCCGGTGTCGTTGCCGGTCTGGCCGGTGAAGTACCACGGCTGCACCGTGCTGGCGTCGATCTACGACCACTGGTTGGCGGGCGCGTCCTGCGGCACGAACACCAGCGTCGAGCAGGTCTTGCCGGCCAGGTGCGGGTTGACCTCGAACGAGACGCTGGGCAGGTTGTTGACGGCCAGCGCCCGGTTCTCACCGGTGGTGAAGACCGAGTACTTCACCGTCTCCAGCGACGCCACCGGCTGGTCCACGAAGTCGACCTGGTTGCCGAAGGCGACCTTGTCGGAGCCGGAGCTGGTGTGGATGCCGAGACTGCCGACGCCCGACGGCGGGGTCACGCTGACCCCGAAGTTGGCCGACACAGGTCCGGAGCGCAGCGTCGCGCTGGCGTCACCGATGACGTTGCGGTCGACCAGGCTCCAGTTCGCGCCGACGTACTCGGCGGTGCCCGCCGGGCCGGCCGGGCCCTGCGGACCCTGAGGGCCCTCGGGGCCCTGCTTCTCGAGGCGCTTGCGGGCGCCCTCGGTGAAGTCGCCCAGGGTGAGCGAGCCGTTCTCGACCTTGCTGGCGTTGACGGAGTTCCTGGCCAGGTCGCTGGCCCCGATCGAGTGGTCCTTGATGTCCTGACCGGTGACCAGCGACCCGGCGACGGCGCCGCCACCCCCCACGACGACCAGTGCCGTGGCGGCGCCGACGAGCGTGAGAACGCGTGCCTGAGACTTTGAGATACCCATCTGGATATGGCTCCTTGCGTGAGCCGGACCCCCGTCCGGCATGGCGAAGCCCGACGGGATCCCCCCGGAAATCCTCCAGCGCCCCCCGAGCGGGATGACCATCACCAGAGATTGCGCCCTGCAACCTTCGATCGCACGGCAAATCGCTTGGTTGCCCCAAGTTTTACCTTGTGGCAGCCTCAGCCGGCGTCGCGGACCCACTCGATCTCGAGGTCCACCCCGGCATCGACGATCAGGTTCATCACCGGGCACCGGGCCTCGGTCTCCTCGACGACGGCCGCGAAGGCCGCGGGTGACTCCGAGGTCGCGCAGACCGCGCGCACCCGCACGGTCTGGAAGTGCGGGCGCACCGAGCGGTCGCCGAGTCGGCCGCGGATGTCGATGGTGAAGGCGGCCTCGAAGTCGAGGGAGTCGTAGCTGAACCCCAGGTCGTCGGCGGTGCGGTTGAAGGTCACGCCCTCGCATCCGCAGAGCGCGCCCAGCACCGCCTGCAACGGCGACGGTCCGGCGCCGCCCCCGCCGTGGGGGACCGGTTCGTCGGTGACGAAGGTGCCGAACTCGCCAGCGTCCACGACCGTGCGCATGGTGGCGTCGTTGTGCGCCGTGAGCGTCTTGCGGCGCAGGAAGTCGGTGCTGGACTGGTGGTGCTCGACGATCCGGGTGACCATGGCTCTCCTCGGGGTCCTCTGACGGACACGCAGCAAACGTTTGCAGTCATCGTCGACGGAGGGCGCTTCGGTGTCAAGGACCGGTGTCGACGACCGGTGTCGCGGACCCGATGTGGGGAGATCGGCTCCCAGGGGAGGGTCAGCCCCGGGGTGGTGCGGTGGAGCCGCGCACGGTCAGGGTGAGTGGCAGCAGCACCGACCGGGGCGGCCGGTCGGGCTCCTCGAGGCCCTCCAGCAGCATCCGGGCCGCCTCCACGCCCACCTGGTGGTGGGGCACCGCGACCGTGGTCAGCGGGGGGCGGAGCTTGTCGATGAAGGGCATGTCATTGAAGCCGACCACGCTCACGTCGTCGGGGCAGGTGATGCCGAGCTCGGCGAACACGTCGTAGCAGCCCAACGCGATCAGGTCGTTGCCGGCGACGATCGCGGTGAACTCCACGCCGTCGTCGAGGAGCCGGCGCAGGGCCTTGGCGCCCTCCTCCTCGCTCCAGAAGTCGCAGCTGCGCACCAGCGCGGGATCCTCGTCGAGGCCGAGCTCGCGCACGGAGGCCCGGAACGCCTTGGCCCGTACGACGCCCGTCGAGGTGACCTGCGGGCCGGCCAGGTGCGCGATCCGGCGGTGCCCGAGGTCGGCCAGGTGCTGCACGGCCAGCGCCACCCCCTCGGCGTCGTCGGCGGTGACCGACGAGGCGTCGACGCCGTCCGCGCGCCGGTTGACCATCACCATCTTCACGCCCTCGCGGTGCAGCTGCTGCAGCAGCGGGTGCTCGACCCGTGCGGTGGCCACGATCAGGCCCTCGACCTGGCGGCCCCGCAGCAGCTCGATCTGGGCGCGCTCGCGGCCCGGGTCGTTGTCGGTGTTGACGATGAGGCCGCTGTAGCCGGCCGGCTCCAGCACGTCCTCGATGCCGCGCACGATCGGCGGGAAGAGCGGGTTGGTGAGGTCGGGGATGACCAGCCCCACGGTCCCCGAGCGCGAGGTCTTGAGACCCCGGGCGATCGGGTTCGGCCGGTAGCCCAGGGTCTCGGCCACCTTGATCACCCGGCGTGCGGTGTCGGCGTTCACCAGCCCCCGGGTCGCGGGGTTGAGTGCCCGGGAGGCCGTCGCTGCATGCACGCCGGCAGCCTCGGCCACGTCACGGAGCGTCGGAGTCTGCACAGCAGGCATCCTAGGTCCACCGCGCGGCGGGAGCGGGCGACCCGACCGAGGCATGGTTCAGCTCCCGGTGTCCGGCCGCTGCCAGCGCGCCCGGCCCCAGGTCGCGCCCAGGCCGAGCGGCACCGTCAGCAGCGCCCCGAGCAGGAAGATCAGCGAGTAGCGCCCGGCGTCGGCCAGACCCGCCACCGCGATCGCGGCGAGGGCACTGCCCACGAACAGCGAGCCCGCGAACAGCGACACCACCGACGCACGGGCGGCCGGCAGCACCTCGGTGGCCCAGGTCTGCAGCGAGGAGTGCATCGAGGTCCAGGCCAGGCCGAGCAGCAACGCCACCACCACCGCGACCGCCGGAGTGCGCGAGACGGCCAGCAGCGCACACGCCGCCGCGGCGCTGGTCGCCCCGAGCGCGATCAGCCGGCTCGGGTGCCAGTGCTGGGAGAGCCGGCCCACCAGCCGGGAGGCGAGGTAGACCGACAGGCCGTAGACACCCGCCACCGCGCCGGCCACGGCCGCGCTGGAGCCGGCGTTCTCCACCGACGGGGGCAGCAGGGTGAGCGCGCCGAGCAGCACCGCGCCCTCGGTGAAGGCCAGCGACAGCACGAACAGGGCGACCCGTGAACGGGCCACGTCGGCCAACGGGGCGAACACCGAGCCGACCCGACGCTCGCGCTCCGGCTCGGGGAGCCGGCGCAGCACCACCGAGAGCACGAGCGAGAACACCCCGGTCACCACGAAGGCGACCTGCCAGGTCAACAGCTCCGCGACCAGTCCGGCGCCCACCGAGGCGAGCGCCGTACCGATGGCGACGCCGACCATCAGCCGGGCGATGTCGCGCTGGCGCACCGCGACCGGCACGGTGTCGCCGAGGTAGATCAGGCTCGCGGGGTACGCCGCCCCGAAGAACCCACCGGCCAGCGCCCGGGCGATGCCGAGCGTCACCGGGGTGAACGCGAAGGCCGACCCGATCGTGCACAGCCCGGCCAGCAGCAGGGTGAGCCGCATCGTGCGCACCCGGCCGAGCTGGTCGGAGACGGTGCCCCAGACCGGCTGCATCAGGCCGTAGGTGAGGAAGTAGGCGCCGGCCGCGTGCACGATCGACGACAGCGGGACGCCGAGGTCGTGGGCGATGGCCACCAGCATCGGCGGCATCGCGAACCGGTCGAGGGTGCTGACGAACGCGGTGAGCTGGAGCAGCCGGATCGAGGGCGAGCCGGCATGGGTGTCGGGACGGGCGTCGGTGGCCATCAGTCCCCGGTGGGTTCGTGCAGCAGCCCGGAGCCGGCGGCCAGGGCGGCGTCGAGCACGTCGACCCCGTCGACGACCTCGGGCAGGTAGCGCTGGCGCAGGCCGACCAGGGTCTCCAGCGACGCGCGGTCGACCCGGCCGTCGGCCACCAGGCCCTCGACGGGATCTCCCATCCGGGCCAGGTAGCCCTCGGCGAGTGCCGGGCTCAGCGACAGCACCTCGGCGGCGGCCGCCTTGGCCTCCGGGTCGAGCCGGCCGGCGAGCACGTCGCCGACGGTCTCGTGCAGGGCCCGGGCGAGCCGGGTCGCGGCGGGGAGCGCGGTGTCGCCCGCGACCGCGAGCACGGTGCCGAGGTAGGGCGCACACACGGCATGCACCGGCACCAGCAGCGGGCACCCGGCAGCGGCTGCCACCAGCTCGTTGCCGGCGTTGAGCATGGTGGCGTCGCAGTCCCCGGCCAGCAGCGCTTCGAGCCGGCGCGGGGTCGAGCCGAGCGCGACCAGCTGGTAGTCGTCGCGGCCCACCCCGAGTGAGTCGGCCAGCGCGTAGAGCGCCAGCGCGAACCCCGACGTCGGCACGTCGACGCCGACGACCGCGCCGCGCAGGTCTGCTGCTGTGAGCCCCGGGCGGCCGTAGAGGCCCAGCCCCATCCCGCGGTCGATCGCGCCGACGATCCGGACGTCGGACGTCCCGCCCAGCGGGTTGCCCGGGCTGAACCGGTAGGCGAGCACGTTGTCGGGACTGGTCAGCGCGGCGTCGTGCTCACCGGCGAGCAGCGAGCGGAACTGGCCGGGGGACGAGGCCACCGGCACCTCCTCGACCGCCACGTCGTACGCCGCGAGCCGGCCGGTGCTCCGGGCCAGGTCGAGGATCACCGAGGGGGTGAACGAGCCCACCACGAGCGTTGTCGTCACGTCTTCTCCAGACTGTGGTCGAGTGCCTGCACGCTAGCCTATCGTGCAGTCGATTGCAGCCCGTGTCGTGTCGGGTTTCGCGCTCGCCTCAGCGTGGGGGCGCAGTCCCGCGTGGCTTGACACGCTGACCCGTGGTGCGTCAGGCTGCACTCGATTGCAGTCCACGATGCAGGAGGTGAGGCATGGACGAGCTGGTCGCGTCCGCGGTGGCCCACTGGGGCCCGCGCTTCACCGTCAACGGGGTGACCGTGGCGGACTTCGAGCGGGTGACCGCCGGCGTGCAGCAGTGGGAGGACTGGTGTGCCGCCTGGTCGGCCATGGGTGGCGAGCACGAGGCTCTCGGTCGCACTGCGCTGGCCGAGGGGCGCAGCCTCTCGGCGGGAGAGCACCTGGCCCGGGCCGCGGTCTACTTCCACTTCGCCAAGTTCGTCTTCGTCGTCGACCAGGTGCAGATGCGGGCCGCCCACCAGCGCGCGGTGGCCTGCCTCGACGACGCCCTGCCGCACCTGGACCCGCCCGGCCGCCGGGTCGAGATGCCCTTCGAGGGCAGCCGGCTCGTCGGCGTGCTGCGCGCCCCGGCCGGAGCCGGCCCTCATCCGGTGGTGGTGCTGGTGCCCGGTCTCGACTCCACCAAGGAGGAGCTGCGCTCCACCGAGGAGACCTTCCTGGCCCGCGGGCTCGCGACCTTCAGCATCGACGGCCCCGGGCAGGGCGAGGCGGAGTACGACCTGCCGATCCGTGGCGACTGGGCCCCGGTGGCCGAGCTGCTCTGGGAGACGCTCGGCACGCTCCCCGAGGTGGACCGCGAGCGCCTCGGCGTGTGGGGGGTCAGCCTCGGCGGCTACTACGCGCCGCGACTGTCGGCCGCGCTCGGCGACCGGGTGCGTGCCTGCGTCGCGCTGGCCGGACCCTTCAACTTCGGCGACTGCTGGGACGGCCTCCCGGCGCTCACCCGGCACACCTTCCAGGTGCGCTCCGGTGCCGCGGACGACGACGAGGCGCGCGCCATCGCCTCGACCCTCGACCTGGCCGACACGGCCGCCGACCTGGTCGCTCCGCTGCTGATCGTCTTCGGCCGGCTCGACCGGCTGATCCCGTGGCAGCACGCCGAGCGGCTGCGCGACGCAGTCTCTGGCGAGGTCGAGCTGCTGATGCTCGAGGACGGCAACCACGGGTGCGCGAACGTCGCACCCTGGCACCGGCCCACCACCGCCGACTGGCTCGCCGGTCGACTCCTTGACCCTGACGACAGGGCACCCCTACCGTGATACAAACGATTGCAAAGGCAGGCGTATGAACGACACCGAACTGCGGGTGGGCTGGATCGGCACCGGCCGGATGGGTGCCGCGATGGCCGCCCGGCTGGCCCGGGCCGGCACCGAGATGAGCGTGTGGAACCGCACCCGCGCCAAGGCGGAGCCACTGGCCGCGCTCGGGTGCACCGTGGTCGACACCATCGCCGAGCTGCGCGGCCTCGACGTGGTCTTCACGATGGTCTCCACGCCCGCCGACCTCGAGCAGGTGCTGCTCGGCGACGGCGGCCTGCTCGCCGACCCCGACCAGGTGCCTCACGTCGTGGTCGACTGCTCGACGGTCTCCACCGAGTCGTCGGAGGCGATGCGCGAGGCCTGCACCACTCGCGGCGTCGACTTCCTCGCCGCCCCGGTGAGCGGCAACGGCAAGGTCGTGCGGGCCGGTGGCCTGAGCCTGGTGGTGTCCGGCCCCGAGGCGACCTACACCCGGGTCGCCCCGCTGCTGGCCCACATCGGCAAGTCCGTGACGTACGTCGGCGAGGGCGACGTCGCCCGGCTGGTGAAGATCTGCCACAACCTGATGCTCGGCGTGGTCACCCAGTCGCTGGCCGAGATCACGGTGCTGGCCGAGAAGGGCGGCGTACCCCGGGCGGCGTTCCTCGAGTTCCTCAACAACTCGGTGATGGGCTCGGTGTTCACCCGCTACAAGTCCCCGGCCTTCGTCAACCTCGACTACACCCCGACCTTCACCCCGATCCTGCTGCGCAAGGACTTCGACCTCGGACTGGCCGCGGCCCGGGCCCTCGACGTGCCGATGCCGGTCGCTGCGATCACCGCCCAGCTCGTGCAGGCCAGCGTCGGCAGCGGCCGGGTCGAGGAGGACTTCGCGATCCTGCTCGACCTGCAGGCGGCGAGCTCCGGACTGGAGCTGAAGCCCGAGAACGTCGAGGTCGACGACGGGCTGTCGGCCGCCGACCAGGAGGGGTGATGGCCGGCCGGATCCCCGCCCCGGGACACATGGGGGTCGACTACGAGCACCGGGTCGACTTCGACCGGCTGCGTGACTACCGCCTCGGTCGGGCCCGGGCCGCCCTGGAGAGCAGCGAGTGCGGGGCGTTCCTGCTCTTCGACTTCTACAACATCCGCTACACGACCCAGACCTGGATCGGTGGTGCGCTCGGCGACAAGATGATCCGCTACGCGCTGCTGGCCCGCGGCAAGGAGCCGGTGCTCTGGGACTTCGGCTCCGCGGTCAAGCACCACAAGCTGCACTCGACCTGGCTTCCCGGGGAGAACTACCGGGCCGGCTTCCTGGGCTTCCGCGGCGCGGTCGCCCCCTCGGTGGGGCTGATGGAGTCCGCGGTTGCCGAGCTCAAGTCCCTCCTGGTCGAGGCCGGGGTGGCGGACCTGCCCGTCGGCATGGACATCGTCGAGCCGCCGTTCCTCTTCGAGATGCAGCGCCAAGGGCTCACGGTCGTCGACGCCCAGCAGCTGATGCTCGACGCCCGGTGCATCAAGTCCTCCGACGAGATCGTGCTGCTCAACCAGGCCGCCGCCATGGTCGACGGCGTCTACCAGGACATCTTCGAGGCGCTGAAGCCCGGCGTACGCGAGAACGAGATCGTGGCGCTCGCCAACAAGCGGCTCTACGAGATGGGCTCCGACCAGGTCGAGGCGGTCAACGCCATCTCCGGCGAGCGCTGCAACCCGCACCCGCACAACTTCACCGATCGGCTGATCCGCCCGGGCGACCAGGCCTTCTTCGACATCATCCACTCCTACAACGGCTACCGCACCTGCTACTACCGGACCTTCTCGGTGGGCAGCGCGACCCCCAGCCAGCGCGACGCCTACACGCAGGCCCGGGAGTGGATGGACCGCGGCATCGACGGGATCCACGCCGGCGTCGGCACCGACGAGGTGGCCGCGCTGCTGCCCAAGGCCGAGGAGTTCGGGTTCAACAGCGAGATGGAGGCCTTCGGGCTGCAGTTCGCGCACGGGCTCGGCCTCGGCCTGCACGAGCGCCCGATCATCTCCCGGCTGAACTCGATGACGGAGCCGGTCGAGCTGCAGGTGGGGATGGTCTTCGCGCTGGAGACCTACTGCCCCGCCTCGGACGGCGTCTCGGCCGCGCGGATCGAGGAGGAGATCGTGATCACCGAGGACGGACCCCAGGTGCTCACCCTCTTCCCGGCCCAGGAGCTCGTCATCGCCAACCCCTACTGACCACCCGCCTCGCCAAGGAGCCCCGCATGGCTGACTTCAGCCTCGACCGGATCGACGACCTGGTCACCGACCTCTACCTGGCCGGCGCGCCCGTGGCCGCCTCCGACGGCGGCCGGTTCGACGTGCTCGACCCGGCCACCGGCACCGTGCTCACCACGGTCGCCAACGGCACCGTCGAGGACGCCCTCGCCGCCGTCGACGCCGCCGACGCAGCAGCCGCCGACTGGGCAGCCACCTCGCCACGGGCCCGTGCCGAGATCCTGCGCAGCGCCTTCGAGCTGATGACCGCGCGTGCCGACGACCTGGCCCACCTGATCGCGCTCGAGAACGGCAAGGCGCTCACCGATGCCCGCGGCGAGGTCGCCTACGCCGCCGAGTTCTTCCGCTGGTACGCCGAGGAGGCGGTGCGCGCCTCGGGCATGGTGATGACCGCCCCGTCGGGTGCCAACCGGATCCTGGTGCTCGAGCAGCCGGTCGGCATCTGCGTGCTGGTCACCCCGTGGAACTTCCCGGCCGCGATGGCCACCCGCAAGATCGGTCCGGCGCTGGCCGCCGGCTGCACGGTCGTGCTCAAGCCGGCCAGCGACACCCCGCTCACCGCGCTGCTGATGGCGCAGATCCTGAGCGACGCCGGCGTGCCCCCGGGCGTCGTCAACGTGCTCCCGGCCCGTCGCTCCGGTGCGGTGGTCTCCGCGATGCTGCACGACCCGCGGGTGCGCAAGCTGTCGTTCACCGGCAGCACCGAGGTGGGTCGGGTGCTGCTCAAGGAGGCCGCCGACCAGGTCATCAACTGCTCGATGGAGCTCGGTGGCAACGCGCCGTTCCTGGTCTTCGCCGACGCCGACCTCGACGCCGCGATCGAGGGCGCGATGGTGGCCAAGATGCGCAACGCCGGCGAGGCCTGCACCGCCGCCAACCGGTTCTACGTCGAGTCGTCGGTGGCCGAGGAGTTCGGTCGACGGCTGGCCGAGCGGATGGGCGCGCTGCGCCTGGGCCCCGGCACCGCCGACGACACCCAGGTCGGCCCACTGGTCAACGAGGAGGCGGCCGAGAAGGTCGACGAGCTGGTGCAGGGTGCGGTGGCCGCCGGTGGCCGCGTGGTCGTCGGCGGGACCCGCCCCGACCGTGAGGGCTGGTACTACGAGCCCACCGTGCTGCTCGACGTACCGGTGGGGTCGGCCATCCTCGGTGAGGAGATCTTCGGCCCGGTCGCGCCCGTGGTCACCTTCGACGACGAGGACGACGCGATCGCGATGGCCAACGACACCGAGTACGGGCTGGTCGCCTACGTCTACACCTCGGACCTGGCCCGTGCACTGCGGGTCAGCGAGCGGCTGGAGTCGGGCATGGTCGGGCTCAATCGTGGCCTGGTCAGCGACCCGGCCGCGCCGTTCGGTGGCGTGAAGCAGAGCGGGGTGGGCCGCGAGGGCGGCCACGAGGGGATGCTCGACTACCTCGAGTCGAAGTACGTCGCCGTCAGCTGGTGACCTGCTCCGGCCGGCGGGCCGGTCAGGGCTGATGTGCGGGGCGGCCGGTGTCGCGCGGCGCGGTTGCGCGCCAATTGGTCGACATCAGCACGCGATCCGGCAGATCCAGCTGTCGTACTCGACCAATTGGCGGGTGGTGACACCCGCCGCTCAGGCGTGCTCGACGCAGCGCACCGACCAGGGCCTGGCCTCGAGCCGTCCGGCGGGGATGGGTTCGCCGCAGACCTCGCAGCTGCCGTAGGTGCCGTCCGCGACCCGTGCCCGGGCCCTGCGTACGTCGTCGAGCATCCCGAGCAGGCTCTCCTGCGCCGACACCGAGGTGAGCCGGTCGACAGCCATCGCGGTGCCCTCTCCCACCCGCTTGCCGAACGAGATGCTGCCCAGCTCCTCGGGCGGCGCGGTGAGCTCGGCCAGCTCGGCCACGAGCTCGGTCTCGCGGGCGGCGAGCAGCTGGTCGGTGTCCATCACTCCAGCCTACGAGCGGGGTGGCTGCGGGCCGCCGGAGGCGGGACCCGGTGCGCCCGCGGCGGCGACCGCCAGCGCGCGCGAACGCGAGTGGCTCAGTGCGTGGCCCAGTGGTCCTCCGAGGCCAGCCCCTCGGTCGAGTCGATGCCGGCGACGTCGTACTCCTGGTGGCCGATCTCGAGCAGCCGGATCCACGACTGCTGACCGAAGGTGAGCGCGATGAAGCAGCCCAGCTCGACCAGCTCGGGCTCGCTGAAGTGGGCATGCAGCCGGTCCCAGAGACCGTCGCGGTCCTGCTCGTTCCAGGCGATCGCCTGGGCGTAGGCGAGCGCGGCCTTCTGGCGCTCGTCGTAGCTGTCGGCGCGCTCGAAGTTGAGCAGGTCGTCGTCCTGGTACTCGGGAAGCGCAGCCGTGGAGGAGCGCTGGTTGCCGCAGAACTGGCAGTTCGTGGTGCGAGTGATGTAGAGCCGGCACAGCTCCTTGATCGCGTGGTCGCACACACCCTGGCGGAAGGTCGCATCCCAGTAATGGGTGAAGGTCTTGAAGACGTCGGGCGCGTCGGTCTTCATCGCCATCATCGCGACGACGAAATCGCGCTTCAGGGCTTCGGGCAGGTTGGCCCGCGCCGAGAACGGACTCGCCGGGATCAAGGGCGAGGTCCAAATCACCCGGGTCGAACCCTGCGGAATCAT
>JBBQRV010000095.1:0-12869 GCA_038214475.1 Propionibacteriales bacterium | reverse complement strand
GGTCCACGGCACAGCGGCTCCACGGAGAGCCAGGTGGACCAGCGTTGGGTGGCGTCGTCGGGTTCGTCGTACGCCTGGAAGTCAAAGACGAAGCGGGGATCGATCCCCGGGTGCTGCGAGGACATGCGTGGTGCTCCGGTTCGGTGAGGAGGGTCGGCGGGCTGGGCAGGCCGACAGGACAGTCGTGGACATGTCACGGCTCCTCTCTGGGGACGGGCACTACGCTCACCATGGTGCGGGCCCCCGCCCGGGGCCGCAACGGATTTACGGGAGTACGACGTGGACCTGACCTGGTTCCGCCAGCCCTCGGCGGAGCAGCCCGGCACCCTCAACCTCTGCTACAACGCCCTCGACCGGCAGGTGATCCGCGGCCGGGCGGGCGATCCGGCGCTGGTCACGCCACTCGGTGTGTGCGACTTCGCGACCGTGCTCGAGGAGGTTGCCGCCCTCGCCGGCACGCTGCGGGCATTGGGGGTCGACCGGGGGCACCCGGTGCGGATCCGGCTCGCCGATCCGGCCGACGCGCTGGTCGCCGAGCTGGCCTGCCTGCGGATCGGCGCGGTCGCCGGGGACGTCTCCGACCCGGTCGCGCTGCTCACCAGCGGCGAGGCGGACGAGCCGTCGGCCCGGGTCCGGGTGCTGCGCGGGCCGGCCTCGGTCGACCCGGAGCGCGACGTCGACTGGGCGCTCGCGGTCAAGGCCGGTCGCGAGGACCCCGCCGGCTGCGCCGACCTGGCCGGTGACGCTGCGGCGTACGTCCTGGACGACGGGGCGCTGTCGCTGGTCGACCTGGCGGCGCTGCTGGACCGACCGGACGGGCACCTACCCCGGTGGGCACCGCTCTGCGCCGGCGAGCCGGTGCGGCTGCCCTGACCGTCAGCCCAGCAGGGGTGCCACGAGCCGTGCCACCCGACTGGGGCGCCGGGTGAACCGCTCCTCGACGTCGGCGAAGGTCATCGCGCGCAGGCCGGCGTTGACGCCGAGCCATCGCAACGGCTCCGGCTCCCAGCGCCGGGAGCGGTGGTTGACCCAGGGCAGGGCGGTGAGGTCCGACGGGGTGCCCAGCACCAGGTCTCGCAGCGTGCGGCCGGCCAGGTTGGTGGTGCTGACCCCGTCCCCGACGTAGCCGCCGGCCCAGCCGATCCCGGTCGTCGGGTCGAGCCCGACCGACGCGCACCAGTCGCGGGGGATGCCCAGGGCGCCGCCCCAGGCATGGGTGATCCGGGTCCGCTCGAGCACCGGGAACAGGTCGACGAGGGTCTCGCGGAGCCCGGCGAACACCCGGCGGTCGTGGTCGAAGCCCGGCCGGATCCGCGACCCGAAGTGGTACGGCGCGCCCCGGCCGCCGAAGACCAGCCGGTCGTCGGCGGTGCGCTGGCCGTAGATGATCAGGTGCCGGTGGTCGTTGAAGGTCTCGCGTCGGCGCAGCCCGATGCGCTCCCAGGTGTCGGCAGGCAGCGGCTCGGTGGCGATGACGAGCGAGTAGACCGGCGCGACGTCTCGGCGCGCGCCCTCGAGGCCCGGGGTGTAGCCCTCGGTGGCCCGGACCACGTGGGTGGCGGTGAGCGTGCCGCGGTCGGTGCGCACCCGGCCGGCCTCGATCGCGGTGGCCCGGGTGCGCTCGAAGATGGTGACGCCGCGCCGTTCGCAGGCGGCGGCCAGTCCGTGCACCAGTCGGGCGGGGTGCAGAGCAGCGCAGTCCGGCGTGTACGTCGCGCCCAGGATCCGGGTGCCGCCGAGCCGGGCAGCGGCCTCGTCGGCGGACAACAGGACCACGTCGGTGCGGCCCCACGACTCAGCCTCGGCCACCTCGGCCCGGGCCCGGGCCAGCTGGGCGGGCGAGCGGGCCAGCGAGAGCGTGCCGCCGTGGGCGTAGCCGCAGTCGATCCCCTCGAGGTCGGCGACCCGTCCGACCTCGACCACGGCGTCGCGCATCGCCTCGTGCTGGGCGACGGCGAGCTCCCGGGACGATCCGGGCAGCGCGGCGAGGCTGCTCAGCGAGGCCGGGAACAGCGCCGAGCACCATCCGCCGTTGCGACCCGACGCCCCGAAGCCGACGTGCTCGGCCTCCACGACCGCGATCCGCAGGGCGGAGGCGCCCGCGAGGTAGTAGGCAGTCCACAGCCCGGTGTAGCCACCGCCGACCACCACCACGTCGTACCCGCGGTCACCGGGCAGGGACTCCCGTCGGACGGGCGAGACCTGGTCGGCCCACAACGAGCCGGAGGGCACGTGCACGGGGCTCAGCGCACACCCCATGAGTAGGTCTGCTTGCGCAGCTTGAGGTACATGAAGGTCTCGGTCGACTCCACGCCCTCGACGCAACGGATCTTCGTGGAGATCAGGTCGAGCAGCGCCTCGTCGCTCTCGCACACCGCCTCGACGAGCAGGTCGAAGGTGCCGGCGGTGACCACGACGTAGTCGACCTCGTCGAGCTGGGCCAGTGCGTCGGCGACCGGCTCCAGCTCGCCGCGCACCCGCACACCGATCATGGCCTGGCGGGCGAACCCGAGCTGGAGGGGGTCGGTGACGGCCACCACCTGCATCACGCCGCTGTCGATGAGTCGCTGGACGCGCTGGCGCACCGCGGCCTCGGACAGCCCGACCACCTTGCCGATGGCGGCGTACGGCCGGCGGCCGTCCTGCTGGAGCTGCTCGATGATGGCCTTGGAGACGTCGTCGAGGTTGTTCGCTGACTTCTTCACTTGTGCATCGTTCCAGTTGAAGGGGCCGATGCAAAGGATTTCGTTGCCGTAACACAACTTTTCCACGGAATCCCTTGTCGAGCGTCCGGGGCTCATGTCAGGCTTCGCGAATCACGAGGTGGAGGAGGAACCAGTGGACGGGCCCCAACGTCTGGCCAGTCGCAGGACACTGTTGAAGGGTGTGGGGGGCGTGGCGTTCGCGGGGGCGAGTGTGGCGGCACTCAAGCTGCCGTTCTTCGGCGCGGCCGGTGCCCAGCAGGACCCCGCGAAGTGTTTCGCGAAGGACATCTCGGTCACCGACAGGCGGCTGATCGTCTCCAACTGGCCGGCGTACATCGATCCACGCAAGAAGGCCGGCTCCACGATCCTCGCCTTCCAGGACCAGACCGGCATCACCGTCGACTACACCCCCGACGTGAACGACAACCAGGAGTTCTACGCCAAGGTCAAGAACCAGCTGGCCTCCTGCCAGTCGGTCCAGCGCGACATCATGGTGCTCACCGACTGGATGGCGGCGCGGATGATCGACCTGGGCTGGATCCAGCCGCTCGACCCGGCCAAGATCCCGAACGTGACCGCCAACCTGATCAAGCCCCTGCAGGGCGTGCCGTGGGACCCCGACCTCACCTACCACGTGCCGTGGCAGAGCGGCCTGACCGGCATCGCCTACAACTCCAAGAACGTCGGGGAGGTCAAGAGCTTCTCCGAGCTGCTCACCCGCTCAGACCTCAAGGGCCGGGTCACCCTGCTGACCGAGATGCGCGACACGATGGGCTTCATGCTCCGGGTCGTGGGCGCGAAGCCGCAGGACTTCACCCAGACGGAGTGGGACGACGCGATCGACACGCTGCGCAAGGCGGTCTCCGACGGGCAGATCCGCTCGTTCAACGGCAACGACTACCTCAACGACCTGGCGTCCGGCAACGTGCTGGCCTGTGAGGCATGGTCCGGCGACGTGATCCAGGCGCAGTTCGACAACCCCGACATCAAGTTCGTGGCGCCGGAGGAGGGGCTGTCGCTGTGGAGCGACAACATGATCGTGCCCAACCTCGCCACCCACGTGTCCAACGCCGAGGCCTGGATGGACTACTACTACCAGCCCGACGTCGCCGCCAAGCTCGCCGCCTGGAACAACTACATCTGTCCGGTGCAGGGCGCCCAGCAGGCGATGGAGAAGGTCGACCCGAGTCTGGTCGACAACCCACTGATCTTCCCCGACGCGGAGACGCTCGCGAAGACATTCGACTTCATGCCGCTCGACGAGCGGCAGTCGAGCCAATACGAGAAGGACTGGGCCAATGTCCAAGGCGGCTGACGAGATGACCCCTGACCTCCACAAGGCCGACGAGGCTGGGCTGAAGCTGCGCGAGCTCACCAAGGAGTTCGCCAACTTCACCGCGGTGCGCTCGCTGGATCTCGACGTACCGACCGGGTCGTTCTTCGCCCTGCTCGGTCCGTCGGGGTGCGGCAAGACCACGACCCTGCGGATGGTGGCCGGTCTGGAGACGCCGACCTCGGGGTCCATCACGCTCTCCGGCAACGACATCACCTACGACAAGCCCTACCAGCGGCCGGTCAACACCGTCTTCCAGAACTACGCGCTGTTCCCGCACCTCGACATCTTCGAGAACGTCGCCTTCGGGCTGCGCCGTCGCAAGACGGGCAACGTGGAGGCCCAGGTGCAGCAGATGCTGGAGCTGGTCGAGCTGGAGTCCCAGGCGCGCAAGAAGCCGGCCCAGCTCTCCGGTGGCCAGCAGCAGCGGGTCGCGCTGGCCCGGGCACTGATCAACCAGCCCCAGGTCCTGCTGCTCGACGAGCCGCTGGGCGCCCTCGACCTCAAGCTGCGCCGCGCCATGCAGATCGAGCTGAAGCGGATCCAGACCGAGGTCGGGCTCACCTTCATCCACGTCACCCACGACCAGGAGGAGGCCATGACCATGGCCGACACCATCGCGGTGATGAACCACGGCGTGATCGAGCAGATGGGCGCCCCCGACGAGCTCTACGAGAACCCGCGGACGACGTTCGTGGCCAACTTCCTCGGCCAGTCCAACCTGATCGAGGGAGTCATCCGCAGCCGGGACGCCGACCTGGTCACGGTCGAGATGCACGGGATCGGCGTCACCGTCCCCACGGCGCGCACCCACGCCGACGGTGACAAGGGCTGGCTGGGCATCCGCCCCGAGAAGGTGCTGATCGGCGAGCCGGGCGAGGAGCTCGACGCGCCGGGCAACACCATCCCCGGAGGCGTCGTCACCGACGTCAGCTTCGTGGGCGTCAGCACCCAGTACCTGGTGCGGATGCCGTGGGGTCAGGAGCTCCAGATCTTCGAGCAGAACACCGGCCGCCGCCGGCTCTTCCGCCAGGGCGAGAAGGTGGAGCTGTCGTGGCGTCCCGAGTACGCGTTCCTCCTCGACCACGCGCAGGACGCGTCCGCCGGGTCCCAGCTGTCGGACGGTGACCAGTGAGCGAGATGACCCGGCGCAAGGGCAGAACGGGCTATCTGCTCCTGATCCCGGGCGTCGCCTGGCTGGTCGTCTTCTTCCTGATCCCGTTCTACTCGCTGGTGGCCACCAGCCTGTTCGACCCGTCCGGCTCCGACTTCCGCGGCTATCGGATGACCTACCACTTCGCCAACTATGTCGACGCGATCAAGCTCTACTGGGAGCCGCTGCTGCGCTCCCTCGCGTACGGCGCGATCGCGACGCTGCTGTGCCTGGTGCTCGGCTACGTGCTGGCCTACGCCATCGCGTTCAAGTCCGGGCGGTGGAAGAACCTGATGCTGGTGCTGGTGATCGCGCCGTTCTTCACCAGCTTCCTGATCCGCACCCTGTCCTGGAAGCTGCTGCTGGCCGACGACGGATTCATCGTCAACACGCTGCAGTTCCTGCACATCCTCGGCCCGCAGGGCCACCTGCTGGCGACGCCCGTGGCGGTGATCGCGGGTCTCACCTACAACTTCCTGCCGTTCATGGTGCTGCCGCTGTTCGCGAGCATCGACAAGATCGACTACCGGCTCATCGAGGCCTCCAGTGACCTCTATGCCAACCCGGTCCGTGGGTTCTTCAAGGTGACCTGGCCGCTGTCCCTGCCGGGCGTCGTGTCGGGCACCCTGCTGACCTTCATCCCCTCGGTCGGTGACTACATCAACGCCGAGCTGCTCGGCAGCACCAACACCCGGATGATCGGCTCGGTCATCCAGAGCCTGTTCACCGATGCCAACGACTATCCCGCGGCCGGGGCGCTCTCGGTGACCCTGATGCTGTTCATCGTGGGCATGGTCCTCATCTACGTGCGCCGCGCAGGGACGGAGGAGCTGCTGTGAGATGGCTACGTGAACGGATCGTGCTGATCCTGGGCCTGCTGGTGCTGGTCTACACGTTCGTCCCGATCTTCGTCGTGGTGCTGATGAGCTTCAACAAGCCCCGCAGCGAGCAGTCCAAGATCTACAAGTTCGAGGCCTTCACCCTCGACAACTGGCTGCACCCGTGCAACGACCCGGCGATGTGCCAGGCCCTGGGCAAGAGCATCGAGATCGGGCTGCTGGCCACGCTGGGCGCCACCGTGCTGGGCACGCTGATGGCGTTCGCGCTGGTGCGCCACGAGTTCGCCGGGCGCTCGTCGATGAACCTGCTGATCTTCCTGCCGATGGCCTCACCCGAGATCGTGATGGGCTCGTCGCTGCTGGCCCTGTTCGTGGCCGCCGGCCGCGCCGGACAGCTCGGCTTCTGTACGATCCTGTTTGCGCACATCTTGTTCTGCCTGTCGTTCGTGGTGGTCACCGTTAGAGCCCGGCTGGCCGGGCTCAACGACACCCTCGAGCAGGCCGCGATGGACCTCTACGCCACCCCGGCGCAGACCTTCTGGCGGGTCACCTTCCCGCTGGTGTTCCCCGGCATCCTGGGTGCTGCGCTGCTGAGCTTCTCGCTGTCCTTCGACGACTTCATCATCACCAACCTCAACGCCGGCAACACGGTCACCTTCCCGATGTACGTCTGGGGTGTCGCCCGCCGTACGGTCCCGATGCAGATCAACGTGATCGGCACCGTGATGCTGATGGTGTCGATCGCGATCGTGCTCGGGGTCGAGCTCAACCGGCGCCGGCAGGCCAAGGCGCTCGCCACGTCGTGAACACGCACGCCTCGCTGGCCGACGCCGAGCCGTCGGTCTTCTGGCTGACCGACCCCGACCGGCCCTCGGCACTGCCCTCGCTCACCGGCGACGTCTCCGCCGACCTGGTCGTGGTCGGCGGCGGCTACTCCGGGCTGTGGACCGCGCTGCGTTCCGCGGAGCGCTACCCGGGATCCTCCGTGGTGCTGCTGGAGGCCGGTCGCTGCGGTGACCAGGCCAGCGGCCGCAACGGCGGGTTCGCCTCGGCCAGCCTCACCCACGGCTTCGGCAACGGCCTGGCCCGGTGGCCCGGCGAGCTGTCCCGGCTCGACCGGCTGGGCGCCGAGAACCTGGCAGCGATCGGGGAGACCATCGGCCGTCACGGGATCGACTGCCACTGGGAGACGACCGGCGAGCTGGCGGTGGCGCTGGCTGCGCACCAGCTCGACGAGCTCACCGAGCTGGCGGGGGAGATGACCGCGCACGGCCAGGAGGTCGAGCTGCTGGACGGAGACGCCGTACGACGCGTGGTCGACTCGCCGGCGTACGTCGGGGGGCTGCTGGACCGCACCGGCACCGCCATGGTCGAGCCCGCGCGCCTCGCGTGGGGGCTGCGACAGGCGTGCCTCGACCTCGGGGTGGTGATCCACGAGGGGTCGCCGGTCACCCGGTTGGCGGAGGGCGCGACCGCGACCACCGTGCACACGGCCCACGGCTCGGTGCGAGCGGCCCGGGTGGCGCTGGCCACCAACGCCTTCCCGTCACTGCTGCGCCGGCTGCGGCTGATGACGGTGCCGGTCTACGACTACGTGCTGATGACCGAGCCCCTCTCCGACGCCCAGCTGGCGTCGATCGGCTGGGGCGGGCGCGAGGGTCTCTCCGACGCTGCGAACCAGTTCCACTACTACCGGCTCACCCGCGACCACCGGATCCTCTGGGGCGGCTACGACGCGGTCTATCCGCTCGGCTCGCAGATCTCGAGGGTCCGGGAGCAGTCCGCGCGCACCCACGGCCTGCTCGCCGCCCAGTTCTTCGAGACCTTCCCGCAGCTCGAGGGGCTGCGCTTCAGCCACCGCTGGGGTGGCGTGATCGACACCTGCACCCGGTTCACGGCGTTCTACGGCCAGGCCCACCGCGGCCGGGTCGCCTATGCCCTGGGCTACACCGGGCTGGGGGTCGCCTCGACCCGCTTCGGCGCAGACGTGATGCTCGATCTCCTGCACGGCGAGAGCACCGAGCGCACCTCGCTGGCGATGGTGCGCGAGAAGCCGCTGCCGTTCCCGCCCGAGCCGTTCCGCTACGCCGGGATCACCCTGACCCGGTGGTCGCTCGACCGGGCCGACCGCCACGACGGGCGCCGCAACCTGTGGCTGCGCTCCCTGGACCGGCTCGGACTGGGCTTCGACTCCTGATTCGTCGGTTGCTCAGGGCTGGGGCGCGAAGGGCCGGACCTCGATGGGGGCTCCCACGATCGACGTGACCCGGCCGGCCCAGCGCAAGGCCGCATCGAGGTCGTCGGCCTCGATCACGTAGAAGCCGCCGAGATGCTCCTTCGACTCGACGTACGGGCCGTCGGTGGTCAGGATCCGTCCGTCGACCTGACGGACGACGGTCGCGGACTCGACACCGTGCAGCCGGCCGCCGAACACCCAGGTGCCGGTCTCGCGCATCTGGGCCTCCAGGGCCAGCACCTCCTCGTAGACGCGCTGCATCTCCTCAGGGGTCATCGGCGTGCCCGCTCCGGGCGCCTCGCCGCTGTGTGCGGACAACAGGTACTTCGTCATGATCACTCCTCGGCTCGAGCGGGTGCGTCCCGCCTCTCATCCGACCACGAACGCGGGTGCTCCACTCCGACAGAACCTGCGCCGGCCGGGCGCGTGCAGTCCCGGCGATCGCCGACGACAACCCCTCAACGGCTACGTCGTGTGGGAGACGCCGCACCACCGCTACCGGGTCAGCAACCACACGGGGACGCACGCGCTCGACCCGGTGGTCGGTGCTGCCCTGTTCGGGTCCGGAGAGGCCGCGCGGGTCTTCGCGACCCGCCTGCTCCCGACCCTCACCGGCCGGACGTGAGGAACGGCCGGCGATCCGCTGGAGCGAATCACCGGCCGTTCGTCGTCCCCCCGGACTGTGCCCCCCGGGCACGTGGATCAGAGCAGCGTGTAGGGCGTGTCGAGCACGACCCGCAGGATCTGCTCGATCTCGTCGAAGTGCGACTGGTCGCAGATCAGCGGCGGAGCCAGCTGCACGACCGGGTCGCCCCGGTCGTCGGCACGGCAGTAGAGGCCTTCGTCGTAGAGCGCGCGGGAGAGGAAGCCACGCAGCAGCTTCTCCGACTCCTCCTCGTTGAAGGTCTCCTTGGTGTCCTTGTCCTTGACCAGCTCGATGCCGTAGAAGTAGCCGTCACCACGCACGTCGCCGACGATCGGCAGGTCCTTCAGCTTCTCCAGGGTGGCCCGGAAGCCGCCTTCGTTGGCGCGCACGTTCTCGAGGATGTGCTCGCTCTCGAAGATGTCCAGGTTGGCCATCGCCACCGCGGTGGACACCGGGTGACCGCCGAAGGTGTAGCCGTGGGCGAACGACTCGTGGCCCTTCAGGAAGGGCTCCATCAACCGGTCGGTCGCGATCATCGCGCCCAGCGGCGAGTAGCCCGACGTGAGCCCCTTCGCGCAGGTGATGATGTCGGGCTGGTAGTCGTAGCGCTCCGCGCCGAACATGTGGCCGAGCCGGCCGAAGGCGCAGATCACCTCGTCGGAGACCAGGAGCACGTCGTACTCGTCGCAGATCTCACGCACCCGCTGGAAGTAGCCGGGCGGGGGAGGGAAGCAGCCGCCCGAGTTCTGCACCGGCTCCAGGAACACCGCAGCCACCGTGTCGGGGCCCTCGAACTCGATCGCCTCGGCGATCCGGTTCGCGGCCCACAGGCCGAACTCCTCCAGGTCGTCGGCGTGCTCGGTGGCGCGGTAGAAGTTCGTGTTCGGCACCCGGAACGTCGAGGGGACCAGCGGCTCGAACTGCGCCTTCATGCCGGGCAGGCCGGTGATGGAGAGCGCACCCTGCGGGGTGCCGTGGTAGGCGATCGCCCGGCTGACCACCTTGTGCTTGTTCGGCTTGCCGGTGAGCTTGAAGTAGTTCTTGGCCAGCTTCCAGGCCGACTCGACGGCCTCGCCGCCGCCGCTGGTGAAGAACACCCGGTTGAGGTCGCCCGGCGCGTAGCCGGCGAGCCGCTCGGCGAGCTGGATCGCGGTCGGGTGCGCGTAGGACCACAGCGGCATGAATGCCAGCTCCTGGGCCTGCTTCGCAGCCGCCTGGGCGAGCTCGGTGCGGCCGTGGCCCAGCTGGCTCACGAACAGCCCAGCCAGCCCGTCGAGGTACCTCTTGCCGTGGGCGTCCCAGATGTAGGCGCCCTCGCCGCGGACGATCACCGGCACGTCGCTGTGGTCGTAGGTCGAGTGGCGGGTGAAGTGCATCCAGAGATGGTCCTTCGCCGCACGCTGCAGGTCGTCGTAGGCGGGGTGCTGATCCATGCGCCCATGGTGCCGAACTCCGGCCTGATCGGCAAGTGATTTCGTGGTGTGGTGAACAAATGATTGCGGATTTCGTGGAGTTGTTCCCGTGAGGTAGGGCAACTGGTAGGAAAGAGCCATGACACGATACGGCGCCCAGTTCGGTCCGGACATCACGTTCCTGGGCGTCGACCCGGTCGATCTCGACGACGCGGAGGCCCTGTCGTCCGCCGACGTGGTCATCGTCGGGGCGCCCTTCGACGGAGGTACGTCGCACCGCCCGGGCACCCGGTTCGGGCCGCAGGCGATCCGCGGCACCGACTACCTCCCGCACGACGGCTCGCGCCCGAGCCTGGCGCTTCGTGTCGACGCCCTGCAGGACATCCGGGTGCTCGACGCCGGCGACGTGGAGATGCCGCCCGGCGAGATCGAGCGTGCGCTCGGCGCCCTCGAGGACGCGGTGTACGCCGTCGCCTCGGCCGGTGCCATCCCCCTGGTGCTCGGCGGCGACCACTCCATCGCCTTGCCCGACGCCACCGGGGTGGCCCGGCACCTCGGCTTCGGACGCGTGTCGATGATCCACTTCGACGCCCACGCCGACACCGGCGACATCGAGTTCGGCTCGCTGTACGGCCACGGCCAGCCGATGCGCCGCCTGATCGAGTCGGGCGCGCTTCGCGGCGACCGGTTCCTCCAGATGGGACTGCGCGGCTACTGGCCCGGACCCGAGACGCTGGACTGGATGGCCGAGCAGCGGATGCGCTCCTACGAGATGACCGAGATCGGCAAGCGCGGACTCGAGTCCTGCCTCGACGAGGCGTTCGAGATCGCCCTCGACGACTGCGACGCGGTGTTCCTCTCCGTCGACATCGACGTCTGCGACCCCGGCCACGCCCCCGGCACGGGCACCCCCGAACCGGGCGGGCTCAGCTCGCGCCAGCTGCTCGACGCCGTACGCCGGATCTGCCGGGAGCTGCCTGTCGCAGGCATCGACGTCGTCGAGGTGTCCCCGCCCTACGACCACGCCGAGATCACCGCCTTCCTGGCCAACCGGGTCTGCCTCGAGGCGCTCTCGGGGCTGGCCGCCCGCAAGGTCGGGATCAGCCACGACCCCGCCGGGCCGCTGCTCGAAGGGCGCTGAGTGCGCACCGTCTTCGCGCACGGGGCGGTCTTCGACGGCCGACGCCACCTGCCCGGGCACGCCCTGGTCGTGGAGGACGGTCAGGTGCGAGCGGTGCTGCCCGCGCCGCCCGAGCGCGATCCTGCCGACCGCTGGGTCGACCTGGCCGGCGGCCTGGTGTCACCGGGCTTCGTCGACGCCCACGTGCACGCCGTCCAGGGTGGCCTGGAACGCACCCGTTGCGACCTTGCCGAGCTGGACACCCGCGAGCAGTACCTCGCCAGGATCTCCGAGCACGCCGAGCAGAACCCCGGACTGCCCTGGATCCTCGGCGGTGGCTGGGCGATGTCGGCCTTCCCCGGCGGCACGCCCACCGCGGCCGACCTCGACCGGGTGCTGCCCGACCGGCCGGCGTTCCTGCTCAACCGCGACCACCACGGCGCCTGGGCCAACAGCTGCGCGCTCCGGCTCGCCGGCATCGACGCCGGCACCCCCGACCCGGCCGACGGGCACTTCGAGCGGGACGCCGACGGCCGGCCCACGGGCACCCTGCACGAGGGTGCGATGGGAGCGATCGCCCGGATCGTGCCCGAGACCCACCCCGACGAGTACTACGCCGGCTTCCTCGAGGGTCAGCGGCACCTGCACGCCGCCGGTGTCACCGGCTGGCAGGATGCCATCCTGGGCGACTACGCCGGCCTCGCCGACGTCTCCGAGACGTACCTGCGCGCCGCCCGCAGTGGCGACCTCACCGCGACCGTCGTCGGTGCCCTGTGGTGGGACCGCACCCGCGGCCTCGAGCAGCTGCCCGAGCTCGTGGAGCGGCGGGCCCGGTTCACCCACGGTCGGCTCGCCGTGACCAGCGTCAAGATCATGCAGGACGGCGTGGCCGAGAACGGGACCGCCGCCATGCTCACGCCGTACGTCGACAGCTGCGGGCACGGCACCGGCCACACCGGCCACACCGGGCACTCCTTCGTCGACGCGGGCGCCCTGCGCGGCTACGTGCGGGCCCTCGACGAGGCCGGCTTCCAGGTGCACGTGCACGCCATCGGAGACCGGGGCGTCCGCGAGACCCTTGACGCCTTCGAGGGACTGCCGCCAGGCGACCGGCGCCACCACGTGGCGCATCTCCAGGTGGTCCACCCCGACGACGTGGCGCGCTTCGCCGGGCTGGACGTGAGCGCGAACCTGCAGGCGCTCTGGGCCTGCCTCGACCAGCAGATGATCGAGCTCACGATCCCGTTCCTGGGCGCCGAGCGCAGCCGGTGGCAGTACCCGTTCGGCGACCTGCACCGCACCGGCGCCGCGCTGGCGATGGGCAGCGACTGGCCGGTGAGCACGCCCGACCCGCTGGCGGCCCTGCACGTGGCCGTCAACCGCACGGCGTACGGCGCCGCCGGGCCGGAGGGCGAGGAGCCGTTC
>JBBQRV010000094.1:0-13012 GCA_038214475.1 Propionibacteriales bacterium | reverse complement strand
GTCCTGCATGCGGACGATCTTGCCCGATCCGGTCGTGTGCCGGGGAGCGGCGGACGCGCTGCTCAGAGGGTCTGGTGGGTCAGGGTCGGCAGCACACCACTGCTGGGCACCACCCCGAACACCAGCTGGGTCTCGGTGTGCCGGACCACGGCGTGCACCGTGATGTGCTCCAGGACCAGGTCGCGCAGCGCCTCGGCCGACTCGACCGCCACGTGCAGGAGGTAGTCGTCCTCACCGGCCACATGGAAGATGGCCAGGGTCCCGGGGATGGCCGAGAGATGTGCGTGGAACCGGTTCACCTCGTCCCGGTTGTGGGTGCCGAGCCGCACCTTGATGACTGCCTGGAGCGGGAGCCCGAGCGCGCCCAGGTCCACCTCGGCGTGGAAGCCGAGGATCACGCCGGAGTCGCGCAGGGCGCGCACCCGGTGGATGCAGGTGGACTCCGCGATGCCGCACCGGGCGGCAAGTGCGGCGTTGGTGAGGCGTCCGTTGCGCATCAGCTCGGCGACGATCCGGCGGTCCGTCTGGTCCAGGACCTGGCCGGCACGAGGCGAAGCCTTCTTCGGGCCGGAGGCGTTCGGCATCGGCTCATCTCCATGAACTGCTGGATTCGGGGTGATAGTCAGTGATTTCTGCAACCTGCATTGCCGATCATCGCAGAAAGCAGCACTCTGGCGCCATGGACAGCCCCACTCTCGCCCTTGACTCGCTCGCCGTGCACGCCGGACGCGAGGACCTCACCGGTCTCGGTGTGCACGCGCTCCCGATCGACCTGTCGACGACCAGCCCGCTGCCTGACCTCGATCACGGTGGCGAGTCCTACGAGGCGTTGGCGACCGGAGGTCATCCCACAGCCGAGGGCGGGAACGTCTACGCCCGGTTGTGGAACCCCACGGTCGCCCGGTTCGAGTCCGCGCTGGCCCAGCTGGAGCAGACTGCCGAGTCGGTGGCCTTCTCCTCCGGGATGGCTGCCATGACCGCGGCCGTCCTGGCGGCGAAGGCGCAGACCGGCGGCACTCACGTGGTCGCGGTGCGACCGCTGTACGGCGGCGCCGACCACCTGCTCGCCTCCGGCCTGCTCGGCGTGCAGACGACCTACTGCACCCCTGAGGGGATCTCGGCCGCGCTCCGCGACGACACCTGTCTGGTCGTGCTCGAGACGCCGGCGAACCCGACCCTCGAGCTGGTGGACATCCGGGCGGCCGTCGAGGCCGCCGACGGCCGCCCCGTCCTCGTCGACAACACGTTCGCCACGCCGGTGCTGCAGCAGCCGGTCACCCATGGTGCGGCGCTCGTGCTGCACAGCGCGACCAAGTACCTGGGCGGCCACGGAGACGCGGTCGGCGGCGTGGTGGCGGCCGATGCGGAGTGGGCTGCCGCGCTGCGACGGGTCCGGGCTGTCACGGGGTCCCTGATCCATCCCCTGGGCGCCTACCTGCTGCACCGTGGTCTGGCGACGCTCCCACTGCGGGTCCGGGCCCAGCAGGCCTCCGCCCAGAAGACCGCGGAGTGGCTCTCCACCCATCCCTCGGTCCGCCGGGTCTTCTACCCGATGCTCGAGGAGTGCGACCCGCGTGGTCTGGTCGGGCGCCAGATGAGCGGACCGGGCGCGATGGTGGCGATCCAGCTGACCGGCGGCTACGACCATGCCGTGCGAGTGACCGGCGCAGTGCGCCTGTTCACCCACGCCGTGTCGTTGGGAGGCGTCGACTCCCTCATCCAGCACCCCGCCGCGCTCACCCACCGGCCGGTCTCGGCCGAGGCGCGCCCTGCGGCGGACGTCGTCCGCCTGTCCATCGGGCTGGAGGACGTCGCCGACCTGCAGCACGACCTGGACCAGGCCCTCGGCTGATCGGGCAGGGCGCCGGTGGCGCGCGGACCCGGCACTCGCGGCGGCCTCGCCCTACACTCGCGCACGTGGACTTCTACTCCGCCTATGCCCACGGCTTCGCGCGGGTGGCCGCCTGCACGGTGCCGGTCGCGATCGCCGACCCGTCGACCAACGCCGCCACGGTGCTCACCCAGGCGCGGGCCTGTCATGACGACGGCGTCGCGGTGGCGGTGTTCCCCGAGCTCGCCCTGAGCGGCTACGCGATCGACGACCTGCTGCTGCAGGACACCCTGCTCGACGCCGTCGTGGCGGCGGTCGCCGAGCTCGTGGAGGCCAGTGCCGACCTGCTGCCGGTGCTGGTGGTCGGCGCCCCCCTCGTGCACGGCACCCGGGTGCTGAACTGTGCCGTGGTGATCCACCGGGGCCGGGTGCTCGGCGTCAGCCCGAAGTCCTACCTGCCCAACTACCGCGAGTTCTACGAGAAGCGGCACTTCGCGCCCGGAGACGACCGCCGGGGCAGCACCATCCGGCTCGGTGGCCGCGACGTGCCCTTCGGTCCCGACCTGATCTTCACGGCCACCGACGTCCCCGGCCTGCGGCTGCACGTCGAGGTGTGCGAGGACATGTGGGTGCCGATCCCGCCGAGCGCGGAGGCAGCACTGGCGGGAGCCACGGTGCTGGCCAACCTCAGCGGCAGCCCGATCACGGTGGCCCGCGCGGAGGACCGCCGGATGCTGGTGCGCAGCGCCAGTGCCCGGTGCAACGCGGCGTACCTCTATGCCGCCGCCGGCCAGGGGGAGTCCACCACCGACCTGAGCTGGGACGGCCAGACCATGGTCTACGAGTGCGGCGACCTGCTCGAGGAGTCCGAGCGGTTCCCCGAAGGAGCCCGGCGCAGCGTGGCCGACGTCGACCTGGACCGGCTCCGACAGGAGCGGCTCCGGCAGGGCAGCTTCGACGACAACCGACGCACGCACGACGCCCGGATCGCCGAGTTCCGCACGGTCGAGTTCGAGCTGCGGCCGCCGTCGGGGGACCTCGGCCTGCGCCGCAAGGTGGACCGCTTCCCGTTCGTGCCCGACGACCCGGAGCGGCTGGCGCTGGACTGCTACGAGGCCTACCACATCCAGGTCTCGGGCCTCGAGCAGCGGCTGACCGCGATCGGGCACCCCAAGGTCGTGATCGGGGTCAGCGGCGGGCTGGACTCCACCCACGCCCTCATCGTCGCCGCGCGGGCCATGGACCGGCTGGACCGGCCGCGCAGCGACATCCACGCCTTCACCATGCCGGGGTTCGCCACCGGGGAGGCCACCAAGTCCTATGCCACCCGGCTCTCGAAGGCGCTCGGGGTCACCTTCGAGGAGCTGGACATCAGGCCGGCGGCCGAGCAGCTGCTCGCAGACCTGGACCACCCCTACGCCGGGGGCGAGGCCGTCTACGACATCACCTTCGAGAACGTGCAGGCAGGGCTCCGCACCGACTACCTGTTCCGGCTGGCCAACCACCGCGGCGGCATCGTGCTCGGCACCGGTGACCTGAGCGAGCTCGCCCTGGGCTGGTGCACCTACGGCGTCGGCGACCAGATGTCGCACTACGCGGTCAACACCGGCGTCCCGAAGACACTGATCCAGCACCTGATCCGCTGGGTGATCGACTCCGGGCAGTTCGGCGACGACGCCAACGCGGTGCTCCGCGAGATCCTCGGCCAGGAGATCACCCCCGAGCTGATCCCGACCGAGGAGGGGGTCCGGCCGCAGGCCACCGAGGACTCGGTGGGCCCCTACGCGCTGCAGGACTTCACGCTCTTCCACGTGCTGCGTCGCGGCTACCGTCCCTCCAAGATCGCCTTCCTCGCCTGGCACGCCTGGCGCGACGTCGAGCACGGGGAGTGGCCCCCCGGCTTCCCGCCCGAGCGGCGTACGGCGTACGACCTGGCCACCGTCAGGAGCTGGCTGCAGGTGTTCGTCCGACGCTTCTTCGCCAGCCAGTTCAAGCGCTCGGCGCTGCCCAACGGGCCCAAGGTGAGCGCGGGTGGCACCATGTCGCCGCGCGGCGACTGGCGGATGCCGTCGGACGCCGGACCCGACGCCTGGCTGGCCGAGATCGAAGCCACCGTCCCCTGACCGCGCAGTGTCTCCGGCGCAAGGGCTCCCCACGGGCCGTCAGGTGTGGGACCCTCTCGACATGTCTCGGGAGGACCGCAGCAGCGGGCTGCTGCGCAATCGCGACTATCTGACCCTGCTCGGCGGGCAGACGGTCAGCTCCCTGGGCTCTGCCATGAGCGGGCTGGTCTTCACCCTGCTGGCACTCGCGATCACCGGGTCGCCGGTGCAGGCCGGCCTCGTCGGAGCGGCCCGTGCCTTCGGTGCGACCGCGGCATCGCTGCCCGCCGGAGCGCTCGTCGACCGGTGGAACCGCAAACGGGTGCTCGTCTCGTGCGGCGCGGCGGGCACCGTGATGTACGCGTCGGTGATGGCCGCGATCCTCACCCACCAGCTCACCATCGCCCACCTGGTGGCGGTGTCGCTGTGCACCGGGGTCGCCAGGGCGTTCTTCATCCCGGCCGCCAAGGCGTCGCTGCGCCACCTGGTGCCGCAGGAGGACCTCGGCACCGCGCTGGCGGCCAACGAGGGGCGTGAGCATCTCGCCGCGCTGGTGGGTGCGCCGCTGGGCGGGGCACTGTTCTCGGTGGCGCGGGCGCTGCCTGTCGCCGTCGACGCGGCGACCTACGCCGTGATGACGATGCTGCTGGTCACCATGCGGCACCCGCTCCCTGCGCCCCGGGTGACGCAGCACGAACCCATCCTGCCCGCCATCCGTACCGGACTGCGCTGGCTGTTCCGCCAGCGCGCCCTGCGCACCATCGCGGTGGTGGCCACCTTCCTGAACTTCTGCGTCAACGCGATCGTCATGGTGCTGGTCATCGACCTCACCCAGCGTGGCGTGCATGCCGGGGTGATCGGACTGCTCGAGACCGGGGTGGGCATCGGCGGACTGCTGGGTGCGCTGTTCGCGCCGATGATGGTGCGCCGGCTGACGACCGGCCGGATCGCGGTGCTCTCGGCGTGGGTCATCACGGTGACGTTCGCCGCCACCGCGAGCACCGCCGATCCGGCCCTCCTGATCCCTCTGCTCGCGGTGGGGGTCTTCATGATCCCGGCCTTCAACTCCGGGTTGTTCGGCTACCAGGTCATCGTGACCCCTGACCACATCCAGGGCCGGGCACAGAGTGCGATGACCTTCATGGCCAGCAGCACCACCGCGTTCGCCCCGCTCGCCGGAGGGTTCCTGATCCAGCACGGCGGGGCCGGCGTCGCCATCCTCGAGCTCGGGGTGGGCCTGCTGCTCGGATCGGTGATCCTCACGATCAGCCGACCGATCCGCGAGATCCCCCTGCTGGCCGACGTCATCCCCGTACCGGACGGGGACTGCGCGGCGCGCTGAGGGTCCGCGGGCGGAGCCCGGCTCGGGACCCGGCGGGGAATGGTCCATAGTTGCCCCATGGGCAAGCAGGAAGACTTCGTTCTCCGCGCTCTCGAAGAGCGCGACGTCCGCTTCGTGAGGCTGTGGTTCACCGACGTGCTCGGGTTCCTCAAGTCGGTGGCGGTCGCGCCCGCGGAACTTGAGGGGGCCTTCGACGAGGGGATCGGCTTCGACGGCTCGGCCATCGAGGGCTTCGCGCGGGTCTACGAGTCCGACATGCTGGCCAAGCCGGACCCCGCGACCTTCCAGATCCTGCCGTGGCGCGGCGAGGGGCCGTCGACGGCGCGGATGTTCTGCGACATCGTGATGCCCGACGGCAGCCCGTCGTACGCCGACCCGCGCTACGTGCTCAAGCGCACGCTCTCCGCTGCCGCCGAGAAGGGCTTCACCTTCTACACGCACCCCGAGATCGAGTTCTACCTGTTCAAGGACACCCCGCAGCCCGGCGAGGAGCCGCGCCCGGTCGACCGCAGCGGGTACTTCGACCACACCGCCCAGTCGATGGGCGCCGACTTCCGCCGCGAGGCGATCACGATGCTGGAGTCGATGGGCATCTCGGTGGAGTTCAGCCACCACGAGGGCGGCCCCGGCCAGCAGGAGATCGACCTGCGGTACGCCGACGCGCTGTCCACCGCGGACAACATCATGACCTTCCGCACCGTGATCCGCGAGGTCGCGCTCAGCCAGGGCATCTGGGCGACGTTCATGCCGAAGCCGTTCACCACCCACCCCGGCTCGGGGATGCACACCCACGTGTCGCTCTTCCAGGGTGACCAGAACGCGTTCTTCGAGGCCGGCGCGGAGTACCAGCTGTCCCGCACCGGTCGCCAGTTCATCGCCGGGGTGCTGCGGCACGCCAGCGAGATCAGCTGCGTCACCAACCAGTGGGTCAACAGCTACAAGCGGATGATGTTCGGTGGGGAGGCCCCGTCGTACATCTGCTGGGGCCACAACAACCGCTCCGCGATGGTCCGGGTGCCCATGTACAAGCCCAACAAGGGCCAGTCGACGCGGATCGAGCTGCGCACCATCGACTCCGCCTGCAACCCCTACCTGGCCTTCGCGGTGACGCTGGCCGCGGGCATGAAGGGCATCGAGGAGGAGTACGAGCTCCCGCCCGAGGCCGAGGACGACGTCTGGTCGCTCACCGAGCGCGAGCGCAAGTCCCTGGGCATCGAGCCGCTGCCCCGGAGCCTGGCGGAGGCGATCCTGGTCGCGGAGAGCTCCGAGCTGCTCGCCGAGACCCTCGGTGAGCACGTCTACGACTTCTTCCTGCGCAACAAGCGCGCCGAGTGGGAGGAGTACCGCGGTCAGGTCAGCGCCTTCGAGCGCGACCGGATGCTGCCGGTGCTGTGAGCGGCGGGCCCGACGTGCCGCGCCCGGTCGTGCTGGTGGTCGAGCACGAGGCGGGCTGCCCGCCGGCCTTGTTCGGCCGTTGGCTCGAGGACGCGGGCTGCGTGCTGGCCGTGTGCCGGCCGTACGCCGGCGACCCGGTCCCCGCCGACCTGGGCGGGTACGACGCGCTGGTGGTGCTCGGCGGCTCGATGGGGGCCCGCGACGACGACCTGCACCCGTGGCTGGCCCCGGTGCGGGCGCTGGTGCTCGTGGCCGTCGCGGCCCGCGTCCCGATGCTGGGGATCTGCCTGGGCCACCAGATGGTGGCGGCGGCACTCGGGGGTGACGTCGCGGCCAACCGGCTCGGTCAGCAGCTCGGTGTGCTGCCGGTCGGCTGGACCGCCGAGGCGGCCGGCGACGCGCTGGTCGGCGGGCTGGCCGGTCCGCACCCGGCAGTGCACTGGAACCACGACGTGGTGACGACCCTGCCCGAGGGGGCGGTGCTGCTGGCGTCCGCGCCCCGCGGGGAGATCCAGGCGGTGCGCTACGCGCCCACGGTGTGGGGCATCCAGTGGCACCCCGAGGTCGACCACCTGCTGGTCTCGGCCTGGGCCGAGGAGGACCGTGACGAGCACATGGACCTGGGCATCTCGGCGGCCCCGCTGCTGGCCGACATCCAGGCCGCCCGGGCCGGTCTCGACGCGGCCTGGGCGCCGCTCGCCGCTCGGCTCGCAGGCCTGGCGGGCGCGGGCCGATGACCAGCGACGGCCGTCGTACGGTGCGGACTCGCCTGCTGCAGCGCGGCTTCACCGACACCGACGCCGCGCTGGCCGGGCTGGCCCGGCTGGGGAACGCCGCAGAACCGCTCGAGGCACTGCTCGGGCGCACCGCGGATCCCGACACCGCTCTCGACGGGCTGGTCACGCTCACCGAGGAGGTCGACGACCCGGTCCGGCTGCTGACGGCGCTGGTCGACGACGAGGGCACCGCGATGCGGTTGCTCTGCGTGCTGGGCGCCAGCCCGGCGCTGGCGCACCACCTGCACCGGCACCCCGAGCAGTGGCTCGAGCTCACCGATCCGGCACTGGGCTCCACCCGGCCGGTGGCGTACGCCGTGCGTGCCGACCTGGTGCGCGCGGTGGGGGGTGACCCCGACGACCCCTCACCGGTCGCGACCCTGGGCGACCGGGAGGCGTGCGACGCGCTGCGGGTGGAGTACCGCCGGGTGCTGCTGCGGCTCGCGGCGCGCGACCTGGCCCACCACGTCGGCGTCGACGACGTGGCGGCCGAGCTGTCCGACCTGGCCGCGGGCACCCTCGACGCGGCACTGGCCGTGGCCCGGGCCCGGGTGGGGGAGTCCGCCGCGTGCGCCCGGATCGCCGTGATCGCGATGGGCAAGTGCGGCGGCCACGAGCTCAACTACGTCAGTGACGTCGACGGGATCTTCGCCTACGAGCCGGTCGAGGGGGTGGCCGACGCGAAGGCGGCCCGAGCCGCCACCCAGCTGGCCTCCCACCTGATGCAGGTGTGCTCGGACCAGACCGGGGAGGGCACCATCTGGCCGGTGGACGCGGCCCTGCGCCCCGAGGGCACGGCCGGTCCGTTGGTGCGCACCCTGGCCAGCCACCAGGGCTACTACGAGCGCTGGGCCAAGACCTGGGAGTTCCAGGCCCTGCTCAAGGCCCGGCCGGTCGCCGGTGACCGCGCGCTGGGGCGTGCCTACGCCGAGATGGTGGCCCCGTTGGTGTGGTCGGCCGCGGAACGCGACGGGTTCGTCACCGAGGTGCAGGCGATGCGACGCCGGGTGCTCGACCACATCCCCGCCCATGAGGCCGAGCGCCAGCTCAAGCTGGGCTCGGGCGGACTGCGCGACGTCGAGTTCGCGGTGCAGCTCCTGCAGCTGGTGCACGGCCGCGCCGACGACCGGCTGCGCGCCCCGACGACGCTCAGTGCGCTCGCCGAGCTCACCCGTGGCGGCTACGTCGGGCGCGAGGACGGTGAGGCCCTGCACAACGCCTACGCGTTCCTGCGCACCCTCGAGCACCGGATCCAGCTGCACCAGCTGCGGCGCACGCACGTGGTGCCCGAGGACGACGTGGCGCTGCGCCGGCTGGGCCGGTCGCTGGGCTTCACCAAGTACCCGGTCGAGGAGCTCGACAAGGAGTGGCTGCACCACCGCCGCGAGGTCCGTCGGCTGCACGAGAAGCTCTTCTACCGTCCGCTGCTCGACGCGGTGGCACTGATCCCCGGCAACGAGGCGCGGCTCTCGCCGGCGGCGGCCGGCCAGCGGCTCGCAGCGCTGGGCTACCAGGACCCGGTGGCCGCGCTGCGGCACCTCGAGGCGATGACCAGCGGCGTCAGCCGGTCCGCCTCGATCCAGCGGACGCTGCTGCCGGTGCTGCTCGGCTGGTTCGCCGACGCCCCCGACCCCGATGCCGGACTGTTCGGGTTCCGCAAGATCAGCGAGTCGCTGGGTGACAGCCACTGGTACCTGCGCCAGCTGCGCGACGAGGGCCTGGTGGCCGAGCGGCTCGCCCGGGTGCTGGCCACGTCGCGCTACGCGACCGACCTGCTGCAGCGTGAGCCGCAGGGGGTGCGGCTGCTCGGGGCCGATCTGGCGCCGTTGTCGGCCGAGGCGCTGGTCACCGAGATGCGCGCCACCGCCGAGCGGATCACCGACGCGCAGGCGTCCGTGCGGGCGATCCGCGCCGTACGGCGACGTGAGCTGTTCCGGATCGCCGTCGGCGACCTGCTCGGGCTCACCGACATCTCCGACGTGGGCGCCGCGCTCTCGCGGCTCACCGACGCGACGCTCGAGGCGTCCCTGCACGTGGTGCTCGACGAGGTCGCCCGCAGCCGGGGCCTCGAGGAGCCGCCCACCCGGATGGCCGTGGTGGCGATGGGCCGCTACGGCGGCTTCGAGCTGTCCTACGGCAGTGACGCCGACGTGATGTTCGTGCACGACCCGGTGCCCGGCGCCGATCCGCAGGCGGCTGCGTCGTACGCCCAGGCAGTGGCCAACGAGCTGCGCCGACTCCTCATCGCCCCGGGCACCGACCCTGCGCTCGAGGTCGACGCGGGGCTGCGTCCCGAGGGCAAGCAGGGCCCGCTGGTGCGCACCCTCGACTCCTACGCGGCCTACTACGCCAAGTGGTCGAAGGTCTGGGAGGCCCAGGCCCTGCTGCGCGCCGACGCCGTGGTGGGCGACCCCGACCTACGGGCCCGGTTCACTGCCATGATCGACCCGATCCGCTTCCCCGAGGCCGGGCTGTCGCTCGACGACGCCAGGGAGGTACGCCGGATCAAGGCCCGCGTCGACCAGGAGCGGCTGCCGCGCGGTGCGGATCCCCACACCCACCTCAAGCTGGGCCGCGGGGGGCTCGCTGACATCGAGTGGACCGTGCAGCTGCTGCAGATGCAGCACGCGGGCGCCCACCCGGGCCTGCGGACACCTCGCACCCTGGAGGCACTGCCCGCGGCTCGTGACGCCGGCCTGCTCGGTGCCGACGACGCCGCCGAGCTCGACGCGGCATGGCGCACCGTGAGCCGGATCCGCAACGCGATCACGCTGGTGCGCGGCAAGCCCGCCGACCAGCTGCCCCGCGACACCCGCGAGCGCGCGGCCGTGGCCTCCGTGCTGGGCTACCCGCCGGGCGACTCCGACCACCTGGTCAACGACTACCTGCGCACCACCCGCCGCGCCCGGGTCGTGGTCGACCGGGTCTTCTGGGGCTGACCGGCTCCTGGCACCCGAGGGTCGGGCGCGCAGGGTGCCGGGTGAGGCACATGGCGACTAGGATCGGGGGCTCCACTCAGCTCGGAGGGTGCCATGTCGAGATCGGCCCGTGTGATCGTCCTCGTGCTCGTGTTCGGGGCCCTCGGTGGACTGCCGGCGCACGGCGCCGCCACGACCGAGGACGTGCTGTTCCGCTTCAACGCAGGCAAGGCCGGCAAGGCGGTCTCCACGGTCTACAACGGAGGGTCCGCCGCGACCCGCCAGCAGGTGATCAGCACCCACGGTGGTGGGCTGGTGGCCCGTTCCTCGCCCCGCACCGGCGGGTTGGCCCTGGACTACCCCGGCTACGACGGGGCAGCCGGCGGGCCGCGCGCCGTCGTGGCGGTCACCAGCGCCACGTACACCGACGTGCTCACACCCGGAGCCGGGTGGTTCCGCATCGGGGCCGACCTGCGCCTCGACGCGACCAGCTACGGGACGGCGTACGACAACGGGAACAACGTGCTCCAGCGCGGCCTGGCCACCGACGCCGCCCAGTTCAAGCTCCAGGTCGACACCCGCCGGCCCAGCTGCCGGGTGAAGGGCGACCTCGCGACTCTCCAGGTCGGCTCCTCGCGCCGGTTGAAACCCGCCACCTGGTACCGCGTGTCCTGCGTGCGCCAGCTCTGGAAGAAGGGCGACCACCTCCTGCTCACCGTCGCGCCGATCCGCAAGAACGGCACGCTGGGCCCGGTCACCACGAACGGGTCCCGGGTCCGGCCCCTGGGCGCGCTCAGCTTCGACCTCACCACCCCGCTGAGTGTGGGTGGCAAGCTGGCCCCCGACCTGAGCGTGGTCTCTGCCTCCGACCAGTTCAACGGCCTCGTGGACAATGCCTTCCTGAACATCCCCTGACCGCCCGTGACCGCCCCTGACCCGAAACAGCCCGGGGACCTGCCGTAGGAGACACCATGAACAGCGAGACCCTTCGCGTCCGGGCCCGCGAGCTGACCCGGTTGCACCGCATCCCCGAGCTGTTGACCGTGGTGAACGTGTGGGACGTGATCAGCGCCAAGGCCGTCGCGGCCGTGCCCGGCACCACCGCGCTGGCCACCGCCAGCCACTCCATCGCGGCGTCCTACGGCTACGACGACGGTGAGCAGATCCCGGTGGAGCTGATGATCGAGGCGGTCGGCCGGATCGCCGCGGCCACCGAGCTGCCCGTGACCGCAGACCTCGAGGGCGGGTACGGCGACGCGGCCGAGACCGTCCGCCGGGCGATGGGTGTGGGGATCGTGGGCGCCAACATCGAGGACCAGATGAAGCCGGTCGCCGAAGCAGCGGCACAGGTGTCCGCGATCATGGCGGCCGCGGCCGACGAGGGCATCGACTTCGTGCTCAACGCCCGCACCGACGTCTTCCTGCGTGCCGGCGACCGCGACCCGGCCGAGGTGCTGGCCGAGGCCATCGAGCGCTGCCGCGCCTATCTCGGGGCCGGGGCGCCGGTGGTGTTCGTCCCGGGACGGCTCGACGAGGCCCAGGTGACCGAGCTGGTGGCCGCGCTCGGCCCGCAGAAGCTGACCCTGATCGGCGTGCCGGGCACCCCGCCACTTGCCCGGCTCGAGGAGCTGGGCGTGACGCGGGTGTCCTACGGGCCGATGCCGCAGCGGGTCGCGCTCACCGCGCTGCAGGAGCTGGTCGAGGAGGTGCACCGAGGTGGCGGGGTGCCGGCCTCGATGCGTCCGCTCAACTGAGCGCCCTCACTCGGCGGTGATCTCGCAGGCGTCCCCGACGTGGAAGACGATCTCCACGTCGGTGTCCCCGGCGAGGTCGAGCCGGGTGGTGCACCCGTCCACGGGTGGGTCGAGGGTGCCGCAGTTGCCGTCGCAGGGACGTTGCCGGGCACTCAGCAGGTAGCTGCCGAAGGGCAGGGCGACGTACGCCCAGTGCCCGTCCGTGTCGGACCTGTCGGGTTCGACCCGACGTCCGGCCGGGTCCGTCAGCGCGACCTCCTGCACGGCACCCTCGGTGAACATCTCCCCGTCGCGGCCCGGCACGGCCCGGCCCTCGATGCGCAGCGACGCGACGGGGCCCGGGTCCGGTGTCCCGGCTGCCGGCCCGTCGGGTCCCTGCGAACCGCAGCCGCCGGCGAGCAGCAGCACGGCCACGACGACCACGAGCGTTCGGGTGCGGTGCAGTCCGCGGGTGTCCATGCGGGTGTGACGGCAGGGACGCAGCGCCGGTTCCCGGTCGGGTTCGAGCGGTGGCTCGGTCACCCGGCCGGGGAGACGAGGGGGGTCGGACCCCGGCCGGGATCGAGGAGGAAGTGGACCTGGGGGGGTGCCGCGAGGAGCACCTGGCGGTCGTGACGTCCGGGCCGGTCACCGGGGGTGGAGGGGTCGGCTCGGACGCTTCCTCTTGCGTCGCCCACGCTAGGCCCGGACAGGGGCGGAGCGGCCAGACGGCCAATGGTGCTAGTACCGGCCACCGTGGTCGCCAACGGCGCCGGCACCAGCCGTGCCCTGCGAGGCGGCGAGCTCGTCCGCGATCAGCGCCACCTGCAGCGAGACCCGCACCTCCGGGTCGCCGAGGCGTGCCCCGAGCAGGGACTCGATGCGGGCCAGACGGGCGTAGAAGGCGGGTCTCGA
>JBBQRV010000093.1:0-13016 GCA_038214475.1 Propionibacteriales bacterium | reverse complement strand
AGCTCGAAGTCGTCGCCGAGGTAGGCGTCGATCACGGCCGGGTCGTGCTGGATCTGGTCGGGGGTGCCGGTGGCCATCGTCCTGCCGCGGCCGAGCACGTGCACCGGGTCGCAGAGTCCGAGCACGAAGGGCATGTTGTGCTCCACGATCAGGAAGGTCTTTCCGTAGGAGTTGAGCTCACGGATCATGTCGCCCATCCGCTCGATCAGCACCGGGTTGATGCCGCCGGCGGGCTCGTCGAGCAGGATCAGCCGGGGGTCGAGCATCAGGATCTGCGCCAGCTCGACCAGCTTCTGCTGGCCGTAGGACAGCGCATGCGCCCGCTGGTCGCGGAAGGCGCGCATCCCGACGAACTCGAGGAGCTCGTCGGCCGCGGCGGCCTCCTTGCCGCTCACCGCGACCCGTCCCAGCTGGCCGAGCGAGAAGGACCGCTGCACGGCCACCACGTTCTCCAGCACGGTCATCTCGGAGAACAGCCGGGTGATCTGGAAGGTGCGACCCAGACCCCGGTGGGCGCGGGTCCACGAGGGCGTGCCGTCGATCCGCTCGCCGGCGAACAGGATCTCGCCCGCGTCGGCCCGGATGGTGTCGTCGATCAGGTTGAAGACGGTGGTCTTGCCGGAGCCATTGGGCCCGATCAGGCCGGTGATCGACCCCTCGGGCACCGAGAACGAGCAGCCGTCGACGGCCTTGACGCCGCCGAAATGCTTGACCAGCCCGCGCACCTCGAGCAGCGGGCGGTCGGGGATCTGGTTGCGGTCGACCAGCTGGACCCGGTCGGTGAGCGAGGCGAGGCTGCCGCCGGTGCCGATCCGGGCACCGACCAGGCCGGCCTTGCCGGACATCCGGCGGCGCAGCAGCAGCCCCTCCACGCTGGGCAGGATGCCCTTGGGCAGGAAGATCACCACGACGATGAGCAGGGCGCCGAACAGGAAGAGCCGGGTGTTGCCGCCCCCGAAGTTGTTGTTGGCGACCTCGTTGAGCGGCTCGATCAGGAACGCGCCGAGCACCGGTCCCCAGAGGGTGGCCTTGCCGCCGATCAGCAGCGACAGCACGATCTGCACACTGATCAGGATGCTGAACATGCCGCGCGGGTCGATGAACGTGAGGTAGTAGCCGTAGACGGCGCCGGCCATGCCCACGAAGACGGTGCTGGTGACGAAGGCCAGGATCTTGTTGATCGGCAGGTTGATGCCGATGGTGGCGGCCTTGGTCTCGTCCTCACGGATCGCGATCAGGCCCATGCCGAACTTGGTCCGCCGGATCCACCAGGTCATCAGCAGCTGGAGGCCCAGGATCAGCACCAGGCCGTAGTAGAACGGCCAGTTGATGAAGTCTCGGTCCCAGCCCGGCAGCGGCAGGCTGAGGCCCGCCGTACCGCCGGTGACCGAGACCCAGTTGATCGCGATCACCTGCACCAGGAAGAGGAACGCCACCGTGATGATCACGAAGGCCGGACCGCTCGAGCGCAGCGACACCAGGCCCAGCACCAGGGCGGCCACGGCGGTGACCAGGCCGGCCACCGGCACCCACAGCCAGGGGTTCACGCCCTGGAAGTGGGTGGCCAGCACGCCGATCGTGTAGCCGCCGAGGCCGACGAAGGCGCCCTGGCCGAGCGAGACGTAGCCGGCGAAGCCGGTGATGATGTTGAGCCCGCTCGCCCCGACCGCGAAGACGAGGGAGAGGATCACCATGTTCTGGTAGTAGATGTTGTCGCTGAGGACCGGGAACAGGACCAGCAGCAGGCCGGCCGCCAGGGCGACGACGCGCCCGATCCACAGCGGCTGCAGCCAGCGCGCGCCGGACGAGGCCGGGGCTGACTGTGTGGTGGCGCTCATACGGCCACCGTGTCCTGGCGCAGGGTGGAGCCGAGCAGGCCCTGGGGCCGGATCAGCAGCACCGCGAAGACGATCGCGTAGGGCACCGCGGTGGCCCACGACGGCGAGACGTACGCCGCCGTGAGCGTCTCGGCGACCCCGAACATCAGGGCACCCAGCACGGCGCCGTTGAGGCTGCCCATGCCGCCGAGGACCACGATCGCGAGCAGTCGGGCGATCCACTGGTAGTGGGCGCCCGGGACGAACGGGTAGAGCACGCCGACGATCGCTCCGCCGGCCCCCGCCGCCGAGATGCCGAGGGCGAACACCAGGGCGGCCACCGAGGCCACCTTGATGCCCACCAGCTCGGCACCTGCGGGGTTCACCGCAGCGGCCCGGATCGCCCGGCCGAGCCAGCTGCGGTTGAGGACCAGCCAGAGCGTCACCAGCACCAGAACCGCAACCACACCGCCGTACACCTGAGCCTTCGGCAGGAAGATGCTGCCGATCAGGAACGACTCGTCCGCGTAGCCCGGACGAATGGCGGTGGAGTTGTTCCCCCAGATCGCACCCATGGCCGCCTCGAGCACGAGCGCGAGGCCGAAGGTCAGGAGCACGGTCGAGGCCATCGGGGCGGTCCGGATGGGTGCCACGAGGACCTTGTAGGTCACCCACCCGATCCCGAAGATCACCGGTGTGGTGATCACGATGGCCAGCAGGGGGTCGATCCCCAGCCAGCTCCACAGCGTGTAGGTGATGAAGGCTGCGAGGATCAGGAACGCCCCGTGGGCGATGTTGATCACGCGCATGACCCCGAAGATCAGGGTCAGGCCTCCCGCCACGAGGGCGTACACCCCGCCGAGGAGCAGGCCGAGGACCAGGTTCTGGACGAGCTGCATCATCAGCCGGCGCCTCCGGGCATCCAGCCGGGGATCAGCTTGTCGGAGGTCGCGAACTCCGTGGGCAGGACGAACTCCACGGAGTCACCCTGCCACTGTCCGATGAGGAAGTTGCCGTTCGGGCTGCCGTCGTCGTTCCACTCCAGGTCTCCGAGGATCGTGGACACCTTGTTGGAGCGCAGCCAGTCGGCCAGCTTGCCCTGGTCGTCGATGCTGCCGACGGCCTCGACCGCTGCCTGCATCACCTGGGCGGCGGCGAACGCGTCCGCGGCGTCCTCCGGCGGCTCGCCACCGAACATCTCGTCGTACTTGGCCTTGAACTCGGTGTTGCCCGGGGTGTCGGCCTTCGGCGCGTAGCTGATCGCGAACATGATGCCCTCGGTGTTCTCGGGGCCGATCGCGTCGGCGTACTGCTGGCCCAGCGACGGGGCGGTGGTCTCGTAGAGCCACTTCGGCTTGAAGTCGGCCTTGAGCATCGAACGGACCAGGCCGACCCCGTCCTCGAACACGGCGCCGTGCACGACCACGTCGGGGTTCTTGGACTTCATGGCGTTGACGATCGTGTCGAAGTTCTTGGTGTCGATCGCGTAGGTCTCCTGGTAGACCGTCTCGATGCCGGCGGCCTCGAGGATCTGGCGGACGCCGTCGACGTTGGGAGCCGCGAACGGGTCGTCGATGGTCGGGTACGCCGCGGTCTTGGGCCGCTCCGCCTCCGGCAGGCCGGCGAGGTACTCACCGAAGAGCTTGCCCTGCTTGTCGGCGGTGGCCTGCTGGGCGAAGAAGAGGTACTTGTAGCCCCGGTCGAACATGCTCGGTGAACCACCGGCCGGCTCGACGTAGAGCATCTGGTTCTTCTCGGCGACCGCAGAGGCCGGGAGGTTGAGCAGGGAGGAGAAGGTGCCCAGCAACAGGTCGACCTTGTCCTGGCTGATCAGCGCGTTGTAGTCGGAGACGATGGTGTTCTGGTTGGAGGCGTCGTCCTTGTAGGTGATCTCCACGTCACGGCCGAGCAGTCCGCCGTTGGCGTTGGTCATCTCCTGCCACACCTTGTAGCCCTCCTGGGCCGCGGTGCCCGGCTGCGAGAACTCGCCGGTCAGCGGCAGTGAGGTGCCGATCTTGATGGGTCCGTCGGCGGCCGTGTCCCCGTTGCCGGAGCTGCCACCTCCGCAGGCGGCCAGCCCGAGGGCCACGACTCCGGTCAGGGCCACGGCCTTCCAGCCGCGGCGAATCGAGACTTGCGACATGCATCCTCCTCGAGTCGTACCCGCAATCGATTGCGGTGTTCGCAGTCTTGTGACGGCGCACACACCCTGTCAAGCATCTGACCCAATTCGTTGCACAAATTCCGCACCTCCCCCCGGGAAGTTGCGCTCATTCCTCCGTCCGAGCCCGGTCGAGGCGCGGGTCGGGGGGGTCGACCGAGGGCGCCAGGTCCGTCCGGAGCCGAGGCCCCGGACGGACCTCCGGACCGCTCGCTCTTGCAAACGCTTGCACTCCTGCGGCAGGCTGGCGACGAGCCGAACCAGGAGTCGCCATGACTGAGCCGTCCCCCGCCGCACTGCCCGAGTCCGCCGAGGTGGTGGTCATCGGCGCCGGCCACAACTCGTTGGTCTGCGCCGGCTACCTCGCCCGCGCCGGTCTCGACGTGCTCGTCCTCGAGGCCTCGGCCACCGTCGGGGGCAACACCCGCACCGAGGAGCTCACCCTGCCGGGCTTCGCCCACGACTCGTGCTCGAGCGCGCACGTGCTGATCCAGAGCAACCCCCTGATCCGCGATGACGAGCTGGAGCTGGTCGGCCGCCACGGCCTCACCTACCTGGCCACCGACCCCGCCGTGGTGATGCCCCAGCCGGACGGCGACCTGCTGGTCATGCACCGCGACCTGGAGGCCACCGCCGCCGAGCTGGCCCGCTGGTCGGCCGTCGACGCCCGGGCCTTCACCGCGATGATCCACGACTGGCAGGGCGGACTGGCCGCCGCCCACGGCCGCTGGAGCTCGCAGCTGCCCCCGCTCGACGACGACGCCGGTCGGCGCTACCGGGCACTGCGAGAGCGCAGCGCGTGGGACGTCGTGCACGAGACGTTCACGCACCCGGTGGTGCGCGCCTTCGTGCTCTGGCTGGCGATGGCCACCGTGCAGGACCCGCGGCGTCCCGGCACCGGCTTCCTGCCCTCGTCGATCGCTGCAGGGCGGCTCGGCTTCGGCTGGACCACCCCGGTCGGTGGCAGCCAGGCGCTGCCCGACTCCCTGGTGCGGATGCTCACCACGCACGGGGCGCGGGTCGTGTGCTCGGCTCCGGTGGCCGCCGTCGAGGCCGGCGCCGACGGCGTACGACGGGTGCGCACCGCCGACGGCCGCTCGGTGCGGGTCGGTCGCGCCGTGGTCTCGGGGGGACACCTGGCCCGGCTGGCCGACATGCTCGAGGGCGTCGAGCCCCCCGCCGACCTGCTCCGGGCCCGTGACACCTGGCAGCCGGGGCTGAGCGTGTTCGCGGTGCATGCGGCACTGCGTACCGACCTGGCCTTCGGCGCCGCGGGCCTGCCCGCCGCGGCCGCCGGCTACGGCACGCCCGAGGGCTTCGCCCGGCAGATCGACGCCCTCCACCGTGGCGAGGCGGACGCGGTCGACCCGTGGCTGCTCGTGGTCAACCAGACCGTCGTCGACCCCGGCCGCGCCCCGGGCGGCGGCACCTTCAAGATCCTCACGATCGCGCCGTACGAGCGCAGCGACGGTCGCGACTGGGCCCAGGCGAAGGACGAGCACGCCGCCGCGCTCGTCGACCTGGTGCGGGCCCGCGCGGGCGGCCTCGCCGAGGGGGACGTGCTGGCGCTGCGTGCCGAGTCACCGGTCGACGTGTCGCGGCACAACCCGCACAACCTGGGCGGCTCCTGCCACGGCGGCGAGTTCCTCATCGACGGGAAGGTGGTGCCCGGCTGGCTCGACCACCGCACCGGCGTGCCGGGGCTCTACCTCACCGGCGCCACCTCGCATCCCGGGGGCTCGGTCTCGGGTCGACCCGGGCGCAACGCGGCCCGGGTGGTGCTGGTCGACCTCGGACTGGACCCCGCCACCGTGATGGGCCCGACCTGACCCGGCCGGGAAGAACTCCGCCGGCCCGGGGGTTCTCGTGGAATGCCCTCTCTCGCTGATCGCACCATCGCCGCCCTGCGCAGCACTCACGACGAGCTGGCCCAGCTGGTGCCGTCGCTCTCCGACGCCCAGCTCGCCGGCCCGTCCGGCGCCGCGGACTGGACGCTCGCCCAGGTCTTCTCGCACCTGGGCAGCGGCGCCGAGCTCACCCTCGGCGGGCTCCGGGCCGCGATCGGAGGCACCGATGCACCGGCGCAGGCGTTCAACGAGGCGGTGTGGGACCAGTGGGACCGCAGGTCGCCCCGCGCCAGGGCCGACGAGTTCGTCATCCACGACGCCCGGCTGCTGGAGGCGCTGGAGCGGCTGTCGGCTGACCAGCGCGACCTCCTGGAGATGAAGCTGGGCTTCCTGCCCGCCCCGCTGCCGCTCGTCTCGGCACTGGGGCTGCGACTCAACGAAGCCGCCCAGCACGGTTGGGACGTGCGGGTGGGGCTCGACCCGGCCGCCACCATTGGCGCCGACGCCGCGGACGCCCTGGTCGATCACTTCACCGGGGACCTCGGCTTCCTCCTCGGCTTCACCAGCAAGGCAGACCAGCTGTCCGAGCCGGCCATCGTCGTGGTCGACGGCGCCGCCGCGGCACTGGTGATCGAGGACGTGGTGCGACTCTCGCGCGACCTGGCGGGCGCGACGGCCACCATGCACGGCTCAGCCGAGGCGCTGGTCCGGCTGCTGAGCGGCCGGCTCGGCGCGCCGTACACACCCGACGGCGTCGAGGTGACCGGCAACGTGACCCTCGACGACCTGCGTCGGGTGTTCCCGGGCTACTGAAGCCTGCGCGCTCACCCCCCGCGGGCAGCGCGTCACCATGAGCGGCGCGGCTGCGGACCGATCCTGTCCGCTTCGCGACCTAGCGTGGGGCCAGGAGGTCCCGGACGGGGACCCGGACCGAGAGCAGGCAGACCATGGACTTCAGGATCGAGCTCATCCCCCTCGCCGTGCAGGACGTCGACCGCGCGGTGGAGTTCTACGGAAGCACCGTCGGCTGGAGCGTCGACCACGACCAGACCGTGAGCCCCGAGCTGCGGTTCGTGCAGGTGACGCCGCCCGGATCGGCCTGCTCGATCTGCTTCGGCACCGGGCTGGGCATGATGCCCGAGGGCTCCGCGCAGTTCATCCAGGTCGTCGTCGAGGACGCCGACGCCGCGTGTGCCCACCTGCGCTCGCGCGGCGTCGAGTGCAGCGACGTCGACGACCAGCCGTGGGGACGCTTCGTGCGCTTCGACGACCCCGACGGCAACCGCTGGGCGCTCCAGCAGCTGCCCGTGCGCGCCTGACGACCCGATCAGGGCCGCCCCGTCACCCCGGCATCAGCGCGTCACGACGTCACGCCAGGATCCGCACGGGGTGCTCGACCAGGTCACCGAAGGCGGCCATCCAGCGAGCGGCGACCACCCCGTCGACCGGACGGTGGTCGACCGACAGGGTCACCCGGAGCACGTGCCCGACCGCGAGGGTGCCGTCGTCGACGACCGGCTCCTCACGCACCGCGCCGACGGCCAGGATCGAGGCGTGCGGAGGATTGATGATCGCCGCGAACTCCTCGGTGCCGAACATGCCCAGGTTGGAGATGCTCATCGAGCCACCCTCCAGGTCGTCCTGACGCAACCGGCCGGCCCGGGCCCTGTCGGCCAGGTCGCGCACCTGCCGGGCCACCTCGGTGATGCTCAGCGACGTGACGTCCCGCAGCACCGGGGTCATCAGCCCGCGCTCGGTCGCCACGGCGAGGGCCAGGTCGACGCCGTGGAAGCGACGTACGGCGTCGTCGGTCCAGATCACGTTCATCTCGGGCACCCGCACGTGCGCCGCGGCCACCGCCTTGACCAGCAGGTCGTTGACCGACACCGACACCTCGGCACCGTCGTTGAGCTCGGCGCGCAGCGCCAGCAGCCGGTCGGCCCGCAGGGTGGCCCGCAGGTAGAAGTGCGGGGCGGTCTGCTTGCTCGCCAGCAGCCGGGCGGCGGTGGCTCGGCGGACCCGGGAGTGCGGCAGGTCGTCGAACGCGGTTCCGCCCGCGGCCGGCACCGTGCTTGCAGGCGCCGCGTTGGTCGCTACCGGGGCCGCGCGCTGCTCGGAGCGACCGGACAGCGCCCGTTCCACGTCGCGACGCAGAATCCGGTTGCGGGGTCCGGTGCCGTCGATCTCCTCGACGGGCAGGCCCGCCTCGCGAGCCAGCCGACGGGCCAGCGGACTCGAGAAGACCCGCTCGCCCGGCCGGCGGACGGGCTGCCGCTCGGCCACGGGCACCTCGAGCGCGGGCTGCGCCGCCGTCTCGGCGGTGCCACCCTCCGGGTCGGGAAGGAGCCCCTGACCGGGCTCGGGCACGTCACGACGTGGGGGCCGCACCGGGTCGTTCTCGATCTGCACGCCGAGCTCGGCGAGCAGCGCCTCCAGGTCGTCCACGTCCTCGCCGGGCGCACCCAGCACCGCGATCGGCGCACCCACCAGCACCTGCGCACCGGCCGTCACCAGCATGGTCAGCACCACGCCGTCGGCCTCGGCCTCGACGTCGACCAGCGCCTTCTCGGTCTCCACGGCGGCCAGGGTGGCGCCGGCGGTGAAGGACTCCTTCTCCGCCACGTGCCACTCGGCCAGCACGGCCTCGGTGGCGTTCGCGGCCACCTCGGGCATCAGCAGCAGCCGGGCCATGTCAGTACCTCGCGATCTCGGCCAGGGCCGCGACGACCTCGTCGGTCTGCGCGATGGCGGCCCGCTCCAGCACCTTGCTGATGCTGGGCGAGGCCTCCGCTCCGGTCACCCGGTGCACCGGCGCGTCGAGCCAGTCGAAGAAGCGGCGCTGGATCTCGTCGGCCAGCCAGCCGCCGTACGACGTGCCGAGCGCGCCCTGCTCGGCGATCAGCACCTGGTTGGTCTTGCGGATGCTGGCCTCGATGGTGTCCCAGTCGATGCTGGCCCGGTCGAGCCAGCGCAGGTCGATCACCTCCGCGTCGACCTGACCGAACTGCTCCACGGCCTCGAGCACGTAGGGCACCATCGCCAGGTAGGACAGCACGGTGAGGTCGGAGCCGGTGCGCCGCACCGCGGCCCGCCCGACCGGTAGGCAGTAGTCGAGGTCGTCGCCCGCCCCCGGCCCGGTCGAGTTGTAGAGGTCGACGTGCTCGAGCACGAGCACCGGGTCCTGGCAACGCAACGCGGTGTTCATCAGCCCGACGTAGTCGTACGGCGTGGTGGGCGCGACGATCCGCCAGCCGGCCGCCGTGGCGAAGACGCCCGCGGGGTCCATGGAGTGCTGTGAGCCGTAGCCGGTGCCCATCGCGACCTTGCTGCGCAGCACCAGCGGCATCGCCCCGTCGCCGCCGAACATGTGCCGGGCCTTGCCGATCTGGTTGAAGAGCTGGTCGGCGGCCACCCACATGAAGTCGGCGTACATGAACTCCACCACCGGCACGAACCGGCCGTCGAGGGCGATGCCCCCGCCGAGCCCGGCGAAGGCGTTCTCGCTGATGGGCGTGCCCAGCACCCGCCCGGGGAACCGGGCGGGGAGGCCGCGGGTGGCGCCGTTGGTGCCGCCGTTGAGGCGGTGCACGTCCTCGCCCATCACCACGATCCGGTCGTCGGTCTCCATCCTGCGCGCCATCACCGCGGCCACGGCCTCGATGAACTTCTGCTCCGGGGCGTCGGCCGCGGAGTCGGCGGCCACCAGCGGCGCGTCGTCGAACTCGCTCAGGTCACCACGCACCCCGACGTCGACGAAGGCGGGGTCGGGCCACTCCTCGGCCCTGATCCGGCGCTGGCCGGGCTTGCCGTCCGGTACCGGCTCGAGCAGCACCGCGCCCACCTCGTCGAGCACCTGCCGGGTGCGCGCGGTGGCGGCCTCGAGGTCCTCGGCGGTGGCCAGACCGCGGCGGACCAGGTGGCCGGCGACCTGGCCGAGTGGGTCGCGGGCCCGCCACTCGCGCTCCTCCTCCTTGGTGCGGTAGCCGAAGGCGCTGCCCGGGAAGCCGCCGTTCTGGTGGAAGAACCGGTAGGTGTCGGCCTCCACCATGGTCGGGCCCCGGCCGGCGCGCATGTGCTCGACGGCCTCCGCCATGGCCAGGTGGACGGCGAGCGGGTCCATCCCGTCGACCTTCCAGCTGGCCACGTTGAAGCCGAGCCCGCGGGCCGACAGCCGGGGTTCCCCCGTCGCCTCCTCCACCGAGGTGGAGACGGCGTAGCGGTTGTTCTCGATGAAGAAGCAGACCGGCAGCTTCCAGGCGGCCGCGAGGTTGAAGGTCTCCAGGGTCGAGCCGATGTTGACCGCGCCGTCGCCGAAGTAGGTCACCGACACCGCGTCGGTGCCGGCCTGGCGGTGCGACCAGGCGAAGCCGGCCGCCTGCGGGACGCCGCCGCCGACGATGGCGTTGGTGCCCATCGCCCCGGCCTCCTTCCACTGCAGGTGCATCGAGCCACCGCGGCCGTGGCTCCAGCCGCGGTCGAGGCCGCAGATCTCGGCGAGGGTGCGCAGCAGGACGGCACGGACGTCGTCGGACGGCTCGGCCAGCGGGTCCATCCCCTTGGGCTCGACGTGGTGCAGGACCTTGGCGAGGAACTGGTGGTGGCCACGGTGCGAGCCGTTGACGGAGTCGTCACTGGTGAGGGCCAGGACCGACCCGACCGCGCCGCCCTCCTGGCCGATGCTGGAGTGGGCGGGGCCGTGGATCAGGCCGGCCGCGGCGAGCTCCAGCACGTACTCCTCGAAGGTGCGGATCCACTGCAGCTGGGTCCACATCGTGCCCAGCAGCGCGGGGTCGGCGGCGTCCCAGTCGTCGGCGGTCGCCACGAGCTCGACCCACGGTGACGACGGTTCCAGCCTGCGGTGTTCGGGCATGGCTGCCTCCTTGGTCGGTGGCTGCCAGCGTTGCACACGATTGGATCCAAAATCCAGACTTCTTTCCCTCTGGACACGCAGAAGCGGCTGTGGTTCAGTGTTTGGGATCCAGAACTTGTCCTCAGGAGGTTCCATGGGCCTGCCGGGTCTGCGTCGGCTCGACCATGTGGGCTTCACGGTCCCCGACCTCGACCTGGCGCACGCGTTCCTGGTCGACGTGATCGGCTGCGAGTACCTCTACTCGCTCGGCCCGTTCCGCAGCGACGACGACTGGATGACCCGCCACCTGGCCGTGCACCCACGCGCCGAGGTGCTGGAGAACCGCTTCTTCCGCTGCGGCGACCAGGCCGTCTTCGAGGTGTTCGCCTACGCCTCCCCCGACCAGCTGAACGTGATGCCGCGCAACAGCGACGTCGGCGGCCACCACGTCGCGCTGTACGTCGACGACCTCGACGCCGCGATCGAGCACCTGCACGAGCACGGGGTCCGGGTGCTCGACGGGCCCACCGCGAGCAGGGGCCCGGCTGCGGGCAACCGCTGGATCTACTTCCTCAGCCCCTGGGGCATGCAGTTCGAGCTGGTGTCCTACCCCGGCGGCAAGGCCTTCGACAACGAGCAGGCGGCCACCACGTGAGCTCGCTGCCCGAGACCGCTGCCGTCGAGGCCGCCAGTGCCCGGATCGCCGCCCACCTGCGCGAGCAGATCCTCTCTGGCCAGCTGCGCCCCGGCGACCGGATCCGCCAGGAGGAGGTCGGCGAGCGCCTCGGCGCGAGCCGGCTCCCGGTGCGCGAGGCGCTGCGGATCCTGGAGGCCGAGGGCCTCACCGAGCACGAGGCCCGCAAGGGCGCGCGGGTGCCGCGGCTCTCCCAGCACGAGGTCGAGGTGACCTACCAGATGCGCGAGCGGCTGGAGCCGCTCGCCCTGGTGGAGAGCCTCGACCAGCTCACCGCCGCCGACCTGCACCACCTGGAGGAGGTGCAGCGCCGGATCGAGGCCAATGACGACGTCGACCGGTTCCTGGAGCTCGACCGCGAGTTCCACCTGCTCACCTACACCGGTTGCACGCTCGACCCACTGATGTCGATGGTGACCCGGATGTGGAACTCCACCCAGCACTACCGCCGGGCGTTCGTGCAGCTCTCGGGCCCTGGCCGGAGGTGGGTGGTCAACGCCGAGCACCGGCTGATCCTCGACGCCGTCGAGCGCCGTGACCCGGTCGACTCCGAGCGCTACCTCGCCGGGCACATCCGGCGCACCCGGATCGAGCTGGGCAAGCACCCGGAGGTCTTCGACGGGTGGACACCGTGACCGATCGGCCCACCGGCACGCCGCTCACGGTCAACGGCGTACGCCGTAGCGTGACCAGCCCGCCCGAGACTCCCCTGCTCACCGTGCTCCGCGACGAGCTCGGCCTGGTCGGCAGCCGGTTCGGCTGCGGCCTGGGCCTGTGCGGAGCCTGCTTCGTCAAGCTCGACGGGGCCGTCGTGCCGGCCTGCGACACCCCGCTCTGGCAGGCCGAGGACGGCGACGTCGTCACCGTCGAAGGGTTGTCGGTGGACGGGACGCCGCACCCCGTGCAGCAGGCGCTGCTCGCCCACCAGGCTGCCCAGTGCGGCTTCTGCATCTCGGGGATCGTGGTGCGGGCGGCGGCCCTGCTCGACGAGGACCCGTCCCCCGACGAGGACGCGGTGGTGGCCGCGCTCGACGGCAACCTGTGCCGCTGCGGGGTGCAGCGCCGGATCGTCGCCGCGGTCGTCGCCGCCGGGAGGACGCCGTGAGCGGCACGGGCGTCAGCGCGCCCGCCCTGCCTGCCGACGTGCTCGCCAATCCTCGCCTGGGGTGCTGGCTCTCGGTGACCGACGACGGCTGCCTCGGCGTCCGCGTCGGCAAGGTCGAGCTCGGGCAGGGCATCACCACCGCGCTCGCCCAGGTCGCCGCTGACGCACTGGGCGTGCCTGCCGCGCTGGTGCGGATGCTGCCCGCGCACACCGCCCTCGGACCCGACGAGGGACTCACCGCCGGGAGCATGTCACTGGCGCACGCCGGGCCCGCGCTGCGGCACGTGGGCGCCGTGGTGCGCCACCTGGCGGGCGAGCCCGGCACCGACCTGGCGGCGTACGTCGCCCGGGTCGCCGATCTGGACCTCGACCTCGACCTGCGCACGGTGGCGCCCGCCGACGTCGCCTCGGGCGGTGGGCTGGTGGGCACCGACCTGCCCCGGCTCGACCTGCCCGACAAGGTGCTCGGCCGGCCGCGCTACCTGGCCGACCTGCGACCGGCCGGGCTGCTGCACGGCCGGGTGCTGCGCCCGCCCTCGGTGG
>JBBQRV010000092.1:0-13123 GCA_038214475.1 Propionibacteriales bacterium | reverse complement strand
TGCTGGCCGCGCTGGTGGCGCTGTCCCTCGTGGTGGGCACGATCTGGCTCGTCTACTTCTCGTCGGTGCTCGGCGTCGCCCGGGTCGAGGTGCGCGGTGCCCAGCTGCTCACGGCCGCGGAGGTGCAGGAGGCCGCCGCGGTCCCGACCGGTGAGCCGCTGGCCCGGGTCGACCTCGACCAGGTGGCCGGCCGGGTGCGGGCACTGGCCCCGGTGGCCGAGGTCGCGGTCACCCGGCAGTGGCCCGACCAGGTGGTGGTCGACGTCACCGAGCGGGTGGCGCTGGCGGTGGTGGCCGTCGGTGACGGCTTCAAGGGTGTCGACGGCACGGGTGTGCTGTTCCGTGACTACCCGCGCCGGCCGCGCGAGCTGCCCCTGATCACGGCGCCCGAGAACGTGGGGCGCGACACCCTCAAGGAGGGGGCCGCGACGGTGGCCTCGCTCCCGGCCGAGATCCGTAGCCGGATCGACCACGTGGAGGTGGAGTCGATCGACCGGATCACGCTGGTGCTGCGCGACGACCGCCCGGTGCTGTGGGGGAGCTCGGAGCAGGCGACCGACAAGGCGCGGGTGCTGGAGTCGCTGCTGGCCGCCGTCCCGCGCGCGAGCGAGTACGACGTGAGCGTCCCCGGACGCCCCACCACCCGCAACTGATCGAGATTTCCCTCCCGACTCCTGCGTGTCTCTGCGATTCGGCCTGCCCGAGTACCTAACGTCTTCTCCATCGAGAGGTTGACATAACTATAACCCTCAGGCTCAGGGTTAGAGTTCCTGACCAGGGTGACCTCTCGACTTCCCCGTCCAGCACAGTCGAGAACACGAAGAGATCAGCACCGGCACGTGGTGCACGGTCCGGACCCGAGCAGCGAGAGGCAAGCCGTCATGGCAGCAGCGCAGAACTACCTGGCCATCATCAAGGTCGTGGGCATCGGTGGTGGCGGTGTCAACGCCGTCAACCGGATGATCGACGTCGGTCTGCGAGGGGTCGAGTTCATCGCGATCAACACCGACGCGCAGGCCCTCCTCATGAGCGACGCCGACGTCAAGCTCGACATCGGCCGCGAGCTCACCCGCGGGCTCGGTGCCGGCGCCGACCCCGAGGTGGGGACGAAGGCCGCCGAGGACCACGCCGACGAGATCGAAGAGGTCATCAAGGGCGCCGACATGGTGTTCGTCACCGCCGGCGAGGGCGGCGGCACCGGCACCGGCGGTGCACCCGTCGTGGCCCGGATCGCCCGCTCGCTGGGGGCGCTGACCATCGGCGTCGTGACCCGACCCTTCGCCTTCGAGGGGCGCCGTCGCGCCAACTCCGCGGAGGAGGGCATCGCCCAGCTCCGCGAGGAGGTCGACACCCTCATCGTCATCCCCAACGACCGGCTGCTCTCGATCAGCGACCGCAGCGTCTCGGTGCTCGACGCCTTCAAGCAGGCCGACCAGGTCCTGCTGCAGGGTGTCTCGGGCATCACCGACCTGATCACCACGCCCGGCCTGATCAACCTCGACTTCGCCGACGTGAAGTCCGTGATGGCCAACGCCGGCTCGGCACTGATGGGCATCGGCTCGGCCCGTGGCGAGGACCGCTCGGTCGCCGCAGCCGAGATGGCGGTGTCCAGCCCCCTGCTCGAGGCGTCCATCGACGGCGCGCACGGGGTGCTGCTCTCGATCGCCGGCGGCTCCGACCTGGGGCTCTTCGAGATCAACGAGGCGGCCGCCCTGGTGGCCGAGTCGGCGCACCCCGACGCCAACATCATCTTCGGCGCGACCATCGACGACGCGCTGGGTGACGAGGTCAGGGTCACCGTGATCGCCGCAGGGTTCGACGGTGGCATGCCGAAGCGGCGTGACGAGGGCACCGTGCTGCGACGCGAGCCCAAGCCGCAGCAGACCCAGGAGGAGACCCGGGCCGCGGCCCAGCAGCTGGCCGCCCAGCGCCCGGGAGCACCCGCCTCGAGCCCGGCCCCGTCCGAGGCCCGGTCCGACGCGCAGGCGGGGACCGGCGAGAAGCCTGCGCCCACCTTCCGTTCCAGCGCCCCGGGAGCCCCGGTCGGCGGAGCGGCTCCGGCTGCGCCTGCAGGTCAGCCCAGTCGGCCGAGCCGGCAGGTGGCGTTCGACGACGACGACCTGGACGTGCCCGATTTCCTGAAGTGAGGCGGTGCTCGCCCGGTGTTCGCACACCGTGACACGCGTGAGGGCGACCTGGTCACCCAGGTCGCCTTCACCGACGTCCATCTCGACCTGGCCGAGTCGGCGCCCGAGCGCGACGACGCGCTGGCCTACCTCGGCGACACGCTCGGGGTGCGGCTGGCCAGGATGCACCAGGTGCACGGCGACGCCGTGGCCGTGGTGGGTGATCCCGACGGACCGATCCCGACGGCCGATGCCCTGGTCACCACGCTGCGCGGGGTGGCCCTGCTGGTCCGGGTGGCCGACTGTGTCCCCGTGCTCCTCGCCGACAGCCGCTCCGGGGTGATCGGCGCCGTGCACGCGGGACGGCACGGCACCGCGCTCGACGTGGTCGGCCGTACCGTCGCCGCCATGCGTGACCTGGGCGCCGACGGGCTCACTGCCTGGGTCGGGCCGCACGTCTGCGGGCGCTGCTACGAGGTGCCCGAGCAGATGCGCGCCGAGGTGGCTGCTCTGGTGCCGGAGACGTACGCCGAGACCAGGTGGGGCACGCCCGCCCTCGACCTGGGGGCCGGGGTGGAGGCGCAGCTGCGCAGGCACGGTTGCCAGGTGCTGCGCGTGGAGCGTTGCACGATCGAGCACCCGCAGCTGCACTCCTACCGTCGCGACGGGGCGGCCTCGGGTCGCTTCGGCGGCCTGGTCTGGATGGAGCCGTGAGCGGGATGGCAAGGCGTGCAGAGATCGCTCTCGGGCTCGCCGACGTGCAGGAGCGCATCGACCGCGCCTGCTTGGCCTCGGGACGGGCCCCGGGTGCCGTGCACCTGACCGTGGTCACCAAGTTCTTCCCGGCCGACGACGTGCGGCTGCTCGCCGGGCTCGGCGTGCGCGACGTGGGGGAGAACCGACACCAGGAGGCGGAGGCGAAGGCGCAGGAGCTGGCCGACCTCGACCTGCGCTGGCACTTCATCGGGGGCCTGCAGTCGAACAAGGCCGCGGCCGTGGCGGGCTACGCCGACGTCGTGGAGTCGATCGACCGACGCAAGCTGGTCAGCGCACTGGCGCGGGGAGCGGCAGCCCGTGGCCGGCCCCTCGACTGCCTGGTGCAGGTCAGCCTCGACCCGCCCGGCGCCGACGGTCGGTCCGGGGCGGCCCCCGCCGACGTACCGGCGCTGGCCGACGCGATCGCCTCCGAGTCGGCGCTGGTGCTGCGTGGCGTGATGGCCGTGGCTCCGCTCGGCACCGACCCCGGCCCCGCCTTCGAGCGACTGGCCGAGGTGGCCGCCACGATGGTGGCCGACCATCCCGGAGCGACCTGGATGTCGGCCGGCATGAGCGGTGACCTGGAGGCCGCGATCCAGCGCGGCGCGACACACGTGCGCGTCGGCAGCGCGGTCCTCGGTCCGAGGCCTGTGATCAAGTAGTGTCCGAGTCAAGCAGCGCCCCCGACGGGCGCGGGAGTTTCGAGAGGTTGCATCCATGAGCGGCGCGATGCGCAAGATCGGCGAGTACCTCGGCCTGCTCGAGGAGACCGCCGGGTACGACGACGAGCTCGGTTACGACGAGCACCAGGCCGTTCCCGAGACCGTGCCCGCGCGCGCCAGTCGTGGCGACTCGCGCTCCCGGCCCGCAGAAGTGTCCAGCATCTCCGAGCGCCGGCGGCCCGCAGCGGGCCCCGTCTCGGGTCCTACCGGAGTAGTGGCCGAGTTGTCTCGCATCACGACCTTGCACCCCCGCACCTACAACGAGGCGCGCACCGTCGGTGAGAACTACCGCGACGGCACGCCGGTGATCATGAACCTCAGCGAGATGGACGACTCCGACGCCAAGCGTCTGGTCGACTTCGCCGCCGGCCTCATCTTCGCGACCCGCGGGACCATCGAGCGGGTCACCGCGAAGGTGTTCCTTCTCTCGCCGCCGAACGTCACGGTCGCGGCCGAGGACAAGGCCCGCATCGCCGAGGGCGGCTTCTTCAACCAGAGCTGACCCGCGGTCGCCCCACGTCGGCGCCCCCACGGCGCTGACGGCTGGCTTGCGTGCTTCTGGCAGCCTTGGCCCCATGAGAGTCGTCGGCACGGTCATCGAGGTCGTGCTCTATGCCTTCATCGGTCTGCTGTGGGTGCGGTTCCTGGTCGACTGGGTCCAGGTCTTCGCACGCTCGTGGCAGCCGCGAGGTGCCGCCCTGGTCATTCTCGAGGCCGTCTACTCGATGACCGACCCGCCGATCAAGGCGCTGCGCCGGCTGATTCCGCCGCTGCGGCTCGGGGGGCTCGCACTCGACCTCAGCTTCCTGGTCGTGATGATCTCGGCCTATGTCCTGCTGTACGTCAACCGGGCGGCGTTCCTGGCCTGAGCGCACCTCGCCGTGATTCGCATTAACTAACAGCAGTCACTGCAGTAGCGCTACAGTTCGATCGACAGAACTTCCGTTGACGACTAACGAATGGGTGAGGTCATGCCGTTGACGCCTGAGGACGTGAGCAACAAGCGCTTCACGCCCGTACGCCTTCGCGAGGGCTACGACATGGGCGAGGTCGACCAGTTCCTCGATGAGGTCGAGGCGGAGCTTGCCCGCCTGACCAAGGAGAACGACGACCTGCGCTCGAAGTTGTCGGCAGCCCAGTCTGGTGCTTCCTACAACGCACCCGCCCCGGCGCAGCCCGAGCCCGAGCCTGTGCCGATGGCCAAGCCGGAGCCCGAACCCGAGCCCGCCCCGGTCCCCGTGCCGGTCGCTGCGGCCGTGTCGGCCCCGGCCGAGTCGGCCGCCGTGGAGACGATCCGGGTGGAGACCGTGCCGCAGGCGTCCAACGCTGCTGCCCGGCTGCTCGAGATCGCCACGCGCAACGCCGACGAGCTGGTCGAGGAGGCCAAGAACGACGCCGACAAGATCATCGGTGAGGCCCGCACCAAGGCCGAGCGGCTCGAGTCGGAGTCCAAGTCGAAGGCAGACCGTGCCGAGGCCGACGCCCGCCAGCGCGCGCAGATGCTCGACCAGGAGACCACCGACCGGCGCCAGCAGCTGTTCGGTGACCTGGAGAAGGAGCGTGACAAGCTCAACGGCGAGGTGGAGACCCTCCGGTCCTTCGAGCGCGAGTACCGCTCGAGGCTGAAGAGCTACTTCTCCCAGCAGCTCGCCTCGCTCGACAACGGGATCGACACCGTGGCCCCCAGTGGCGACGTCGCCGGTGCCGCACCCAAGCGGCTGCGCTCCATCCTCGGCGACGACGAGGGCTGATTCCGCAAGCACCAGCAGCTCCGCAACTGGCCGGTTCCCGCACGGGGGCCGGCCAGTGCTGTGTCCGGGGGCGCGCCGGTTTGAGTCCTTCCCCGGAAGGGGCTAACCTCCACCCACTCATGGTCGGTGACGGCCATGAGTCGAGCATTTGCCCGCGGCCCGCGAGGAGGCCAGGTTCCCATGGCACGGAGCACCAGGAAGCTGATCAGCGCGACGGCCGTCGCGGCGGCGAAGAAGGTGCTACCCCGGCGCGCGGCGGCGGCAGTGGTGGCCCCGGAACCTGCGCCGAGAGCGACCGTGAAGAAGGCCGCTGCCACGAAGGTGGCCGCCAAGAAGGCCGATGCCACGAAGGTGGCCGCCAAGAAGGCCGCCCCGGCCGCTGGCAGGGCGACCAGCACGAAGCCCGCGAAGTCCGTGTCCGCCCCGGCGAGCAGGGCGACGAAGGCGACCAAGGCGACGAAGACCACGAAGACCACGAAGACCACGAAGACCACGAAGACCACCGCAGCGAAGCCTGCGGCGAAGAAGGCCAGCACCTCGAGCAGGACCAGCACGGCGGGGCGCGCCACGGCGCCCGCAGCGAAGAAGGCCACCGCCCGGAGCACCGGGCGCGCCACCACGACCACGGGGGAGAACAAGGTGACGGCGAAGAAGACGACGGCCCGCAAGACGGCCGCGCGACCGGTGGCCAGCCTGGCCAGCCTGGCGGTCAAGGAGGGCGAGGAGGCCTGGACCCGCGCCGAGCTCGACGAGGTCCTCGAGGAGCTGCACGGCCACGCGGACCGGCTGCGGGCGGAGCTGCACGACCAGGAGGAGGAGCTGGCCGGGCTGATGCGCGACGCCGGTGACGGCGCCGGTCACGACCAGGCCGACATGGGTGCGACCAGCTTCGAGCGCGACCAGGAGCTCACCGTCGTCAACAACTCGCGCGAGATGCTGGCCCAGACCGAGCGTGCGCTTTCGCGCATCGCCGACGGCAGCTACGGCGTCTGCGAGTCGTGCGGGGAGCCGATCGGCAAGATGCGGGTGATGGCATTCCCGCGTGCCACACTGTGCCTGTCATGCAAGCAGCGCGAGGAACGTCGCTGAACCCCGGCGACACCCACACCCCAGGTCGGCAGCTCCCGAGCCGACGCTCCGTCAGGATCGTGTTCGTCGTGACCGCGCTGGTCGCCTACGTGGTGGACCTCGTCACCAAGGTGATCGCCGTCGAGAAGCTCACCGACCGCGGTCGGGTCGACCTGATCGGCGACCTGCTCGGCCTGCACCTGATTCGCAACCCCGGTGCGGCCTTCAGCACCGGCACCGGTGCCACGGCGGCGTTCTCGGTGTTGGCCGTGGTGGCGACCGCCGTCGTGCTCTGGCTCGCGCCGCGGGTGCGCACCACCTTCTGGGCCTTCGGGTTCGGGCTGCTGCTCGCCGGCATCACCGGCAACCTGACCGACCGGATCTTCCGGTCCCCGGGTCCGCTGCGCGGCCACGTGGTCGACTTCCTCGAGCTGCCGCACTGGCCGATCTTCAACGTCGCCGACATCTGCCTCAACGCCGCCGTCGTGGTCATCGTGATCCAGACCCTGCGCGGCGTCCGGCTCGACGGCAGTCGCCATCAGGCCGCCCGATGAGCGACCAGCGCACCGTGCTGGTGCCAGACGGTCTCGCCGGTGAGCGGGTGGACACCGCGATCGCCCGGATGTTCGGCCTCTCGCGCACCCGCGCCGCCGACCTGATCGCGCAGGGCCTGGTACAGCTCGACGGCGCCGGGGTCGGCAAGTCCGACCGCGTCGACGCCGGGGCGATGCTCGACGTCGAGCTGCCGGCGCCCGTGAACGCCCTCGAGGTGGTCCCGGAGACCGTCGAGGGCATCAAGATCATCCACGACGACGACGCCATCGTCGTGATCGACAAGCCGGTCGGCGTCGCCGTGCACCCCTCGCCCGGGTGGTCCGGGCCGACCGTGGTCGGCCACCTCGCCGGCGCCGGATTCCGGATCGCCACCGGCGGTGCCTCCGAGCGGCAGGGGATCGTGCAGCGCCTCGACGTCGGCACCTCCGGCGTGATGGTGATCTGCAAGTCCGAGCGGGCCTACTCGGTGCTGAAGAACGCGTTCCGGCACCGCACCGTCGACAAGACCTACCACGCGCTCGTGCAGGGCCACCCGGACCCGCACGAGGGCACGGTCGACGCGCCGATCGGACGGCACCCGAAGGCCGACTACAAGTTCGCGGTGATGGCCGACGGGCGGCACAGCGTCACCCACTACGAGACGCTCGAGGCGCACCGCTTCGCCAGCCTGCTCGAGATCCATCTCGAGACCGGACGCACCCACCAGATCCGGGTGCACATGAGCGCGCTGAAGCACCCGTGCGTGGGTGACCTGACCTACGGTGCCGACCCGGTGCTTGCCAAGCGGGTGGGCCTCGAGCGTCAGTGGCTGCACGCAGTCGGGCTCGGCTTCGAGCACCCCGAGTCGGGGGAGTACGTCACCTACCGGTCGACGTACCCCGACGACCTGGCGGCCGCGCTGGAGATCATTCGAGATGTCCAGTGACCCCAGCGACGCCGGCGAGCACGAGCACGAGCCCGACCGGCTGACCCTGCGTCCGGCGTCCGCGCCCGACCTGCCCGACATCGCCGAGGTCTACCTCGCGGCCCGGGTCGCGGCCACCATGCCGCCCAGCATCCACCCCGACGACGCCGTCCGCGCCTGGGTGGGCGGCTGGGACCTCGACACCCTGGTCGTCTGGGTGGCCGAGACGGAGGCGGGCACGGTCGGCTTCGCTGCGGTCCGGGACGTCTGGCTGGAGTCGCTGTACGTCGACCCCGGGCACGCAGGCGCCGGTGTGGGGAGCGCACTGCTCGACCTGGTCAAGGGCCTGCGACCCGACGGCTTCGACCTCTGGGTCTTCGAGGTCAACGAGCCGGCCCGGGCCTTCTACGCCGCCCGCGGGCTGGTCGAGGTGGCCCGCACGGACGGGCGCGGCAACGAGGAACGGGCCCCCGACATCCAGCTCTCGTGGCCGGGCGCGTCGGGCTAGGCGTCACCCGGTCTCGGGGCCGCGAACGTCGGTGTGGCCTGTCAGGATGGCTCTGCCCGGTCGCGTAGGCTGGCGTTCTTCCCCGAGGACGACGCCCGGCGTGCCCGAGCGACACACTCACCCTGCCCGGAGAACGTGCGAGACCCGGCCTCCCGGCCGGCTTGTTTGGGAGAAGATGCAGAACATGCCCGTTGCCCCCTCGGCCGACTTCGTGCACCTGCACGTGCACACCGAGTACTCCATGCTCGACGGGGCCGCCCGGCTCGGAGACATGTTCGCGCGCACCGCCGAGCTCGGCATGGGCGCGATCGCGATGACCGACCACGGCAACGTGTTCGGTGCCTTCGACTTCTACTCCAAGGCCCGGGCCGCGGGGGTCAAGCCGATCATCGGCATGGAGGCCTACGTCACCCCCAACACCCCGCGCCAGGAGCGCAAACGGGTGCGGTGGAACAACGGTGGCGACGACGACGTCTCGGGGTCGGGTGCCTACACGCACATGACGCTGCTGGCCGAGAGCACCGCAGGCATGCACAACCTCTTCCGGCTCTCGACCCGCTCCTCGATGGAGGGCTTCTTCTACAAGCCGCGCGCCGACCGCGAGCTGCTCAGCCAGTACGCCGCGGGGCTGATCGCCACCACCGGCTGCCCCTCGGGCGAGATCCAGACCTGGCTGCGGATCGGCGACTACGAGAAGGCCCGGCAGTCCGCCGCCGACTTCCAGGACATCTTCGGGCGCGAGAACTACTTCCTCGAGCTGATGGACCACGGCCTCGACATCGAGACCCGGGTCCGCGACGGCCTGCTGCGGCTCTCGAAGGATCTCGGCATCCCGCCGATCGCCACCAACGACTCGCACTACGTCAACCCCCAGGACTCCGGCGCCCACGAGCACCTGCTGTGCGTCTCGTCGGGCAGCACGATGGCCGACCCCAAGCGCTTCAAGTTCAACGGCGACAGCTACTACATCAAGTCGCCCGCGGAGATGCGCGACCTGTGGGAGCACCGCAACGGCCTCAAGGAGGCCTGCGACAACACCCTGCTGATCGCCGAGCGCTGCGAGGTCGAGTTCACCGAGGGCAACGGCACCTACATGCCGCGCTACCCGGTGCCGGAGGGTGAGGACGAGAACTCCTGGTTCGTCAAGGAGGTCGAGAAGGGCCTGCGGTTCCGCTACCCCGACGGCATCCCGGACGACGTGCGCAAGCAGGCCGACTTCGAGGTCGGCGTGATCACCCAGATGGGCTTCCCGGGCTACTTCCTGGTGGTGGCCGACTTCATCAACTGGGCCAAGGAGAACCGGATCCGGGTCGGCCCCGGGCGCGGTTCGGGTGCCGGGTCGATGGCGGCGTACGCCATGCGGATCACCGACCTCGACCCGCTGCGGCACGGCCTGATCTTCGAGCGCTTCCTCAACCCCGACCGGGTCTCGATGCCCGACTTCGACATCGACTTCGACGAGCGCCGGCGCGGCGAGGTGATCCGCTACGTCTCCGACAAGTACGGCGACGACCGGGTCTCGATGATCGTCACCTACGGCACCATCAAGGCCAAGCAGGCCGTCAAGGACTCCTCGCGGATCCTCGGCTACCCGTTCGCGATGGGCGACAAGATCACCAAGGCGATGCCGGCCGCGGTGATGGGCAAGGACGTCCCGCTCAAGGAGATCTTCGACCCCGCGCACAAGCGCTACGGCGAGGGCGGCGAGTTCCGGGCCCTCTACGACGGCGAGCAGGACGTCAAGAACGTCGTCGACACCGCGATCGGCATCGAGGGGCTCAAGCGGCAGTGGGGAGTGCACGCCGCCGGGGTGATCATGTCCAGCGAGCCGCTGATCGACGTCATCCCGCTGATGAAGCGCGAGCAGGACGGCGCGATCATCACGCAGTTCGACTACCCGACCTGCGAGCGCCTCGGCCTGATCAAGATGGACTTCCTCGGGCTGCGCAACCTCACCATCCTCGACGACGCGCTGGTCAACATCACCAACAACCGAGGGGAGAAGGTGGTCCTCGAGGACCTCGAGCTGGCGGACCCCGCGACCTACAAGCTGCTCGCCAAGGGCGACACGCTCGGCGTGTTCCAGCTCGACGGCGGGCCGATGCGCGCGCTGCTGCGCAGCATGCGCCCCGACGCGTTCGAGGACATCTCGGCCGTCGGTGCGCTCTACCGTCCGGGGCCGATGGGCGCCGACTCGCACAACCGCTACGCCCGCCGCAAGAACGGCCGCGAGCCCGTCGACGCGATCCACCCCGAGCTGGCTGAGCCGCTCGCCGACATCCTCGGAGAGACCTACGGCCTGATCGTCTACCAGGAGCAGGTGATGGCGATCGCGCAGAAGCTCGCCGGCTACTCGCTGGGTCAGGCCGACCTGCTGCGCCGGGCGATGGGCAAGAAGAAGAAGTCCGAGCTGGACAAGCAGTTCGAGGCGTTCTCCGGCGGCATGCAGGACCGCGGCTACTCGATGTCGGCGGTGCAGACGCTGTGGGACATCCTGCTGCCGTTCTCCGACTACGCGTTCAACAAGGCGCACTCGGCCGCCTACGGCCTGGTGTCCTACTGGACGGCGTACCTCAAGGCGAACTTCCCGGCCGAGTACATGGCCGCCGTCCTCACGTCCGTGAAGGACGACAAGGACAAGATGGCCATCTACCTCAACGAGTGCCGGCGGATGAGGATCCAGGTGCTGCCCCCTGACGTCAACGAGTCCGAGGCGACGTTCACGCCCGTCGGCACCGACATCCGCTTCGGTCTCAACGCGATCCGCAACGTCGGCATCAACGTCGTGGACGCCGTCGTCGCCGCGCGCCGCGAGCAGGGCCGGTTCACCGACTTCGCCGACTTCATGGACAAGGTCTCGACACTGGTCTGCAACAAGCGGGTCGTGGAGTCGCTGATCAAGGCCGGTGCCTTCGACTCCCTGGGTCATCGTCGCCGCGCCCTGGTCACCGTGCACGAGACCGCCGTCGACCAGTACGCCGCTATCAAGCGCAACGAGGCCATCGGCCAGGACTCCCTGTTCGGCGGTCTCGACGACGACGACGCCGGCGGCTTCGGGGTGGCGATCGCGATCCCAGACATCGCCGACTGGGACAAGCAGACGCTGCTCGGTCACGAGCGGGAGATGCTCGGGCTCTACGTCTCCGACCACCCGCTGATGGGCCTCGAGCACATCTTGTCGGTCGGCACGGACTGCACGATCGGCCAGCTGCTCCTCGACGAGGAGCGGGCCGACGGCTCGACCGTCACCGTCTCCGGGCTGATCACCTCCGTGCAGCGCAAGATCACCAAGCGGGGCGACGCCTGGGCGATGGTCACGCTGGAGGACCTCGAGGGCGGCATCGACGTGCTGCTGTTCCCCAGCGCCTACCAGCTCGCCAGCACCCTGCTCAACGAGGACGCCATCGTCACGGTCCGAGGCAGGCTGTCGCGGTCCAAGGACCAGCCGGAGCTGCACGGCCAGGAGGTCAGCGTGCCAGACCTCCAGCGCGACGGAGCCGGACCCAGCGGTCCGGTGGTCGTCTCGATGCCCTCCACGCGGTGCACGATGCCCGTGGTCGAGCAGCTCAAGGAGGTGCTGAGCACCCACCCGGGGGTCACCGAAGTACGGTTGCGACTGATGACGCAGACCTCGACCACCGTGATGAAACTCGACGACCGTCTCCGGGTGGCCGCCAGCCCGGCCCTCTTCGCTGACCTGAAGGCCCTGCTGGGTCCGCACTGCCTGGCGGGCTGATGACCGTGCTCGACCAGGACGCGCCTGCGCGCGTCCGTCCCGCTCGCGAGGCGGCGCTGGTCCTGGGCGTCTTCCTGGTCCTCGGCCTCCTCTGCGGGGTGTTGTGGGCGCAGGTGGTGAACCCCGCCGACTTCACCAAGGTCGCCGCCGGCGGTGCTATGGGGGAGAACGACCTCGGCAAGCAGTTCGGGGCGGACGGCTGGTTCGTGGTCATCGCGCTGGCGGCCTCCTTGCTCGCCGGTCTGGCGCTCTCGGCCCGGCGCAGCCGTGACCCGGTGCTGACGGTCGTGCTGCTGGTGCTCGGGGCGCTGCTCGCGGCCGCCGTGATGTCGACGGTCGGGCACCTGCTCGGTCCGTCGGACCCGGGCGTTGCGCTGCGGGCCGCCAAGGTCGGGGCCAAGGTCCCCGAGAGCCTCGACGTCGGCGTTCGCCCGGTGTGGCCGCTCACCGCCTACCTCAAGGACACCCTCCCCGTGTACGCCGCGTGGCCGATCGGGGCGCTCCTCGGCACCTTGTCCGTGCTCCTGGGTCGTGGGCAGCGCGCCGCGCCTGCCGGGTCCGACCAAGGAATCGCCGAGTCGGCCTCGTAGGGCGTTCCTCCCGGTTACGCTTGCAGGCCGCGCAGCCTTCGCATCGACCGTGTCCTGCTGCCGGGAGCCACAGGGGGAAGAACATGTCCACGAACGACCCAGCCCGGCCCGAGTACCTCGGCTCGGACAGCCCCGTCTCTGAGCAGAGCGGGACGGGCAGGCGTGGCGGACGGCGCGCAGGCGTCCTGGTGGTCGGCACGGTGGCGGTCGCGGCCGTCGCGGGCGCCGGCGCCTTCGGCTTGGTGCAGCTGCTCTCGAGTGGTGCGTCCCCGGCCTCGGCCGTGCCCGCCAACGCGATCGGCTACGTCAGCCTCGACCTGGACCCCTCCGCGGCGCAGAAGATCGAGGCCTTCAAGATCCTGCGCAAGTTCCCCGGGCTGAAGTCCGAGCTCAAGCTCAGCAGCCGT
>JBBQRV010000091.1:0-13182 GCA_038214475.1 Propionibacteriales bacterium | reverse complement strand
CCGCCCGCAGGAACAGCAGCAGCATCAGCAGGTTGACCAGCAGTGCCGCGATCGCGATCCGGAGCAGGTCGCGCTCGGTCTGGTCCACGATGTACGACGCGGTCGCGGTGTCTCCACCCACCCCTGCCGTGACCTCGGTCGTCGTGCCGCCCAGCCCGCTGTTGCGCAGCATCTCGGGGAGTCGCGCCGTGATCGCGTCGACGGAGGTGATGGCGGCGGCGCCCAGCGGCTCGTCGCCGAGCACCACCAGGTAGCGCGCCGCGTTGCGGTCGCGGGACAGCAGGATGCCGAACTCCTCGTTGAACGGCAGGGTTCCGGGCCCGAGGACCCCGGCCACCCCCGGCTGGGCGGCGAGCTCGTCGCCGAGCGCGGCCAGCCGGCCCCGTCGGGTCGCCACCTGGTCACCCTCGACGAGCACCACGGTCGGCGACAGGATGCCGTCGGCGAAGCCGGTCTGGGCGGCGAGCGACGAGCGCCGTACACCGGTGTCTGCCGGCAGCGCATCGACGAACGACACCCCGAGCTCGAGTCGGGACAACGGCAGCGCAGCCAGCAGCAGCACGGCGATGCAGCCGGCCATCACCACCGCGGCCAGCCGCCGGTCTCCGGCGATCCGCGAGCCCGGCACGTAGCGGGAGCGTCTGGGCTGCGCCTGCTCCGGGTCGCCGGCCGCCGGTTCGACGGGGCGGTCCGCCTGCCGGGCCAGGTTGCGGCTGGGCCAGAAGATGCGTGGGCCGATCACCGCCATCACCGCCGGCACCAGGGTGAGAGCCACGGTCAGGGCGATCAGGATCGCGAACACCAGCGCCGGCCCCAGGGCCTTGAAGAACGCCGAGTCGGCGGCGAACAACGCCCCGGTCCCCGCCGCGACCGCGAGCCCCGCGACCGCGACGATCGGCCCGAACCTGGCGGTCGCCAGCCACACCGCGTCGCGGGTGCTGTGGCCGCGCGCGAGCTCGTTGCGCAGTGCGGAGAAGAAGAAGACCACGTAGTCGGTGACCACGCCGAGCAGCATCGCCACCACGACCGGCTCCAGCTCCCCGGGCGTCGCCACCCCCACGAGCTGAGCCACCAGGCCGGACAGCCGCAGCACCAGCACGTAGGCCACCGCGGTCACCCCGAGGGTGAGCACCGGCGCCACCACCGAGCGGAAGGCCAGTCCGACGATGAGCAGGATCGCCGCCAGCGTGGACTCCTCGACCAGCGGGAGGTGGTCCTTGATGATTCCGCCCTGAGCCACCCGGGCCGGCACCGACCCCGTCACCCCCACCACGTTGTCGCGCGCGGTGAAGTGGGTGTTGCCGTACTTGCGCGCGGCGCGGAACTGGCTCGAGAACGACACCTTGGGATCGAAGAACAGGTAGGTGATCGCCGTCGTGTCCCGCTCCTTGGACGCGGGAAAGAGCGAGAACGCGTTGGTCAGCGGCAGGGCGCCGCGGATCGGCCCGGTGTCGTGGTACTTGTGCTCGCTGAGGGCGACGGCGTTGGTGACGGTGCGGGCCTGGTCGTAGGGGGTGAGCCCGTCGGGGTCGCGCTGCACCAGCGCGGTGCGGGCCAGCAACGGGAACCCGAACGCGGCGTACGAGCGCTTCTCGGTGGCCACCGCCGGCGTCTCGCTGCTGAGCAGCGCCTTGAGCCCGTCACCGCCATGGGAGTCGCCCAGGTTGGGCAGCCAGAGCAGCGCGCCGACGGCCGCGACCGCCCACCCCGCGATGACCCACCACCGCAGTCGCACCACGAGGTCCGCGTAGAGCGCCGCGAACCGCCCGGCTCCCTCCCCTGTGGGCACGGCGGGCGCGGTGGGCACGTGCTCAGGCCTGCTGGCGGCGCACGCCGAGCCGACGCAGCTCCGCGTCCGCCAGTGGGCGCAGGGCGCCGTCGTCCAGGTCGCGCCAGGGGTCGTCGGTGATCGCGGAGATCTCGGTGAACGACAGGTTCGCCAGGGCCCGCTCGGCGAGATGGCGGTCGAGTCCTGCGCTGTCGGGGTGCTCGGCGAGCGCGATGCGCAACCCGGAGATCTCGCGTCGCCGAGCCACTCTCAACGGCAGGTAGAAGCCCAGCACCGGCGTCGTGGGCATCGCCATGATCGCGATGCCGAGCATCAGCGCCAGCTGGCGCAGCTGGCCCTTGACGTCCTGGCCCCGCACCGAGATGTCGGCGGCGGCGGTGGACACGTCGGCTCCCAGCGCACCGGCACTGTCGCCCACCACGGGCACCTTGCCGACCTTGGTCAGCGCCGTGCCAGCGGAGTCGAGGGCCCGACCCGACGTGGTGATGGTGTCCCCGATGCCCGACACCTGCCAGATCGTCACCGCCGACCACGCCCCGAGCACCACCCAGAACACCAGCCAGAAGAGCACCAGGCCGTCGAGCACCCGTATCGTCGATTCGTCGGCCGTCCTCAGACTCCTGTGCATCCTGCGTGTCTACCTTGACGGGCAGGGAGCGAGCAAGGTGGCGCCCCCTAGCATGGACAGACCGAACCGTCGTCCAGCACGAGGAGAGGCCATGAGCGACAACGACCCGACCCCCGCCAGCAACGCCACGGGGACGTGGGCACGCTGGCTGCCCGCGCTGACGTTCCTGGTCGGTCTCGCTCTCGGTGCGGTCTTCGTCGGTGTGGGGATGTCGACAGGCGGTGACGACGACACCGCCGCGCCCTCGGCCTCGGGGTCCCCCGCTGACGGGAGCAGCCCCTCCGTGGGGCCGTCCGACACCTCGATCGTCGTGCCAGCCGCGTGCTCTGAAGCATCCACGGCCGTGGGGCAGGCCGTGACGTTGATCCGTCAGGGCGCGTCGTACGTGCGCGACTTCCAGCCCGAGAAGCTGGTCCAGGTGCTCGACGACCTCGAGACCCTCGACAGTCGGCTGCGCAGCCTCGCCGCCCAGTGCTCGAAGGTCCAGGTCGACCAGGTCTCACCCTCCGCCAGCGTCGAGTCGCCCACCACGGCGTCGCCCTCGAGCTGACCCCGGGACGGGTCAGTGCACGTGCGACTGCCAGTCGGCGGGCACCCGACCGGCCGGGCCCGGCACCGGCTGGTCGGCCGGATGGCTGGTGGGCGGTGCCAGCGCTGGCCCCTCGGCCGCGACCTCGTCCTCGAAGTCCCAGAACCAGTCCTCCCCCGGCTCGTAGCTCTGCAGGTACCGGTGCCCGCTCGCCGCGAAGTGCGCGGAGGCGTGCTGAGAGGGTGAGGAGTCGCAGCAGCCCACGTGGCCGCAGGCGGCGCAGCGGCGCAGGTGCACCCACCAGCCGCCGGTCTCCGTGCACTCGGCGCAACCCGGCCCGCTGGGTGCCACGTCGGTGTCGATCTGGACGTCGTCGGCGCTCATGGGGCCACGCTACCGGGCACCGGCCCCGCAACGGCCTACTCGACGGGCTGGGTCTCCGACTGCGGAGCCCGGGCGAACAGTCCGGCCAGGGTCACCGAGAGCAGGCCGAGCCCGGCACCGATCAGCAGTGAGACGAGGGTGTCGGCCCACACCCAGGCGTAGGGCGTCGAGAGCACACCGCCGAACGCGCCGGCACCGGCGGTCGCCGGGTTGCCCAGGGCCTCGAGGCTGTTGCCGACCCCACCGCCGTCGATGGCCCAGCCGTCGAGGCCGGTGGCGATCCACCAGAAGATGGTGGCCGCGAAGGCGCCGAAGATGCCGGGCACGTAGTACCAGTCGCCGACGACGGAGGCCAGCACCAGCACGAAGGCAGCCACCGCCACCACCAGGGCGATGCCCCAGAAGTCGGGAAGGTCCGCCACCGAGGGCGCGAGCGCCATCACCACGAGCCCGCCCACGGTGCCGACCACGATCGCCACCACCACCTTGCGCAGCGCCGTCATGTCCGCGCCGGCGGCGAAGAAGAAGCCCCACGCGAGGAATCCCGCGGGCACGATCAGGTGGAAGTTGCTGGGCAGCCCGAGCCCGTTGCCGAGGTCACCGTCGGTGACCCAGTGGAAGGTGAAGTTCAGGCTGAACTCTACCCAGACGAAGGCGAGCAGCGCGATCACCAGGGCGAGGGGGGCGGCGGCTTTCAGGCGAGCAGTCATGAGGCACTCCTGGGCAGGGGGCAACCGGGGTGTTGCCGGTGTGCCGAGCCACCCGACGACCGTAGGGACCTCCCCCGACGCCGCAGGTCTCACTTTGCGACCGCGACGCGCCTCCACCTCCTCGGAGAGGAACACGCGCTGCGTCTGCGAGGGAGGATCACCCGGTGATCAGGCAGAACTCGTTGCCCTCCGGGTCCGAGAACGCCTGCCAGGGCCGACCCGTGTGGTGCAGCACGGAGGCGGGCACGGCGCCGAGGTCGAGCACCCGCTGCCGGGCCGCCACGAAGTCGGCCACCTCGAGATCGAGGTGCACCCGGTTCTTGCGCTCCTTGACCTCCACGACCAGCTGCAGGCTCAGCATCGGGCCGCGCCCACCCAACGGCGCCACGTCGACCCAGGTGCGCTCCCGGCCGACGTCGACGTCCACCCCGAGCAGTCCGCCCCAGAACCTGGCCTGTCGGGTGAGGTCGTTGACGTCGATGACCACGGCAGCGGCCCGCGCCGTGACGGCGGGGCCGACCGTGGGCCGGTCGTTCACGTGGCCAGCGGGCCTTGCGCGGCACCGGCCGCACGGGCACACGACACGTCGCGCACGCGCACGGTCTCGGCCGGCACGGACGCGGTGTCGGCTGCCGGCCGCCACCAGGGCCGGTGCGCCCGGGCCCGACGCCGGAAGCCGTCGAGCTCGCGCTCGTCGATGTGGTTGAACTGCTCGATGACATATCCCCAGTGGTTCATCTCGATCTCCCTGTCCTGACCTGGCGACACCAGTGATCAACTTACGCCGGTGTTGCACCCCCATGCAACCGGTGAACTGATTACAAAGGTGTCGCCCCAATCGTCCTATCCCTGAGGAGTCCCGTGCCCCCGCCTGAGATACCTCGACCTGACGTGCCGGGTCCGATCGCGGTGGTCCGCGACTTCGTGAACACCACCGACCACGAGACCGGCACCGATGAGCTCACCACCCCCGGCGAGCTGAGCCACTGGCTGCAGCGCGAAGAACGGCTGGCCGAGCCGGCGACGGCCACGCCGGACGACCTGGCCCTGGCGCTGCGCCTGCGGACCGGTCTGCGGGCCGCCCTCGAGCTGAACCACCACGGTGGCAGTGAGGACCTGCCCGCCCTCGCCGAGGCCCTGGGCGAGCTGTCGGTGGGCCTCGACTGGGCCGGCTCCGGTACGACGCTGCGCGCGACGGCGCCCGGGGTCCGCGGCGCGCTGGCGGACCTCGGGCTCGCCGTCCACGAGGCCGTCGCCACCGGGATCTGGTGGCGCCTGAAGATCTGCGCCTCCGACGACTGCGAGTGGGCCTACTACGACCACTCGAAGAACCGGTCGCGCACCTGGTGCGAGTACGGCTGCGGCAACAAGCTCAAGACCCGGGCCTACCGGGCCCGCCAGCGGGAGGCGGTCAGCCCCCGAAGTCCTGGGTGACGTACTTGCGGCCGGTGTCGGCCGACCTCCACGCCGCGATCCCGATCGTGGTGAAGTCGGGGTCGAGGATGTTGCGCCGGTGGCCGGCCGAGTGCATCCACAGGCTGACGACCCGGCGGGCACCGAGCTTGCCGGTGCCGTAGGCGATGTTCTCGCCCACCGTGCCCTTCTTGCACTTCGACAGCATCGGACCCAGCGCCTGGTGCTCGAACACGTCGGTCGCGGCCATGTGCCGGGTCCAACGCTCGGCGAACCCGTCGAGGCACGGGACCATCCGCAGCGGCGCACGATGGTGGTTCTTGCGCGCCACGTTGGTCCACTTCAACACCAACTTGTCGAAGGCGTCGGGCACGGCGTACACCTCCGGCGCGGCGCTCGCGGTGACGCTCGTCGTCGCCACGCTCGCTGCGGCGCCCGAGGCAGGCACGGCCGTCGCCGAGCCGAGCAGCAGGCCGCCGGTGAGCACGGCCAGGAGGGCAGCAGGCCGGGCGGCGGTACGCACCGTCGGCTCACGCATGGTCAGGTCCTTCTCTCGTCGATCGTCAGGGCCCCACCCCGCCTCCATGGTCACACGAGGGCGCGACGCGGTCCCGGAAACCCCGGATCTCGGACCGGGCGGCTCAGGCCACCGGCACCAGCGGGTGGATCGCGATGTCTCCACCGAGGTTGCCGTCCGCAGCGCCCAGCGCGGCCGCGATGTGCGGGGAGGCCATGTGCGCGTCGAGGTCGGCCTGGTCGCGCCAGCGCTCCACGGTCACGAACACACCCGGCGCCGCCGCGGACTCGTAGAGGTCGTAGGACAGGCAGCCCTCCTCCTCGCGAGTGGCGGCCGCGAGGGCGGTGAGCGCCTCCCGGATGACGTCCTCGGAGCCGGCCTTGGCCGGGATGGTGGCGACGACGTGGAGCTCGCTCATGGGTGCAGCCTCTCGGTGGTGGCGCTCGGTGACGGGTGGGCCCACCCTAGGACTACAACGCCTGGTCGTCGACGAGGTCGACCAGGTCGGCGATCGAGTCGACCACCCGGGTCGGTCGGTACGGGAACGTGTCGACCTGGTCCGGGTGGGTCGACCCGGTGGTCACCAGCACGGTACGCAGCCCGGCCTCCAGGCCGCTGATGATGTCGGTGTCCATCCGGTCGCCGATCATCACGGTGGTCTCCGAGTGCGCCTCCAGGCGGTTGAGTGCGCTGCGCATCATCAGCGGGTTCGGCTTGCCGATGAAGTAGGGCTTGCGGCCGGTGGCCGTGCTGATCAGGGCTGCCACCGACCCGGTCGCCGGCAGCTTGCCCTGCTGGCTGGGCCCGCTCGGGTCCGGGTTGGTCGCGATGAACCGGGCCCCGGCGTCGATCAGACGGATCGCCCGGGTGATCGCTTCGAAGGAGTAGGTGCGGGTCTCCCCCAGCACCACGTAGTCGGGGTCGTGGTCGGTCATCACGTAGCCGATGTCGTGCAGGGCGGTGGTCAGCCCGGCCTCGCCGACGACGTACGCCGCACCGCGCGGTCGCTGGTCGTTGAGGAAGTCGGCGGTGGCCAGCGCGGACGTCCAGATGGCGTCCTCGGGCACGTCGATGCCGCTGCGCAGCAGCCGGGCACGAAGATCGCGCGGGGTGAAGATCGAGTTGTTGGTGAGCACCAGGAAGGGCCGGCCCGACGACTTGAGCTTCTCCACGAACTCGGCGGCACCCGGGATCGGGTCCTCCTCGTGGACGAGCACGCCGTCCATGTCGGTGAGCCAGGTCTCGACGGGCCTCGGTGTGGTCATGCGCCCATTGTGGCCGATTCCGTGCCCGAACTTCAGCCGAAGAGGTCTCCGTGCTCCTCCACCCGCTCGAGGACCTCCTCGAAGCGGCACTGCTCGAGCCCCAGCTCGTCGTCGGCGCCCGCCTCCACCTCGGCCCAGCTCCGAGGCGTCGCCACCCAGGGCCGCTCTCGACCCCGCAGCGAGTACGGCGAGATGGTGGTCTTGCTGCCGGAGTTCTGCGACCAGTCGAGGAACACCTTGCCCGAGCGCCGGGCCTTGGTCATGGTGGCCGTGATGAGCGCCGGGTGCTCGCCCTGCAGCTCCTCGGCGACCTCGCGCGCCAGCGCCGTGGTGGCGTCGGAGTCGAGCCCGCCACCGACGGCGGCGTAGAGGTGCAGGCCCTTGCTGCCGCTGGTGACCGGGGTGGACGCCAGGTCGCGCTCGGCGAGCTTGGCGCGCACCAGCAACGCGACCGTGCAGCACTCGTGCAGCCCTGCCGGCTCGCCCGGGTCGAGGTCGATCACCAGCCGGTCCGGGTGCCTGGGCCGGCCCTTCCTGGTCACCGTCCACTGGTGCACGTGCAGCTCGAGGCTGGCCAGGTTGACCAGGTAGGTCAAGGTGGCCAGGTCGTCGATGACCGGGAAGGTCAGGTGATCGCCGCCACCACCACGCGAGCCGGTGGTGGGCACCCGCGCCGTGCGCACCCAGGAGGGGCAGCCCGCCGGCACGTTCTTCTCGTAGAACGACTGCCCCTCGACCCCGTGCGGCCAGCGGATCCGGGTGACACAGCGGTCCTTCAGGTGCGGCAGCAGCACGGGGGCGATCCGGGCGTAGTAGTTGAGCACCTCACCCTTGGTCGTCCCGGTGCGCGGGTCGAGCACCTTGTCGAGGTTGCTCAGCTTGAGCGTGCGGCTCCCGCCCTCGGTCGGGACCTCCACGTGGACGTCGGTCACCGGCTACCGCCCGATCGCGATGACCGGGGCGAGGCCGGGGTCGAGCCGGCTGAACATCGCCCGCAGGAACCACCGCGGCGCACTCACGCAGCCGGCGGTCGCGCCCCGGCCGTTGACGTGCAGGAAGATCCCCGACCCCCGGTGCCGCACCGGCGACGCGTAGTTGAAGCCGATCACGAGTGCGTACTCGTACTGCCCGCGGAAGTCGGCCAGCCGCTCGCTGGAGCTCACGTTGCTCGACGGGAGCCGCCAGCGGAACCCGCCCCGGGCCTTGTTGCGGTAGCGGTTGTAGAACCGGGACCGGTTGTCCTGGACCCAGTAGTCCCCGGAGCGGATCCGTCGGTGGGAGAGGTCCCACGCCGGCTTGGCCGGGTGAGTGCCGAAGCTGAACGGCATCCGGTAGCTGCCCAGGGGGGTGGTGCCGGTGCCCTGCTTCCGCCTGCTGCCCACCACCAGCCCGCCGTAGCCGGTGCGACCGGCTGCGTGCAGCTTGCGCACCCAGGTGCCTCCGGTGTGCCGCCAGTAGGTCACCCGGGCCCGGGTGCCGGAGGTGTGGTTCACGGTGATCACCTGCCGGGTGCCCGGCGCAAGGCGCACCCGGACCCCGTCGAGGGTGACCGCGTCGGCGAACGCGGGCGACGGCACCAGCAGGGTGCTGGCAGTCAGCGCACCGGCGACCACCCAGGCGTACAGGGTCGTTCTCATGACTGCTCCCTCTGGTCGTGGGGGGTGTGGTCGGCTCGCAGCCCACGTTACGACGGCTGCCGGCGCCGGCCCTGGGCGGACAGCCCGAGCGACTCGACATCGACCACCAGCACCGGCTCCACCCAGCGGGTGCCGAGGGCGTCGAGGCGCGGCACCTCGTCGACGAACGGGCTGGCCGCCCTGGCCAACGGCGCGACCAGCCCGCGCAGGGTCGGCCCGGCCTTCCCTGCGATGCCACTGCCGACCCGGCCGCGGTAGCGCAGCCCGTCGGGGGTCGGCTCCCCCACCAGCAACGCGCCGAGCCGGTCCTCGGAGCCGGTCTCGGGCCGCCAGCCGCCCACCACCCAGCTGGTGCGGCGTCGGTGCGGGAACTTCAGCCAGTGCCGGCTCCGGGCGCCCGGCTCGTAGCGCGACGAGCGGCGCTTGCTCACCACGCCCTCGAGACCCTGCTCGTCGGTGGCCTGCAGCAGCATCGCGCCGTCGTCGTACGCCGGCGGCACCTGCCAGCGCGGGTCGGCCAGCGCCAGCGCCTCCAGGAGCTCGCGGCGCCGCGAGAGCGGCTTCGCGGTGAGGTCGGCGCCGTCGAGGCGCAGCAGGTCGAAGACCAGGAACGTCACCGGCGTCTGCACCGCCAGCGCCGCAGCCCGCCGGGCGCTGCCAACGTGCATCCGCTCGGCGAGCCGGCCGAAGCTCGGCCGCCCGCCGTCGGCGGGGTCGAACGCCACCACCTCGCCGTCGAGGAGCAGGTCGCGGCCGGCGGCGCCGGCGAGCGCCTGCAGCTCCGGGAACGAGACCGTCACGTCGTTCTCGTTGCGTGAGGTGAGCCGTACGCCGGCCGGGGAGACGTCGGCCAGGACGCGCATGCCGTCCCACTTCACCTCGTGCAGCCACTCGCCACCGGCGGGCAGGTGATCGCCTCGGGTGGCCAGCATCGGACGCATGGCAGTCATTGTGTCGGATGCGTCGGCGCGGCATCCTGTCCGATACTGGACTGACGTCCTCGCCGGTCACCGACGACCGGCGCACCGACCCGAGAGGCTGCCGATGCGTGCGATCTGGAAGGGCGCGGTGTCCTTCGGACTGGTCAGCGTGCCGGTCAAGCTGTACGCCGCGACCGAGAGCCACGACGTGTCGTTCCGCCAGGTGCACGCCAAGGACGGCGGCCGGATCAAGTACCAGCGGGTCTGCTCGATCGACGGCGAGGAGGTCGCCTACGCCGACATCGCCAAGGGCTTCGAGACCGAGCACGGCGAGATGGTGATCCTCACCGACGACGACCTGGCCGAGCTGCCGTCGACGTCGAGCCGCGAGATCGCGGTGGAGAAGTTCGTGCCGAGCGACCAGATCGACCCGCTGCTGTTCGAGAAGTCCTACTACCTCGAACCGGAGAAGTCCGGCGCCAAGCCCTATGCGCTGCTGCGCCAGGCGCTGCTCGACGCCGACCGGATGGCGGTGGTGACGGTGGCGCTGCGCCAGCGCACCACGGTGGCGGTGCTGCGGGTGCGCGAGGACGTGATCGTGCTGCAGACGATGATGTGGCCCGACGAGGTCCGCGAGCCCGACTTCACCATCGAGACCGGCGAGATCAAGGACGCCGAGGTGAAGATGGCGCACATGCTGGTGGAGACCCTGGCCGGTGACTTCGACGCCTCCGAGTTCGAGGACGACTACGCCGGCGCCGTCGAGGCCCTGGTGAAGACCAAGATCGAGGGCGGTGAGGTCAAGAAGACCCAGACCGCCGCCAAGTCGTCCGGCGAGGTCGTCGACCTGCTGGCCGCGCTCCAACGGTCGGTGGAGGCGGCCCAGACGGCACGCGGGGAGACCCCGGCGGAGTCCGAGAAGAAGCCGAAGGCGGCCAAGAAGACCACCGCCAAGAAGGCGGCGAAGAAGAAGGCCAGCTGACCCGGTCGCTCCACCGCGACGGGTCAGGGGGATCCACCTAGGCTGCACCCCATGGCCGTGGTCGGAGTGTGTGAGGACGACGCACCGCTGCGCTCGCTGCTGGTGCGGGTGCTGAGCTCCGTGGGGCACGACGTGGTGGTCACCGCGACGGGCGGCGAGGCCGTGCGGGCGTTCACGAAACGCACGGTCGACCTGCTGATCCTCGACATCGGGCTGCCCGACAGCGACGGCCGCGACCTCTGCCTGGCGCTGCGCGGCGGCGGCGTGAGCTGCCCGGTGCTCTTCCTGACCGCCCGCGACGGCCTGCACGACAAGATCGCCGGCTTCGAAGCCGGCGCCGACGACTACCTCACCAAGCCGTTCGAGGTCGAGGAGCTGCGGGTGCGGGTCACCGCGCTGCTGAAGCGCAGGACGCAGCAGGTCCCCGTCGGTCACCCCGCGGACGGGTCCGCGGACCAGCCCGTCGCTCCGGGCCCCCGGCTGGACCCGGCCCGGCACGCGCTGGTGCACGGGGCCGGCGAGATGGCGCTGACACCCACGGAGTTCCGGATCCTGGCTCGGTTGATGAGCGCGCCCGGCACCGTCGTACGCCGCTCGGCCCTGGTCGCGGCGGGGTGGCCGCACGGGGCGATGGTCTCCGACAACACCCTCGACTCCTACCTCAGGCGGCTGCGGACCAAGCTCGACGCTCTCGACCACCACCGAGCCATCACGACCGTGCGCGGAGTGGGCTACCGGTGGCGCTGAACCCCGGCCCGTCGCTGCGGGCTCGGCTGGTGGCGTCGGCCCTGCTCGCCTCGACACTGGCGGCGGGCGTGCTGATCGTCGGCCTCCAGGTGCTGCTCGCCAACAGCAACGACGCCGCGGTCGAGTCGGCGTTGCGGGCCCAGACCGAGGCGGGCGCGGCCACGGTCGTGACCGGGCCCGACGGCGCCCAGGTGCTGGAGTCGACGCAGGCCGCCATCGACCAGAACCTCTGGGTGTACGACGCCCGCGGCCGACTGATCGACGGACGACGCCCGACCGGCGAGCTGGCCACCGCAGTGCCGGGGCTGGTGGGCAGCACCACGTCGAGCGCCACCACGCAGACCCACCGGGTGCGGGCGGTGCCGGTGCGCGGCCCGTCCGGCGCCGTGATCGCCACGGTGGTCGCGGCCGCCAACCTGACGCCGTACGAGAATGCGGAGGCGCACAGCCTCTGGCTCTCGCTGGTGCTGGGCCTGCTCACCGTCGCCGCCGCCTCCGCCTCCGCCTGGGCTGCTGCCACCCAGTCACTGCGACAGGTGCGCACCATGTCGGCGCGCGCCGACGACTGGCGCGAGCACGACCTGTCGCAGCGCTTCGCCCTCGGGGACCGTGGCGACGAGCTCACCCAGCTCGGCAACACCCTGGACCGGATGCTCGACCGGATCGGCGAGGCGCTCCTCGGCGAACGCAGGCTCACCGACGAGATCGCCCACGAGCTGCGCACCCCGCTGACGGTGATCCGGGGTGAGGCAGAGCTGGCCCTGGAGGACCCCTCGCTGCCCGAGAGCGCGCGCTCCGGCCTGACCAGTGTGCTGGCCGCGAGCGACCGGATGCGCTCGGCCATCGACACCATGCTCACCGTGGCCCGCGCCCAGACGACCGCACCCGCGCACTGCACGGTGGCCGAGGTGTGCGCCGGAGTCGAGCGGCCGGCCCCGCCGACGGAGTCCTCCGACAGGCTCGCGGCTCCCCTGCCGATCGTGGTCGCCAGCCTGCGACCACTGCTCGAAAACGCCCACCAGCACGGCGGCGGCGACGGTCGGCTGGAGGTCCGCATCGAGGACCGGCACGTGGTCTTCGCCGTGCTCGACGACGGCCCGGGAGTCCGGGCCGAGGACGCCGAACGGGTCTTCGAGGCCGGCTGGACGACGGGTGGGTCCGCCGGGCTGGGCCTGGGCCTGTCCCGGCGGATGGCGCACACGGTCGGCGGTCAGGTGAGCGCCGTACCGGGGACCGGCGGCCGCTTCGAGCTGGCGGTGCCCCGCGCCTGAGGCCGGCCGAACCTTCGGGTGGAAGACTCGTCGAGACGGCGCCCGCTGCGGTCGCCACGGGACGGAGAGAGCATGCCGCTGGTCAGGATCGATGTCGTCGAGGGCCGGACTCCGGCCGAGCTGCGCACGCTGGCGGACTCGGTGCAGAGCGTGATGCGCGAGGTGTTCGCGGCTCCCCCGCGCGACCGCTACCAGATCGTCACCGAGCACCGGCCGGGCCAGATCATCGCCGAGGACACCGGCCTGGGCTACGAACGCACCGAGGCGCTGACCGTGATCCAGGTGTTCCAGCAGGGCCGTGACGCGGACCAGAAGCAGGCGCTGTACGCCGCGCTGGCCCGTCGGCTGGAGGCCGACTGCGGCCTCGCCCCCACCGACCTGATCGTCTCC
>JBBQRV010000090.1:0-13537 GCA_038214475.1 Propionibacteriales bacterium | reverse complement strand
GAACGGCGCCCAGGCGCCGGTGACCCTGGCATCGGCGTCGCGTCCCGCGCCACCGATCCGGCGGCCCATCAGGTCGTAGACCGGCCGACGGATGTCGAGGTGCCGCTCACCGGGCACGTCGATGCCGAGCTCGGCGAGCGGGCCGCGCTGCTCGACCAGGGCCCGCTGGAGGGTGCTGGTGCCGGTCTTGCCCAGGCCGATGTGCACGTAGACGGGGTGGTTCATCGCGTTCGGCCCCTCACTCCTGCCAGGGCACGAACGCCGGCAGCTGCGAGGCCCGCCCGGTGAACCGGGGAGCACGCTTCTCGCGGAAGGCGGCCACCCCCTCCTTGCCGTCACCCAGGCTGGTCCAGAACATCGCCAGCGAGTCCACCCGGTGGGCCTCGGCGGGGTGCGGCTGGGCGGAGTTGCGGTACATCATCTGCCGCATCAGCGCGGTGGCGACGGGGGAGCGGTCGCGGGTGAACTTCCGGGCCAGGTCGTACGCCGCCGTGAGCAGCTCGTCGGCGGGGTGCACCGAGCGCAGCAGGCCGACCTCGAGCGCCTCGTCGGCGCTGAGGATGTCGGCCGAGTAGACCAGCTCCAGGGCTCGACTCAGGCCGACCAGCCGGGGCAGGAACCAGGTCGAGCAGGCCTCCGGGACGATGCCGAGTCGGCCGAAGACCAGTCCGATCCGCGCCGACTCCGAGGCCAGCCGCACGTCCATCGGCAGCGTCATGGTGGCGCCGATGCCCACCGCAGCCCCGTTGATCGCCGCGATCACCGGCTTCGGGCAGGCGTAGATCGCCAGCGCGACCCGGCCGCCGGTGTCGCGGACGCCGGCCACGATCGCCGGGTCGTCGTAGCGCTCGTGCAGGTCGGCGAGGGTGGGCTGCTGGGTCTCGTCGAGCCCGAAGACGTTGCCGTCGGACGTCAGGTCCATGCCGGCACAGAACGCCCGGCCGCTGCCGGTCACCACCACGGCGGCCACGCCGTCGTCCGCACCCGCGCGGGTGAAGGCGTCGACCAGCTCCTCGGCCATCTCCACGGTGAACGCGTTGAGGTGCTCGGGACGGTCCAGGGTGAGGGTCAGGATGCGGTCGTCGAGCGACCAGTCGAGGGTCTGGTAGCCGCTCATCCGGTGACACTCTTGGGCAGGCCCGACGGCGTGCACAGGCTCGCGGGCACGCCGGAGGTGTCGTCGGCGATGATCTTCTTGAACAGCTGCTTCGACCGGTCCGGGTCCCAGTGCACGGCGAGGTCCGAGATCGGCACTCCGCAGGTGAGGCCCTTGTCGCCGTTGACCCGGGTCATGGCCAGGAACATCTTGGCAGTCGAGATCGCGCTGGTGTCCTGGCCGACCGCGATGGAGCCCGCGGCGGCGAAGTTGAGCTTCCAGTACCGCACCGGGTTGAGGAAGCTCCACGGTGACAGGGCCTTCTTGCCGATGGCGGAGACCACCTCGCGCTGATGCTTGGCACGGTCGATGTCGCCGAACTGCTCGACGTGACGGGAGCGCGAGTAGGCCAGCGCGGTCTTGCCGTCGACCTCCTGGCAGCCCTTCTTGATCTTCAGGTGGGCCTTCGGGTCGTTCATGTTCTGGGTCGGGCACACCGTGATCCCGCCGACCGCGTCGACCACGTCGACGAAGCCGGTGAAGCCGATCTCGGCGTAGTCGTCGATCCGGATCCCGGTGTTCTGCTCGATGGTGCGGATCAGCAGCGGCGCGCCGCCGTACGCGAAGGCGGCGTTGATCTTGGTGGTCCCGTGGCCGGGCACCTCCACCAGCGAGTCCCGCGGGATCGACATCAGCAGGTTGGGGCCGCTGCCCGTGTGCAGCACCATGATCGAGTCGGTGCGCGAGCCGCTGGTGTCGTCCTGGCGGGCGTCGGACCCCACCAGGAGGTACGTCGTGCCGGGCTGTTCGGCAGGACGCTTGCCCTCCGGGGTGACCTCGACCTTGGACACCTTGGTCCACGCCCAGAACGGAGTCACCAGCAGGAAGACCAGCCAGAGCACCACGAGCAGGGTCAGCCAGCGCAGCCGGAACCGGGGCACCCGCGGGCGGAACCGGCGTCGGCCGCCTCCGCCGGGAGGCGGCGGGGGCGGGGGCGTGCGGTGCGGGGTCTGGTTGGGTGGCGTCGGGGCCTGGTAGTCCTTGGCGCGCGACACCGTGGGCAACACCCGGGTGGAGTCGGCCCGCTCGGGCTCACCGGACGGCCGCCCGGCGGCCAGCACCTGGGTGGAGTCGTCGTCGGCCACGCCTCGCTGGAGGCGGCCGTAGAGCCACTCGTACTCGGGCGTCCCCTCTTCGGGCACCTGTTTTCCGGGGTCGGACATGGGCCAGACGGTACCGTGCGCGCCCTCGTGGAGCCCCGTCGACGGACCCGGCAGGAGGGGCCGAAGGACACTTACGGCCTCCTGTGCCCGCGCCTAGCGTCGCAGCCAGGGAGGCACGATGTTCGAGATCAGGATCCATGGCCGAGGCGGTCAGGGCGCCGTCACCGCGGCCGAGATGCTCTCGGTGGCCGCGTTCGACGAGGGGTGGCACGCCCAGGCGTTCCCCACGTTCGGCTCCGAGCGCACCGGCGCGCCGGTGGTGGCCTTCTGCCGGCTCGACGACCGGCCGATCCGCATCCACGAGCCGATCAGCACCCCCGACGCGGTGCTGATCCAGGACCCCACGCTGCTGCACCAGGTCGCGGTGTTCGAGGGGCTCTCGCCGGACGGCTACGTGCTGGTCAACACCAGCCAGAGCTTCGCCGAGCTCGGCATCGAGGAGCTGGCCGCCGGCCTGCGCGGCTCCCGGATCCTCACCGTCCCCGCCACCGTGATCGCGCGTGAGCACCTGGGCCGGGCGCTCCCCAACACTGCCCTGCTGGGCGGCTTCTCGGCGCTGACCGGCAAGGTGTCCGTCGAGGCGATCGCGCACGCGATCATGGCCAGGTTCCCCGGTGCCGTCGGCGAGGCCAACGTGGCCGCCGCCCGGGCCGCCCATGCCCACGTGGCCGAGCAGATGGCCGGCGCCGATGCGTAGCCAGATCGAGGGCTCGCAGGCCGTGGCCCGCACCGTGGCGATGTGTCGCCCCCAGGTGGTGGCCGCCTACCCGATCTCACCGCAGACGCACATCGTCGAGGCGCTCTCCGACCTGGTCCGCACCGGCGACCTGGCGCCGTGCGAGTACCTGATGGTGGAGTCGGAGTTCGCCGCGATGTCGGCCTGCATCGGCGCCTCCGCGGCCGGCTCGCGTGCCTACACGGCCACCGCCAGCCAGGGCCTGCTGTTCATGGCCGAGGCCCTCTTCAACGCCTCCGGGCTCGGGCTGCCGATCGTGATGACCGTGGCCAACCGGGCCATCGGCGCCCCCATCAACATCTGGAACGACCACTCCGACTCGATGTCGATGCGCGACTGCGGCTGGATCCAGCTGTTCGCCGACTCCAACCAGGCGGCGGTCGACCTGCACATCCAGGCCTTCGCGCTCGCCGAGCTGCTGTCGGTGCCGGTGATGGTGTGCATGGACGGCTTCGTGCTCACCCACGCCGTGGAGGCGATCGAGCTGCCCAGCCAGGAGCAGGTCGACGAGTTCCTGGCGCCGTTCGTGCCCCGCCAGGTGCTCGACCCCGCTGACCCGATGTCGATCGGGGCCATGGTCGGGCCCGAGGCCTTCGCGGAGGTGAAGTACCTGATGCATGCCAAGCAGGTGCAGGCCCTCGACGAGATCCCGGCCATCGCCGAACGGTTCGAGGCGGCCTTCGGGCGCCCGAGCGGTCTGGTCTCGTCGTACCGGACGGCCGGGGCGGACACCATCGTGGTGGCGCTCGGCTCCGTGCTCGGGGCCATCGAGGAGGTCGTCGACGAGCTGCGCGCGGAGGGGGTGCGGATCGGCTCCCTGGGTGTCACCTGCTTCCGACCGTGGCCGATCAGCGAGATCCGCGAGAGCCTCGCGGGCGCCTCGCGAGTCGTCGTCGTGGAGCGCGCCTTCGCGGTCGGGGCCGGCGGCATCGTCGGTCAGAACACCCGGCTCGCGCTCGGCCGGCTGCCGGTGACGGTGTACGACGTGGTGGCCGGTCTCGGCGGTCGTCCGGTGACCCGGGCGTCGCTGCGCGGACTCTTCGACGACGTGCTCGCCGACCGGCTCGACCCGCACGCGCTGCACTTCCTCGACCTGGACACCGCCCTGGTCGACCGCGAGCTGGCCCGCGCCGGCGCCGGCGGCACCGGTCCGCACGCCGAGCACCTGCTCCGGGCGCTCGGCGACACCGGCTTCGAGCGGGACTAGTGGGACCACAGGCAGGGGAGAGGCGACAGGACATGGCCACGCAGGAGGTCAAGCTCTACCAGGTCGGCACGTTCGTGGCCGGCAACCGGCTGCTGCCCCTCGAGGACCGCACCGTGCAGGCACGCACCGACCGGTCGAACTCGATCACGTCCGGTCACCGGGCCTGTCAGGGCTGTGGCGAGGTGCTCGGGGCGCGCTACGTGCTCGACGCGGCGATGCGGGCGACCGAGGGAAACCTGGTGGCAGTGAACGCGACCGGGTGCCTCGAGGTCTTCTCGACGCCTTACCCGGAGTCGTCGTGGCAGCTGCCCTGGCTGCACTCGCTGTTCGGCAACGCGCCGTCGGTCGCCAGCGGGGTCGCCGCTGCGCTGCGCGCCCAGGGCCGGGGCGACATCCGGGTGGTGGGCCAGGCCGGTGACGGCGGCACCGTCGACATCGGCTTCGGGGCCCTGTCGGGCATGTTCGAGCGCAACGACGACGTGCTGTTCGTCTGCTACGACAACGAGGGCTACATGAACACCGGGGTGCAGCGCTCGGGTGCCACGCCACCGGGCGCCCGGACCGCGAACACCACGGCGCTCGGCCCCGAGCCGGGCAACGCGTTCGGCCAGGGCAAGGACGTGCCGCGGATCGCGATGGCCCACGAGGTCCCCTACGTCGCGACCGCGACCATCGCCGACCTGCACGACCTGGAGGACAAGGTGACCCGGGCGATGAGCCTGCGCGGCGCCCGCTACCTGCACGTCCTGGTGCCCTGCCCGCTGGGCTGGGGGTCGGCGTCGAAGGACACCGTGCGGGTCGCCCGGCTGGCCCAGGAGACGGGGATCTTCCCGGTCTTCGAGGCCGTGGACGGGCAGGTCACCGCGGTGTCGCGGATCCGGCGTCGACAGCCGGTGGAGGAGTACCTGCGTCTGCAGCGTCGTTACGCCCACCTGTTCGGCGACCACCCGCGCCCCGACATCGTGGCCCGGATCCAGGCCCGCGCCGACCGCAACATCGAGCGTTACGGGCTGCTGCCCGACGACGAGGACCCCGGAGTCTGACATGGAGAAGCCGTTCGCGATCACCCTCGACGTGGCCACCAGCCGCGCCAACAAGACCGGCTCGTGGCGCACCGAGCGGGCCGTCTACGTCGACCGGATGCCGCCCTGCAACCATGCGTGCCCGGCCGGGGAGAACATCCAGTCCTGGCTGTACGACGCCGAGGAGGGCGGGGCCGGCTACGAGCGGGCCTGGCGCACGATCATGGCCGACAACCCGTTCCCGGCGATCATGGGCCGGGTCTGCTATCACCCCTGCGAGACGGCCTGCAACCGCGGCCAGCTCGACGAGGCGGTGGGCATCAACTCCGTGGAGCGCTTCCTCGGCGACGAGGCCATCCGGCAGGGCTGGACGGTCTCGGTCGAAGCCGCGCCCACCGGACGACGGGTGCTGGTGGTCGGGGCCGGCCCGTCCGGGCTGTCCGCGGCGTACCACCTGGCCCTGCGCGGGCACACCGTCACCCTCCGCGACGCCGCCCCCCGGGCCGGCGGGATGATGCGCTTCGGGATCCCGGCCTACCGGCTGCCCCGCGACGTCCTCGACGCCGAGGTGCAGCGGATCCTCGACCTCGGTGTGACCCTCGAGCTCGACGCCCCGGTCCAAGACCTCACCGCGACCATGGATGAGGGCGGGTACGACGCGGCCTTCCTCGCCGTCGGCGCCCAGGTGGGCAAGCGCGCCTACCTGCCGGCCGGCTCCGCCTCCCACGTGCTCGACGCGGTCTCCCTGCTGCACGGGCTGGAGGAGGGTGAGCAGCCGCTGCTCGGCCGCCGGGTCGCGGTCTACGGCGGCGGCAACACCGCGATGGACGCCGCCCGCACCGCGCGCCGCCTGGGTGCCGAGGAGGCGGTCGTGGTCTACCGGCGCACCCGCGACCGGATGCCCGCGCACGAGAGCGAGGTGCGCGAGGCGGAGGACGAGGGCGTGGTGTTCCGCTGGCTCACCACGATCACCCAGGTCGAGTCGGGGGCCCTGACCGTCGAGCGGATGGAGCTCGACGAGACCGGCTTCCCCCAGCCCACCGGTGAGCTCGAGGAGCTCGAGGCCGACTCGCTGGTGCTGGCCCTGGGCCAGGACACCGACCTCTCCCTGGTCGACGGCGTGGACGGGATCGAGGTCCGCGACGGGGTGGTGGTCGTCGACGCCCAGCTGATGACCGGTCACCCGGGCGTGTTCGCGGGCGGCGACATGGTTCCCGACGAGCGGTCGGTGACCGTGGGGGTCGGGCACGGCCGCCGGGCCGCAGAGCACATCGACGGCTGGCTCGCCGGTGAGACGCCCGCACCGGAGCCGCCGCGCGACCTGGCGGAGTTCGAGATGCTCAACCCCTGGTACTACGCCGACGCGCCGCGCAGCCACCGTCCGCTGCTGGAGTCGGTACGTCGGCAGACGTCGTTCGAGGAGGTGGTGATCGGGCTCGACGAGTCGACCGCGCTCTACGAGGCCCGCCGGTGCATGTCGTGCGGCAACTGCTTCTCCTGCGACAACTGCTTCGGCGTCTGCCCCGACAACGCGGTGCTCAAGCTGGGTCCTCCGGGGGAGTACTTCATCGACCTCGACTACTGCAAGGGCTGCGGGCTGTGCGTCTCGGAGTGCCCGTCGGGTGCGATCCAGATGGTCCCCGAGGACATCTGAGCAGGGGCCTGCCGACCGGTCCCTCCCGGCGTCGGGGACGATGGAGGCCTGATGCCCCTCCTCGACCGCCTGCCGCCGCGCCCCGACGCGTCCACCGGTGACGAGGTCGACGCCGCCGCACTGTTCGACGCGTTCGAGTCCTGGACCGCCGAGCAGGGGCTGCACCTCTACCCCGCCCAGGAGGAGGCGCTGCTCGAGGTGATGACCGGCGCCAACCTGATCCTGTCCACGCCCACCGGGTCGGGCAAGAGCCTGGTCGCGACCGGCGCGCACTTCGCGGCGCTGGCCGCCGGGCGCCGGACGTTCTACACCGCGCCGATCAAGGCGCTGGTGAGTGAGAAGTTCTTCGCGCTCTGCGACGTCTTCGGGGCCGCGAACGTCGGCATGCTCACCGGCGACAGCGCGGTCAACCACGACGCCCCGATCGTCTGCTGCACCGCCGAGGTGCTGGCCAACATCGCGCTGCGCGAGGGCCCCCGGGCCGACGTCGGGCAGGTGGTGATGGACGAGTTCCACTTCTACTCCGAGCCCGACCGGGGCTGGGCCTGGCAGGTGCCGCTGCTCACCCTGCCGCAGGCCCAGTTCGTGCTGATGTCGGCGACCCTGGGCGACGTGACCCGCTTCGTCGACGACCTGAGCCGGCGTACCGGGCGCGAGACCGCGGTGGTCACCTCGGCACAGCGACCGGTCCCGCTCAGCCACACCTGGGCGCTCACGCCGTTGCACGAGACCCTCGAGGAGCTGCTGCACACCCACCAGGCGCCCGTGTACGTCGTGCACTTCACCCAGGCCTCCGCCCTGGAGCGCGCCCAGTCGCTGACCAGCGTCAACGTGTGCACCCGTGAGGAGAAGGACCGGATCGCCGAGATGATCGGCGGCTTCCGGTTCAGCCCCGGTTTCGGCAAGACGCTGGCCCGGCTGGTGCGGCACGGCATCGGGGTGCACCACGCCGGGATGCTCCCGAAGTACCGACGGCTCGTGGAGACGCTCGCCCAGGCCGGGCTGCTCAAGGTCATCTGCGGCACCGACACCCTCGGCGTCGGGATCAACGTGCCGATCCGCACGGTCGTCTTCACCGGGCTGACCAAGTACGACGGCACCCGGCCGCGGATGCTCAAGGCTCGCGAGTACCACCAGATCGCCGGCCGGGCCGGCCGGGCCGGCTTCGACACCTCGGGCGCGGTCGTGGTGCAGGCGCCCGACCACGTGGTGGAGAACCACAAGGCGCTCACCAAGGCCGGCGACGACCCGAAGAAGCTCCGCAAGGTGCAGCGCAAGAAGCCGCCCGAGGGGTTCGTGTCCTGGACCGAGGAGACGCACCAGCGGTTGGTGGCGGCCGAGCCCGAGCCGCTGCTGTCGCGGATGCGGGTCAGCCACTCGATGCTGCTCAACGTGCTGGCCCGCGACGACGACCCGTTCGCGGCGATGTGCTCGCTGCTGCGTGACAACCACGAGGACGCGCGCAGCCAGGTGCGGCTGGTCCGGCGAGCCGTGGCGATCTACCGCACCCTGCTCGCGGCCGGGGTCGTGGAGACGCTGGACCCGCCCGACCAGCGCGGCCGACGGATGCGGCTGGTGGCCGACCTGCCCCTCGACTTCGCGCTCAACCGGCCGCTGTCGACGTACGCCCTGGCCACCTTCGACACCCTCGACCTCGAGTCGCCCACCTACGCCCTCGACCTGGTCTCGGTGGTCGAGGCCACCCTGGAGGACCCCCGCCCGGTGCTCTCGTCGCAGCAGTTCAAGGCGCGGGGCGAGGCGGTGGCCGAGATGAAGGCCGACGGCATCGAGTACGACGAGCGGATGGAGCTGCTCGACGAGGTGACCTGGCCGCAGCCGCTGCTCGAGCTGCTGGAGGCCACCTACGCGCTCTACCTGCGGGGCCACCCCTGGGTCGGCGAGAGCGCGCTCTCGCCGAAGTCGGTGGTCCGCGACATGTGGGAACGGGCGATGACCTTCGGGGAGTACGTCGCCTTCTACGGCCTCACCCGCTCCGAGGGGCTGGTGCTGCGCTACCTGTCCGACGCCTACAAGGCGCTGCGCCAGACGGTGCCCGAGGCGGCGCGCACCGAGGAGCTCACCGACCTCGTCGAGTGGCTGGGCGCGGTGGTGCGCCAGACCGACTCGAGCCTGCTCGACGAGTGGGAGCAGCTGGTCGACCCCGACCGTCCCGACAACCTGGAGGTGGTGCCGGCTTCCGTGGCCTCGCTCACCTCACAGGTGCGCGCCTTCCGGGTGCTGGTGCGCAACGCGATGTTCCGGCGCGTCGAGCTGCTCAGCCGGCGGGCCTGGAGCGACCTGGGCGAGCTCGACGCCGAGTCGGGGATGGATGCGGCGGCCTGGGAGCTGGCGGCGGCGGCCTACTTCGAGGAGCACCCCCGCCTCGACGCCGGCGCGGACGCCCGCGGGCCGGCGATGCTGCTGGTCGACAAGCGGCCGGACCGGTGGCTGGTGCAGCAGATCCTGGCCGACCCCGAGGGCGACCACGACTGGCGGATCTTCGCCGAGGTCGACCTGGCCGCCTCCGACGAGGCCGGCGAGCTGGTGCTCGAGGTCACCGGGCTGCGCCAGCTCTGAGACGTCCGCGGGCTGGCTGGAACGGCCGCCTCGGAGCAGGATGGGCCCAGGACGTCTGGCCCGGGAGGACGGATGCGGGTAGCGGTGGCCGGAGGCACCGGCGTGGTGGGTCGGTTGACCGTGTCGGCGCTCGCGCGCGCGGGCCACGATCCGGTCGTGCTGGCCCGGTCGCACGGCGTCGACCTGACCGCCGGGGCGGGGCTCGACCGGGCGCTGGCCGGTGTCGGCGCGGTGATCGACACCTGCAACCGGGCCACCCTCAACCGCAGCGTGGCCGTGGACTTCTTCACCGCCACCACGACGCACCTCCTGGCTGCCGCGGGGCGGGCCGGGGTGGGCCACCTGGTGGTGCTCTCGATCGTGGGCATCGACCGGGTCGACACCGGCTACTACGCCGGCAAGAGGCGCCAGGAGGAGCTGGCCCTGGCCGGCCCGCTGCCGGTCACCGTGCTGCGGGCGACCCAGTTCCACGAGTTCGCGGGCCAGCTGCTCGCCCAGGCCCGCGGACCGGTGGCGCTGGTGCCCCGGATGCGGATCCGGCCGGTGGCGGCCCATGAGGTGGCCGAGCGGCTGGCGGTGCTCGCCGTGGGGCCGGTGGTGAGCTCGCCCGAGCTGGGCGGCCCCGAGGTGCACGAGCTGCCCGACCTGGCCCGGCGCCTGGTCGCTTCCCGTCGGGGCGCCCAGGGCCGGCGGACGACGCGGGTGCTCGGCGTACCCGTGCCCGGCAGGGCGGGGCGGGCGATGGCGTCCGGCGCCCTGCTCCCCGCGGGGGCAGTGACCCTGGGCAGGGTCACCTTCGACGAGTGGTTGGCCGAGTCGCAGGGGGAGTCGCCGGCAGACTCAGTCGCGGGGGAGTGACCCGAGCCCGGCCAGCAGCCGGTCGACGTCGCCTTCGTCGGTGTAGGGCGCGAGGCCGGCGCGCACGGCCCCGGAGTCGCCCAGGCCGAGCCACCGCGACGCCTCGATCGCGTAGAAGGTCGAGGCCGGCACGTTCACGTCCAGCCCCGCCAGGTGGGCGTAGACGTCCGCGCTGGGCACCCCGTCGACCGAGAAGTACGCCGTGGGGGTGCGCCGCTTCGGGCGCCCGTGCAGGGTGAGGCCCGGGATCGCGGCCAGGCCGTCGAGCAGCCGGTCGAAGAGCCGGTCCTCGTGGGCCTCGATCGCCGCGAACGAGTCGCGCAGCCTGTCCCGGCGGTGCCCCACCGTGCCGGCCAGGTCGGCCAGCAGATCGATGGCCGCGGTGGTGCCGGCCAGGATCTCGTAGGGCAGCGTGCCCAGCTCGAAGCGCTCCGGCACGGCGTTGCTGGAGGGCAGCAGCTTGTCGGGGTGCAGTCGTTCCCAGAGGCCCGGCCGGGCGACCACCAGGCCGTGGTGCGGGCCGAAGAACTTGTAGGGCGAGCAGGCGTAGAAGTCCGCGCCGAGCTCCACCACGTCGACGAACGAGTGCGGGGTCAGGTGCACCCCGTCGACGTACAGCAGGGCGCCGGCGGCGTGCACCGCCTCGGCGATGGCGGGGAGGTCGGGCCGGCTGCCGAGGGTGTTGGAGGCGCCGGTGACCGCGACCAGCCGGGTGCGGTCCGAGAGCTGGGCGACCACGTCGTCGAGGGTGAGGTCGGCGGTCTCGCGGTCGAAGCCGACCCAGCGCACGGTCGCGCCGACGGCCCCGGCGGCGTGCACCCAGGGACGGATGTTGGCGTCGTGGTCGAGCCGGGTGACCACGACCTCGTCACCCGCCGACCAGTCCTTGGCGAGGGTGCGCGCGACGTCGTAGGTCGCCTGCGTCATCGACCGGGCGAACACCACCCCATCCGGTTCGCAGCCGAGCAGGTCGGCCACCGCCCGGCGTGCACCCGCCACGACGTCGTCGGCTCGCCGTTCGGCCGCCGTGACGCTGCCGCGGTTGGAGAGCCCCGCGGTCATCGTCGTGGCCACGGCGTCCGCCACCCGGGTCGGGGTCTGCGTCCCGCCCGGGCTGTCGAAGAAGGCGGTGCCGAGGGCGAGGGCGGGGAAGTCGGCACGGAGCCGGGTCACGTCGAGTTCCATGACCCCATCTTGCCCGGGCGGGGTGGCGGCGCGGTCGTTGCGCGCCAATTGGTCGAGTACGACGGGTCGGCGGGGCGGCTGGGGTGTCACAACACGCCAATTGGTCGGTTGTGCCAGCCGACGGGGTGGCAGCACGGTCGTTGCGCGCCAATTGGTCGACAACGACGGGTCGCCGGGGCAGTGGGGGTGTCACAACACGCCGATTGGTCGGTTGTGGCAACCCGACCCCCGGCGAGTCGCACCCGGATGTGACTGCTGTGACTGGTGATACTGGTCGGGCTACTTCCCCAGCAGAGAGGCACCCGATGCTTCCCGACTCTTCCCCCGGGTTGCTCGACAGCCAGTACCGGCCCTCCAGGCCCGCGCCCGAGCGGGCTGCCCGGATCCGGTTCCGTCGCGCGATCACGCTCATGGTGATGACTCTCGTCGTCCCCGGATCCGCGCAGCTGGTCGCCGGCAACGCCCGTATCGGACGCCTCGCACTGCGCACCTGGACCGGCCTCTGGGTGCTCGGGCTGGGCAGCGTCCTGGCCGCCCTGGTCTGGCACGGCTTCGCCTTCTGGCTGGCGGCCGACACGTTCTGGCTCGGTGTGATCCGGTTCGCGCTGATGCTGCTCGCCGTGGGCTGGGCCGCCCTCTTCATGGACGCCTGGCGGATCGGGCAGCCGCTGTCACTGCGCCAGAACCACCGCCTGGTCATCGTCGGGCTCAACGGCTTCCTCAGCCTCTCGGTGGCCGGCGCGCTGCTCTTCGGCGCGCACCTGGTCACCGTGCAGCGCGACTTCATCATCACCATGTTCGGCAGCGGCACCGCCTCCAGCGCCGAGGACGGCCGCTACAACGTGCTGCTGCTCGGCGGCGACTCCGGCGCCGGCCGCTGGGGGCTGCGCCCCGACTCGATGACCATCGCCAGCATCGACGCCGAGACCGGCCGCACCGTGCTCTTCGGGCTCCCGCGCAACATGGAGAACTTCCCGTTCAGGAAGGGCTCGGTGATGGCCGAGCAGTTCCCCGACGGGTTCGACTGCGACGGCTGCTACCTCAACGGCGTGAGCACCTGGGCCGGCGACCACACCGACCTGTTCCCGCACGAGAAGAACGCCGGCGTGGACGCCACCCTGATGGCGGTCGAAGGCGTCACCGGCCTGAAGATCAACTACTGGGCGATGGTCAACCTGCAGGGTTTCAAGGACCTGGTCGATGCCGTCGGCGGCGTCACCCTCAACGTGCGCGACGCCATCCCCGTGGGTGGGCTCGGCAGTGACGTCACGGGCTACATCGAGCCCGGCGTCCAGAAGCTCAACGGCCACGACACCCTGTGGTTCGCCCGGGCCCGCGAGGGGTCCGACGACTACTCGCGGATGGCGCGCCAGAAGTGCGTGATGAGCGCGATGCTCAGCCAGATCGACCCCAAGACCATGGTCACCAACTTCCAGGGCATCGCCAAGGCCACGACCGGCATGGTGCAGACCAACCTGCCCGCCAGCGAGCTCGGCACCTTCATGCAGCTGGCTCTCAAGGCCCGCTCCCAGAAGATCGCCACGGTGTCGTTCGTGCCGCCGATGATCAACACCGCCCAACCCGACATCGCGCTGATCAAGAGGACCGTGCGCGACTCCATCGCCAAGGCCGAGGGCACCGCGCCGGCACCGGCCAAGCACCACAAGAAGAAGGCCGCCGAGGTCACCGGCGGCTCGCTGGGCACCCGTGACAGCGGGTACGTCGCCAACCAGTCCGACGACCTGGGCTCCGCCTGCTGACGGCGAGTCCCGACCGGCGGGGTCGACGGGTCCGCCGGCCCGGTCCGTCCCACCCGTAGGGTGGACGCCGTGCCCGACTCCACCTCGCCCGACCCCAGGATCGTCGCGGTGGTGGTCACCTTCAACCGGCGCGACCTGCTGGCCCGCCTGCTCGCGGTGCTGCGGGCGACCGAGCGGCTCGCCGAGATCGTGGTGGTCGACAACGCCTCCACCGACGGC
>JBBQRV010000089.1:0-13629 GCA_038214475.1 Propionibacteriales bacterium | reverse complement strand
CGCCGTACCCGCACACCTCGCTGCCACACGAGCCGTACATCGAGGATCTCCGGCGGCGCCTGGCAAGGGCCGGCGTACATCCCAGCGCGAACGCCATGGGCCTGGACTGGGAGGGCGCTTGCGTGCACTGCCGCACCTGCGACGGCTTCCCGTGCCGGGTGCGCGCCAAGTCCGACGCCGACACCTGCGCGGTGATCCCGGCGATCGCCACCGGCCACGCCCGCCTGCTGACCCGCACCACCGTGCGCTCGCTGGAGGTGCGCAACGGCCGGGTGGTGGCTGCGCACGCCGAGGGGCCCGACGGGCCCGTGGAGCTGCGGGCCGGCCGGTTCGTGCTGGCGGCAGGTGCCGTGCTCTCCGCGGCGCTGCTGCTCCGCGGAAAGGACACCGACCACCCCGCCGGCCTGGCGAACTCCTCGGGCCTGGTCGGGCGCCGCTTCATGATGCACAACAATGCACACGTCGCCGCCGCGGACCTCCGGCGCCGCAACCCGACGGTCTTCCAGAAGACCCTGTCGGTCAACGACTTCTACCGCGACGGAGGCGACGGGTTCCCGCTCGGCACCATGCAGCTCATCGGCAAGGTGCAGGGCTCGATGATGAAGACGTATGCCAGCCAGGTGCCGCTGTGGGCGCTGGAGGCCTTCGCGGCCCGCAGTGTCGAGTGGCTGGTCATGGCCGAGGACCTCCCACACCCGGGCAACCGGGTGCTGGTCGACGCCGCGGGTCGGATCACCACCGCACGCACCGCCGTCGGCACCTCCACCCACGACCGGCTGCTGCGCCGGGCCAAGCGACTGCTGCGCAACTGCGGCTACCAGGTCATCGGCACGCAGCCCTTCGACGTGTCGATGAACAGCCACCAGTGCGGGACGACCGTGTGCGGCACCGACGGCGCCACCAGCGTGCTCGACCCGTGGTGCCGCAGCCACGACCTGGCCAACCTGTGGGTAATCGACGGCGGCTTCTTCTGCTCCAGCGCCGCGATGAACCCCGCACTCACCATCGCCGCCCAGGCGCTGCGGGCGGTGGCCGAGTCCGACCTCGGTGGCTGAGCGCCGCTCAGCCGAGCACGACCGGGGTGGGTGACCCGCTGGCCAGCGACGTCAGCCCGGACTCGCAGACCACACTGGCGGCGTACCCGTCGTAGCTGGAGGGGCCGACGACCTCGCCCCGCCGGCAGGCGTCGACCCAGGCCTGCACCTCCAGGTCGTAGGCGGTGGAGAACCGGGCCCGGAAGTCGTCGGGGATGGTGCCGCCCCAGGCGCCGGACGAGCGCACGAAGACGCCCGACCCCAGGCCGACCGTGGCGTTTCCCCGCTCGGCGCTGACCTCGCAGCGCACCTCGTAGCCGACCGCGCTGCGGGCGAACACCTCCGTGGTGGCCAGGCCGCCACCGGCCATCCGGAAGACCGCGACCTGCGGGTCGACCACGCCCGGGTCGGCCAGCGAGCTGGGTGCGGGTGAGTGCACGGTGATCTCGACGACCTCCTCGCCGAACAGCCAGCGACAGACGTCGACCTCGTGCACGAGCGAGTCCCGCACGATCATCTCCGAGACGAAGCCCTCGGGGACGTCCTTGTTGCGGTGCACGTTGTGCACCAGCAGCAAGCGCCCCAGGTCACCGGAGTCGACCAGGGCCTTGAGGGCGGCGTACTCCGGGTCGAAGCGGCGCATGAAGCCGAGCTGGATCCAGCGGCGCCCCGTACGACGCTCGGCCTCGACCACCCGCAGCGAGGAGTCGGCGTCCATCGTGAGCGGCTTCTCGCACAGCGCGTACTTGCCGGCGTCGAGGCAGGCCAGCACCTGCGCCTCGTGCACGAAGCCGGGCGAGGCGATCAGCACCGCGTCGACCTCGGCGTCGGCGACGAGCTCCAGCGGGTCCGCGAAGGCACGGACGCCCGGGAAGCCGTCGGCCAACTCGGTGGCGCGGGCCAGGTCGGGGTCGGCCACTGCGACCAGGGTCGCGTTGGCGATCCGGGCATGGATCCGCTCGGCGTGGTCGGCGCCCATCCGTCCGATGCCGATCACGCCGACCCGCAGCGGGTCGGACGTGCGGGTGGGGCGCTGGCTCATCGTGGTTCCCTTTCGGTGGCGCTCAGGCCAGCGGGCCGCAGGAGCGCAGGTAGTCGAGGGTGCGGGTGGCGATCGGCAGTGGCGTCTCGGGCGGGCAGGGGTAGAGGTCCTGCTCCACGATCGCGAACAACTCGACGTGGTCGAGGCCCGCCAGCGCGTCGAGGATCGGCGGCATCTCGGGCAGGCCCTGCGGGGGCTCGCACATCGCGCCCCGACGCACCGCCTCCCCGAAGCCGAGGCCCTCCGCACGCACCCTGTCGAGGACGGTGGGGTCGACCTGCTTGAGGTGGACATAGCCGATCCGGTCGGGATGGTCGGCGATCAGGGCGAGGCTGTCTCCCCCGCAGTACGCGATGTGGCCGGTGTCCAGGCACAGGCTGACCAGCGCTGGATCGGTGACCTCCAGGAAGCGCTCCACGTGCGGCTGGGTGTCGACGTGGGTGTCGGCGTGGGGGTGGAACTGCACCTGGAGCCCGAACTCCTCACGGACCCGGCGGGCCAGCTGATCGATCGCGGCGCCGTACTGCGGCCACTGGGCGGCGTCGAGCTCGGCGTCCTCGAGCGCCTCGCCGGTCTTCGGGTCACGCCAGAAGTCGGGGATCACGACCAGGTGCCGCGCCCCGAGCCGGGCGCTCAGGGACGCGGCCGCGGAGACCTCCGACCAGGTGGAGTCCCACGAGTCGGGTCGGTGCAGGTGCTCGAAGATGGTGCCCGCGGTCAGGGTGAGCCCACGCTGCGCCAGCTCTTCGGCCAGTCGGTGCGGGTCGGTCGGCAGGTAGCCGTACGGACCCAGCTCGATGCGCGAGTAGCCAGCAACCGAGACCTCGTCGAGGAACCGCTCCCAGGGTGTCTGGTCGGGGTCGTCGGCGTACCAGACCCCCCAGCTGTCCGGTGCGCTGCCGATGAGTGCGGGCCTGGTCATGCTTGTCCTCCGGTCGTGGGATCGGGCGTGCTCGGGGCGAGCAGCGGGCGTTGTCGGCGCCGGTGCCCCTCGTGGCGCAGGTAGGCGTCGCGGGTGGACTCCAGCTCGGACACCTGGCTGACCGGCACGTCCCACCACGACTGGCTGTCGGGTGCCTGCACGAAGGGATCGGTGGTCACGTGGATGAGCACCGGCCCGTCAGGGGGTGCCGCCTTGGCCTCGCGGACCGCCTCCGCGAGCTCCTCGCGGGAGGACACCTCGATGACGTGAACGCCGAGGCTCCGGGCGTTGGCGGCCAGGTCGACAGGAAGCAGGTCGCCGTCCAGACGGCCCTCCTCGCCCCGGTAGCGATAGCGGGTCCCGAACCGCTGCGAGCCGAGCTCTTCGGACAGCGAGCCGATCGAGTGGAAGCCGTGGTTCTGCACCAGCACCACGATCACCTTGATCCGCTCCTGGACTGCGGTCACGAGCTCGGTCGGCATCATCAGGTAGCCGCCGTCGCCGACCATCGCGAACACGTCGCGGGACTCGTCGGCCAGCCGGACGCCGAGCGAGGCCGGCACCTCGTAGCCCATGCAGGAGTAGCCGTACTCCACGTGGTAGCCCTTGCGCTCGCGCACCCGCCACAGCTTGTGCAGGTCGCCCGGCATCGAGCCGGCCGCGCACAGCACCACGTCGCGCGGGTCGCTCAGCTCGTTGACGGCACCGAGCACGGAGGCCTGGGTGAGCAGGCCCTCGGCGAGCGCGTCGGTCACCGATGCCGGGGGGTGGTACGCCGCCTCGACCTGGGCGTCCCATGCGCTCCACAGCTCAGCCTGCTCGGCGACGTAGGCGTCGTCGACGGCGTACCCCGACAACGCGTCGGTGAGGGCGGTGAGCGCCTCGCGGGCGTCGGCGACCACGGAGAGCCCGGCGTGCTTTCCCGCGTCGAAGTTCGCGATGTTGAGGTTGACGAAGCGCACGTCATCGCCGAACGCCGTGCGCGACGCCGTGGTGAAGTCGCTCCAGCGGGTGCCGACCCCGATCACGACGTCGGCGGTGCGGGCCAGGTGGTTGGCTGCCGTGGTGCCGGTCGAGCCCACCGCTCCCATCAGCCGGGGGTCACCGTGCAGCAGCGAGCCCTTGCCGGCCTGCGACTCGCCCACCGGGATGCCGGTGGCCTCGCAGAAGGCACGCAGCGCGTCCTCCGCCCCGGAATAGTGGACTCCCCCGCCGGCGACGATCAGCGGTCGGCGGGCACTCCTGACCAGCTCGGCCGCGGCGGTGATCCTGGCGGCCTCCGCGGGCGGGCGGGCGACGTGCCAGGTGCGCTCGGCGAAGAGCTCCACCGGCCAGTCGTGCGCCTCGGCCTGGACGTCCTGGGGCAGCGACAGCGTCACCGCGCCGGTCTCGACGGGATCGGTGAGCACCCGCATCGCGGCCAGCAGCGCCGACGGCAGCTGCTCGGGCCGGGTGACCCTGTCGAAGTAGCGCGAGAGCGGGCGGAACGCGTCGTTGACGGTGATGTCCCCGGCGTACGGCGCCTCCAGCTCCTGGAGGACCGGCGAGGAACGCCGGGTCGCGAAGGTGCCCGACGGGAGCAGGAGCACCGGCAACCGGTTGATCGTGGCCAGCGCCGCACCGGTGAGCATGTTGGTGGAGCCGGGGCCGACCGAGGCGGTGCAGACCCAGGTCTGCAGCCGATCCCTCTGCCGCGCGTAGGCCACCGACGTGTGCACCATCGCCTGCTCGTTGCGGGCCAGCACGTAGGGCAGGCCGGGCCGTCGACCGGCATCGAGGGCCACGGTCTCGTGCTGCAGCAGCGCCTGGCCGATCCCGGCCACGTTGCCGTGCCCGAAGATGCCGAAGCAGCCGGCGAACAGCTGCTGGCGCTCGCCGTCGCGCTCGGACCACTGCACGGCCAGGAACTCGACGACCGCCTGGGCGACGGTCATCCGGATGGTCTCGCTCATGAGTGCGTGCCTCCCATGGGCAGTCGCGGATCGGCGGGCTGGGCCGGCCAGGTGTCCCTGACCCAGCCGTGGGCCGGGTCGTCGCAGATCAGCCAGGCCCGGACCGGCCCGGGGCCGGCCATCACGTTGAGGTAGTAGAGGTCGTAGCCCGGGGCCGCCATCGCCGGTCCGTGCCAGCCGTGCGGCACCAGGACCACGTCACCGGTGCGCACCTCGGCGAACACGTCGATGGGTCGCTGATCGGTGCCGTAGACGCGCTGGTAGCCGACCGGATCGGCACCCTCGGGCACCGGGCCACCTGCGGCGGCGCCCTCGACCTGGGTCTCGAAGTAGTAGATCTCCTCGAGCTCGGTCTCCACCCCCGGCCGCTCCTCATCGTGCTTGTGCGGGGGGTAGGAGCTCCAGTTGCCGGCCGGGGTGACCACTTCGCAGGCGATGATCGCGTCGGCCTCAAGGACCCCGGGGATGGCGAAGTTGCGCACCTCACGGGAGGCGATCCCGGCTCCGCGGAGCTCGACGGGGACCTCGGCGGCGGCCAGGTGCCGGAAGCTGCGCGCGCCGGGCACGTCGACCCGCGCGGCGCACACAGCCACCCGCGCTCGTGTGGTTGCGGTGAGCACGAGGTGCGAGCCCGTGGGGACGAAGGCCACGTCGGTGGGCCCGGCGAAGACGGAGCGTCGGCCGGTCAGGGCAGCGGTCCGTCGTACGCCGTCCGGGCCGGTGGCCGTGACGGCGACCGCGCCGGACAGGGGCACCACGACGTACTCCCACGGACCGGCCTCTACCCGCATGCTCTCGCCGTCGCCGAGCACCGCGATCCGCAGTCCGGTGTGCTGCCAGTCGGTCCGCGCGTCGTCGACCACGGTCTCCCAGCCCTCGCGCGAGGCGGAACCCGCGGGCAGCACCCAGCGGCTGTCCCCGGTGGTCATCAGCGCGAGGCTCCGTGCACGAGCTCGGCCGCGATGTCCACCGCTGCCGCGACGTCGCCATCCGGCGGGAACAGCAGGGCCCGCCCGACGACGAGTCCACGGACCGACGGCAGGTCGAGTGCCTTGCCCCAGGACGCGTAGGTGTCCTGCGGGTCCCCCTGCGGGTCGCCCCCGAGCAGCAGCGTGGGCATCGTGGTCGCCTCCATCACCCGCGCGAGGTCGTCGACCACCGGGAGCTTCAGCCAGGTGTGGGCGCTGCTCGCGCCCAGCCCGGAGGCGATGTGGATGGACCTGATGGTGCTGTCGGGGTCGAGCAGGTTGCGGACCCGGTCGCCCTCGCGCACCGACAAGAACGGCTCGACCAACGCCACCAGCCGGCGGGCAGCGAGCTCCGTGACCGCCTTGGCCGACGCCTCCATGGTGGCCACAGTGCCGGGGTCGCTCAGGCAGATCCGGGTGAGCATCTTGCCGCCGTCGAGGCCGCGCGCGGCGATCTCGGCGGCGGAATAGCCGGTGAACCGGTCATCGAACTCGAAGTCCGATCCCTGGAGCCCGCCGCGGTTCATCGACCCGAAGACGAGCTTGCCCTCGAGTGCGCCCATCAGCAGCAGGTCGTCGAGCACGTCGGCTGTGCCCAGCACACCGTCGACCCCGGGGCACGCCAGCGCGGTGGCCAGGCGGGCCAGCAGATCTCCCCGGCCCGCCATCGCCATCGGGTCGTCCCGCACACCCAGCGCTCCGCGGGCCGGGTGATCGGCGGCCACCACCAGCAGTCGTCCGTCGGCGCCCAGCAGTGGGCGGCGAGCCCGGGCGGCCCACGACTCGGCGATGCGGTGCGGCTCCCGGGCCCGGATCTCGGTCAGGTCGGCGGTCGGACTCATGACGTCCTCTCGTCAGACCAGCCAGCAGCCCGGCCTTCCAGCGCCCGTTCGACCTCGTGCGCGTTGGGCATGGCGGTGGAGCACTCCAGCCGGCTGGCCACCAGGGCGCCGGCCACGTTGGCGAACTCGAGGATCCGGGGCAGGTCCCAGCCGCTGAGCAGCCCGTGCACCAGGGCGCCCCCGAAGGCGTCGCCGGCACCGAGACCGTTGACGACCTCGACCGGGAACGGCGGCGCCTCCACCCGCTCGTCGGCGGTGGCGGCGAGCACGCCCTTGGGTCCCTGCTTGATGATCGCGAGCTCGAGACCCCGCGCCAGCAGAGCGTCCGCGGCCCGCTGCGGGTCGGTCTCACCGACGGCCACCTCGCACTCCTCGCGGTTGCCGACGGCGACGGTCACGTGCTCCAGGGCAGCGGACACCTGAGTGCTCGCCTCGGACGGGTCGGCCCAGAACATCGGTCGGTAGTCGAGGTCGAGGATGGTGTACGCGCGTCGTCCCCGTGCTGCCCAGGCCGCGAGGTGCGCCGAACGCGACGGCTCCTGCGACAGCCCGGTGACCGTCGACCAGTAGACCCGCGCCGCGGCGATCGCCTCCAGCGGCAGGTCCTCGGCGCGGATCTGAAGATCGGGTGCCGTGGGGTAGCGGTAGAAGTAGAGCGGGAAGTCGTCAGGAGGGAAGACCTCGCAGAACGTGACCGGCGTGGGCGGACCGTCACCAGCGGTGATGTAGCTCGGATCGACGCCGAGGCGCTCGGCCTCCCGGCGTACATAACGGCCGAAGGGGTCCAGCCCGGTGCGGGTCACGAGCGCGGCGTGACGACCGTACCGAGCCGCGGCCACCGCGACGTTGGTGGCGCTGCCGCCGAGGAACTTCTGGAAGGTGCTCACGTCCTCCAGACCGAGACCGTGCTCGAGCGGGTAGATGTCGACACCGGTGCGCCCGATCGCGACAAGATCGTGGACAGCCATCTGCACACCCTCACGCATCGCTCACCGGTTGCGCCAGCACCGGAGCGGGCTGACGAACTATGTTAGAACATTAAGACGTTAGGACGCGAGGGCCTCCCCCGACTACGCTGCGACGCATGGATGCCGAGCGGGTGCACGTGACCATCGACCGGTCCTCTCCCGTGCCGCTCTACCACCAGCTCGCCGAGCAGCTCAGTCGTGCGGTCACCGGCGGACAGCTCCAGCCGGGCGACCCGTTCGAGAACGAGGTGGCGCTCGCCGAGCGGCTCCACCTCTCCCGCCCCACCGTGCGCAGGGCGATCCAGGAGCTCGTCGACCAGGGGCTGCTGGTGCGGCGCCGCGGCCTGGGCACCACGGTCGCCAACCGCAAGGTGCACCGCAGGTTCGAGCTCACCAGCCTGTACGACGACCTGCTGCGTGACGGCCGCGACCCGCGCACCACCGTGCTCGACCTCCTGCACGAGACCGACCAGCGTGCGGCCGCCGCCCTGGACCTGCCGGCGGACACCACCCTCCTGCACGTCGTTCGGCTGAGGCTGGCCGGCGAGGCCCCGCTGGCGATCCTGCACAACTGGTTGCCGCCGAGCCGCGACGACCTCGGTCGGGAGGAGCTCGAGACCACCGGCCTCTACGCCGCCCTGCGCGAACGCGGCATCAAGCCGGTCGTGGCCCAGCAGAGCATCGGCGCGCGGATGCCCACCGCCGCCGAGCGCCGGCACCTGGCGATCACCGGCTCCCAGCCGGTGCTCACGATGAGCCGGATGGCCTTCGACGCCGGCGGCAAGGCGGTGGAGTTCGGGGACCACTGCTACCGGGCCTCGGACTACACCATCGACCTGATGGTCGACGAGCGCTGAGCGTTGCCTGAGCGGCTCTTGGGCCGGGCGACTCGCGCGTCGTTCGGCCAGAGTTCGCCTGCGGGTCGGTCTGGGGTCACGGCCGCACCGCGACGCAGGCATAGACAAAGGCGAAGGGCCCTCGCAAGTATGAGTTGCAAGGGCCCTTCTGGTTGACCGGTCAAGGTGGCGCTCCCGGTCGATCACCCGTCGTCTCCGGTCCCAGCGGCCACGTCACCCTGCCGCCGCAGCGAGTTGCCCCGCCGTCTGGACCTTTGTCTCCGAGTCATCACGCTCTCCCGAAGGAGTGCGTAGGACAGTTCTATGCCCGCAGGAGCGCCGCCGCAAGGGACTTGAGTCCCGAGTTCGAGAAGATTTCGCGCGCGCGGCGTGTCCCCCACAGATGGGCCGTCTTCCTCCACAGGAAGAGCCCTGTTCTCCACAGGTTGGGAGCCAACCTGTGGAGAACTCCGTCACGGAATGCTCGGCACCCCCGACTCGTGGGACACGATGTCGCGCGCCAGCGTCTCCCATCTTCGCATAGGCATCGGGGCAGCACGAGCGCTGCACCTTCTGGGCGGCCTGGGTCACGCTCATGGACTGCCAGCCGGCGATGTCGAGGAGCCCGGGGTTCGGGGTGTGGCTGGCCACGCCGTAGAACGCCTTCGACGCGAGCACCGGGTCGGTGATCTGGGCCGCGGTCCCCCAGCCCTGTGACGGGCGCTGCTGGAACAGGCCCAGCGAGTCGCGGTCGCCGTAGTCGAGGTTGACCAGCGTCGACTCCTGCATCGCCGTGGCCAACGCGATCACCCAGCCGTACTGCGGCACCCCGGCCCCCTTGCCGACACCGATGACGGTGCGGGCGTTGGCCTTCTGCGCCGACGAGAGCGTGGCGTACGTCGTCCCCGGGACGGACCCCGAGCCTCCCGCACCGAAGAGCGCCTGCCAGGTCTGCGGGCCCACCACCGCGTCGACCGAGAGCCCGTGCGCGGACTGGAAGGACCGCAGCGCGGAGGCGGTCGCCGACCCGAAGGCGCCGTCGGTCGACAGGGACGCGCCGTTCTTGACCAGCTGGGCCTGCAGGGCCTGCACCGCCGGGCCGCTGGCGCCCTCGCGCGGGGTGAGCACCAGCGCGGAGAAGGTGGCGGGCCCGGCCACCCCGTCGGCGCCCAGCCCGCGCGAGGACTGGAACGCGGTGACCGCGGCCCGGGTGCCACTGCCGTAGGCGCCGTCGGCGGCGGTGGCGAACCCGCGGGCGGTGAGCAGGTGCTGCAGCGAGGACACGTCGGCCCCCGACGAGCCGACGCTGAGCGTGGGGTAGGTCGCGGCGTACGACGGCGCCGAGATGCCCATCGTGAGTGCGGCCGCGAGGAGGAGGGCGAGCACCGGCACGAGCGCGCGGCGCAGGACAGCAGGGTGTTCCCGAGATGTGAACATGCGTCCACCCCAACACAGCCGACCGCGCGAGGGAAGCCCTTACGCGAGTGCCTAGGCTGGCCGGCATGTGTGGAGAGGGCCGGGCGTGCAGTCGCTGGAGCTGATCCTCGATGCCGCCTCCGACCGGGAGGTACGCCGCCAGTGGGCGGCACTGGCGGAGGCCGGCCTGCCGAGCCTGGCCAGCCATCGCGGCGAGTCCAACCGCCCGCACGTGACCGTGGACGCGCGCGAGCTGGTGCCGGCCGAGCGTGACGACCGGCTGCACGGGCTCGTCGGCCTGCTGCCCATGCCGCTGCGGATCGGCTCCCCGTTGCTGTTCCGCCACCGGCGCGGGTTCGTGCTGGCCCGGCAGGTGGTCGTCACCCGGGAGCTGCTCGGCCTGCACGCCCGGGCCCAGCTGCTGCTCGGCCCGGGCGGCTCCCCGCTCACCCGGCCCGACGCGTGGACACCACACGTCACCCTCGCCCGAGGCCTGGGCCTGGACCAGCTGCCGCTCGCGCTGGAGGCGGCCGGCACCAGTCCGCTCGACGCCACCGCGACCCACCTGCGGCGGTGGGACAGCGAGGTTGCCCGGGTGTGGATGCTGGGGGCGCGCTGATCGCGCTCCCCCGCCGGATGCGGCACAATGGTGGGCGCACAAATGGCGAAGGGCTCCTGCAGGTATGAGCTGCAGGAGCCCTTCTGGTGTGACCGGTCGAGGTGGCGCTCCCGGTCGATCACCCGTCGTCTCCGGTCCCGGCAGCCACGTCACCCTGCCGCCGCAGCGGGTTGCCCCGCCGTCCGGACCGTCGTCTCCGAGTGATCACGCCCTCCTGGAGGAGTGCGTGGGAGCAGGTGTATGCCGCCGCGACCACCCCGCACAAGGGGTCTCGGCGAGGAATCTCGGGCGATTCCGGGATGACGGCGTGTCCCTCACAGAACGGCCCGCTTCGTCCACAGGAACTGACCCTTCCTCCACAGGTTTCTCCCCCGCCTGTGGATAACTTGTTGCGGGTGGGCTGCCGGGGTCCTGCCGGGGTGGGCTGCGGGGCTGGTGTCGGCGGTCGGTTCAGCGGTCGCGGGCGGACAGCACGCAGAACTCGTTGCCCTCGGGGTCGCTGAGCACGGTGAAGCTGGCATCGGCCGGCTGGCCGACGTCGACCAGGGCGGCACCCCGCTCCAGCATCCGGGCGATCTCGGCGTCGCGGTCGTCAGAGGTGTGCGGCGCCAGGTCGAGGTGCAGGCGGTTCTTCACCGTCTTGGCCTCGGGCACCGGCACGAACACCAGCCCCGGCCCCACCTGCCCCCACTGCTCGGCCGGCACCGTCTCGGCGTCGGCCTCGTAGACGACCTGCCACCCCAGGGTCTCGGCCCACCAGCGCCCCAGCCCCTCGATGTCGTGGGCGTCGATGACCGTGGTGTACCAGCGCAGTGCCATGGGTCGTTGCTACCAGGACGGTCCGACAACGCCTCGCCCATGTAACGCGCAGTTATCCGGTCCGACGTACCCGCGCATGGGTGTGCCAGACCGGATAACTGCGCGTTACATGCCGCGTCCGGTCGCCGCCTCGAAGGCAGCCGCCACCTCGAGCAGCCGGCGGTCGGCCCCGTGCGGAGCCACGATCTGGACGCCGACCGGCAGGCCGTCACGGGTGCTCCCCGCCGGCACCGACAGAGCGGGGCAGCCGGTGACCGAGATGAAGTACGCCGAGCGCATCCAGTCCAGATAGGTCTCCGTCGGCCGCCCGTTGATCGCCGTCGGGAACTCCTGGTCGGCCGGGAACGGTGGCACCTGGGACACCGGGAGCACCAGCACGTCGTACGTCGTGAAGAAGCGCCGCATCGCCTCGGAGAGCTCGGTGCGCTGGGCGTAGGCCCGTGCCACATCGGCGCCGGTGAGGCCGGCTCCGGCCCGGATGTTGTCGGCGAGCGAGGGCTTGAAGGCGTCCGGGTGGGCTGCCAGCTGGGCGCCGAACGTAGCCTGGAAATGCCAGGCCCGCAGGGTCCGGAAGGTGTCCTCAGCCAGCGAGAGATCCGGGTACGCCGAGCGCACCCGGGCCCCCGCCGCGCTCATCACGGCACCGGCCGACTCCACGACGGCCCCGACCTCGGAGTCCACCTCGAAGGCCCCGCCCAGATCGACCGACAGGGCCACCCGGAGGCCGGCGAGGCTGCCTCGCAGCGGCGCGGCGAACGGCGTGCCCGGGTCACCGAGGGCCGTCGGGGTGCGTGGATCGGGACCGGCGATCACCGACAGCAGCAGCGCCAGGTCGCCGACGGTGCGGGCCATCGGGCCGGCCACTGACGTGGTCTCCCACTGGTTGGCCGCGGGCCAGGTGGGCACCCGCCCGAGCGAGGGACGCAGCCCGACCACTCCGCAGAACGAGGCCGGGTTGCGCAGTGAGCCCCCCATGTCGGACCCCTCGGCGAGCGGCACCATGCCCGCCCGCAGTGCGCACGCCGCTCCGCCGCTCGAGCCGCCGGCCGACCGGGTCGGGTCGACCGGGTTGAGGGTGGTGCCGAAGACCCGGTTGAAGGTGTGCGAGCCGGCGGCGAACTCGGGCACGTTGGTCTTGCCGAGCGGTACGGCGCCGGCGCCCCTGATCCGCTCCACGAGCAGCTCGTCTTGCTCGGGGACGTGATCGGCGTACAGGGTGGAGCCGTAGGTCGTGCGCCACCCGGCCACGGCATGGGTGTCCTTGAAGGCGAACGGCAGCCCGTGCAGCGGGCCGGTGCTCTCGCCACGAGCCGTGCGTACGTCGGCCTCGGCCGCACCGGCCCTGGCACGGTCCTCGTCGAGCGACACGATCGCGTTCAGCTGGGGGTTCCGCTCCGTGATCCGGGCCAGGTGCAGGTCCATGAGCTCGCGCGCCGAGACGGTGCGGTCCGCGATCGCGGCCGCCATCTGACGGGCACTGGAGTCGGGGGTGAGGTCAGGCACGGTACTCGTGGCCGACCCTTCTCAGCCGTTTCCTGACGTTCTCAGGGGTTGCATCGGCCCCGAACGTCAGGAATCGCCGGTGAACCGGTGATTCCTGATCCCGCGACCCCGTCACCGCCGCCGCCCGAACAGCCCACCGACCACCACACCCGCCAGCACCAGTCCGGCGCCGACGGCGAGGCCGCGCAGGAAGTCCGACGACGAGGTGAGGGCCGGGGGCGCCACATCGGGCCGCGCGGTGAACACGGCCCCCTCGGCAGGAGAAACCGCGGCCGGCACGCCCGCCGCCAGGCCACCGGTGAGCACCGCGTCGACGTTGCCGAAGAACTCCCCGGCCATCCGCCGCGAGACGCTGGTGAGCATCCGCTGGCCGACCCCGCCGACCATGCCACCGACGGCCGCGTCGGCGTCGTAGACGATCCGGGTGCGGCCGTCGCCGGCGTCGGCGAACTCGACGTCGACGGTCGCCGCGATCGTGCCGGGCGCGCCGGCACCGTCGAGGCGCATCACCAGGGAGCGGTGCGGTGCCAGGTCGGACAGCTGGCAGGAGCCGGCGTAGGTGCCCCGGATCGCGGCCACCCCGGCGGACACGGTCATCGCGTAGGCGTGCTCGCCGGTGGCCTCGAGCCGCTCGCAGCCCGGGCTGGTGCGCACCAGCACGGCAGGGTCGAGCAGCGCGTCCCACACCTGCTCGAGCGGGGACTGCAG
>JBBQRV010000088.1:0-13655 GCA_038214475.1 Propionibacteriales bacterium | reverse complement strand
CCAGCGCGTCCAGGCCGGTCTGCAGGCTGGTGGTCTGCTGGCGCAGCGTGCTCAGCTGCGCCTGCTGCCCGGCGACCTGGTCGCTGCGCCTGCTCACCTCGCTGATCAGGGCGGCCCGGCTGCTCTCGGTGACATCGGCGTTGCGGGAGGTCTGTACGGCGGCGGTGGTCACCAGGAGGCCGAAGATGGCCACCACCACGGCGCCGCGACGAGTCAGGCGGCGCACCTGCGTCGGCTCGCCCTCGCGGCGCTTGCGGTCCGCGACCTGGCGGTAGTCCTCCTCGAGCGACTGCTGGGTGATCAGCGCGAGCAGGGGCATGGTGACCCGCTCAGGCAGGTCACCGCGCGTGGTGGGGGCTGAAGGACTAGCGCTCATCGATCGCCGGCGCTCTCTCGTCGTCGCTGAACAGCTTGTGCACCTGCCAGGCGTAGAGCAGTCCCGCCCACCAGTAGAGCCCGATCCCCCAGATCGCGAACGCCCAGCCGAAGGTGCGGGCCAGGTCCGCCACCACGCCTTCGCCGTCACCGAGCAGGATCAGGGGGAAGGCGTAGAGCAGGTTGAACGTGGCTGCCTTGCCGAGGAAGTGCACGGGCAGCGCGCTGAAGCCGCGCCTGCGCAGGAACGGCACCAGCCCCCACAGCAACGCGTCGCGGGCCGGCAGCGCCACCGCGAACCACCACGGCACGATGTCACGCGCCGCCAGTCCGACGACCACGGCGAGGATGTAGAGCCGGTCGGCGACCGGATCGAGGATCTCACCGAGCGTCGAGCGCTGGTCGAGCCGGCGGGCCAGGTAGCCGTCGAGGTAGTCGGTGACCCCCGAGAGCATCAGCAGTCCGAGCGCCCAGGCGTCCTTCTCAGGGCCGAGCACCAGCCACAGGAACACGGGCACGCCGGCCAGCCGCAGCATGCTGAGCAGGTTGGGCAGCGTCCACACGCGCGAGGTGCGTGAGGAGGCGTGCGCCACGGTCCTGCCTTTGCGCGAGCGGGGCGGGCTACGTCGGCCGCCGGACGCACCCCCGGTGCCGGTCATGGCCCTCACCCTATCCGCAGGAACCCGCGGTTCCTGCCTCGCCTCCCGCGACGTGTCACGCGTTCTCACCGTGGTGCGCGGCGTCCCGGATCTCCCCCACCAGCTCCTCGAGGACGTCCTCCAAGGTGGCCAGTCCGAGCACCTCGCCCGCCGCATCGACGACGCGCGCCATGTGAGCACCACGGCGCTGCAGCGTCTCCAACGCGTCGTGCAGGACGTCGTCGTTGCGCACGCTCGCGAACGGCCGGATCCACTTGGCCTCGATGACCTGCTGGCGACGCTCCTCGTCGGTCTGCAGCACGTCCTTGATGTGCAGGTAGCCGGCCAGCGTGCCGTCGGCCTCGGCCACCGGGAACCGGCTGAAGCCGGTCTCGGCGCACAGCTCCTCGACGTCGGCGGCGGTGGCGCCGATCGGCACGGTAGCGAGCCCGTCGAGCGGCATCAGCACCGCGTGGACGGTGTTCTCGGTGAACCCGAGCGCGCCCGCCAGCCGGTCGTACTCCCCCGCCTGCAGCAGGCCCTCGCCGTGCGACTCCTCGACGAACGCCGCCACCTCAGCCCGGGTGAACGTCGAGGACACCTCCTGGCGCAGCTCCACCCCCATCAGGCGCAGGATGCCGGCCGCGATCGCGTTGATCACCGAGATGATCGGGCGCAGCACCACCACGATCGCCCAGATCGGCGGGCCGAGCACGAGCGCGGCACGGTCGGGTCCCGCGAGCGCGATGTTCTTGGGAATCATCTCGCCGAGCACGACGTGCAGGTAGACGACGACGGCGAGTGCGAGCGTCAACGACACCGGGTGCAGGAACGCCTCCGGCAGGTGCGCGGCGTGCAGCGCCGGCTCGACCAGGTGGGCCACCGCGGGCTCTCCCACGGCACCGAGCACCAGTGAGGCGACCGTGATGCCGAGCTGGTTGACGCCGATGACCAGGGAGATGTTCTCCATCGCCCGCAGCGTGGTGCGTGCCATCCGGGAGCCGGCTTCGGCGCGGGGCTCGATCTGGGTCCGGCGCGCCGACACCAGCGCGAACTCCGCGCCGACGAAGAACGCGTTGACCATCAGCAGGAAGAGCGCTAGGGCGATGCCGCCGAGGCTACTCATCGTCGTCCACCTCGACCGGCTCGGTGCGCATCACGATCCGGTCCACCCGCAGACCGTCCATGTGGGCGACCCCGAGCCGCACCTGCAGCTTGTCGGCCTGGTCGGTGCCCGGCACGGTCACGACCAGCTCGACGACGTCGCCGGCGGCCGGGATCCGCCCGAGGTCACGCACCACCAGCCCGGCGATCGTGTCGTAGTCCTCGTGCTCGGGCAGGGCCACACCGGTGACGTCCTCGACCTCGTCTGGACGCAGCAGCCCCGACAGCACCCAGGAGCCGTCACGGCGCTGGCGGGCGCGTGCGCCGAGGCGGTCGTGCTCGTCGGAGATGTCGCCGACGATCTCCTCGACGACGTCCTCCAGCGTCACGATGCCGGCCTGGCCGCCGTACTCGTCGAGGACGACGGCCATCTGGAAGCCGTCGTCGCGCAGCAGCGCGAGCAGCGGGTCGAGCCGGAGCGAGTCGGGGACCACGATCGGCTTCACCATGATGTGCCGGACCCGCGTGGTGGCGCGCTCGTGCACCGGCAGCGCGACCGCGTGCTTGACGTGCACGGTGCCGACCACGGCCTCCTCCTCCAGCACCGGGAACCGGCTGTGCCCCGTCTGGCGGGCCAGCTCGATCACGGCACTGGCCCGTTCGGTGACGTCGAGGCTCGAGGTGCGCACCCGCGGGGTCATGATCTCCCCGGCGGTGCGGCTGGAGAACTCCACCGAACGCTCCATCAGCTCCGCGGTGTCGGCGTCGAGGGTGCCCTCGCTGGCCGAGCGCTGGATCAGTGAGGTCAGCTCGGTGGAGCTGCGCGCCGAGCGCAGCTCCTCCTGCGGCTCGATGCCGAGGCGACGTACGACGGCGTTGGCGGAGCCGTTGAGCAGCCGGATCGGCCACGCCATCACGCCGGTGAACCCTCGTTGGAAGCCCTGGGTGGCCCGGGCGGTCGACATCGGGCGGGCGATCGCGAGGTTCTTGGGCACCAGCTCACCGAAGATCATGGTGAGCAGGGTGCCGAGGGCGAGCCCGAGCGTGATCGCGATCGGGTGCACCAGCCGCGCGGGCAGACCGAGCGCGGCCAGCGGCCCGTCGACGAGTCCCGCGATCGCGGGTTCGGCCAGGTAGCCGATGGCCAGGTTGGTGATCGTGATGCCGACCTGGGCGCCGGAGAGCTGGGTCGACAGGCTGCGCAGTGCCGTCTGCACACCGGCAGCACCGCGGTCACCCGCCTCCGCGGCCCGGTCGACGGCACCGCGGTCGACGGTGACGAACGCGAACTCGGCAGCCACGAACACGCCGCTACCGGCGATGAGCAGGAGGGAGACCCCCAGAAGGATCCATTCGGTCATGAACGCTCTCCGTCAGAGAGCCGGGGACTTTGAGAGTCCATGGACGCGTCGTCAACTGCCTTCGGGACGGGGTCGATACTGCTCGTACTGTACCGGTCGGCCGTGGCAGCGTCGGAAATCCCTGTGCGGCTCCCTAGGCTGGTCTCGTGATGCCACCCGAGCTGCTCGAGCACGCCCGTCGCGCCCGGGGCTTCATGCCGGACGACGAGGGGCTGCTGCTGCACCGGCTCGCTGTCGAGCGGTTGCCCCACGGTCCGGTGCTCGAGGTGGGTACCTACTGCGGGAAGTCGGCGATCTACCTGGGCGCGGCCGCGCTCGCCGTGGGGGGCACGGTGTTCACCGTCGACCACCATCGGGGCTCCGAGGAGAACCAGGCCGGCTGGGAACACCACGACCCCACGCTGGTCGACGCCGACACCGGGTTGATGGATACCCTCCCCTGCTTCCGTACGACGCTCGCGCGGGCCGGCCTGGAGCACCAGGTGGTGGCCGTCGTGGGTGCCTCCACCACCGTCTCCGCGCACTGGCGCACGCCGTTGTCGATGCTCTTCATCGACGGGGGCCACGGCGAGGAACCCGCGCAGGACGACTACACCGGCTGGGCGCGCTGGGTGCAGCCCGGCGGGCTGCTGGCCCTCCATGACGTGTTCCCCGATCCAGCCGACGGCGGGCAGCCGCCCTACCACGTGTTCCTGCGGGCGCTGGCCGGCGGCTGCTTCGCGGAGGCCGACCACCTCGGCTCGCTGCGGGTGCTGCGCCGGGTGTCAGGAGACGCCGGCGACCCGGTCGGCTGAGCGGCAGCCGCACTCCAGGGCCAGCTCGTCGAAGTCGGCCGCCAGGGTGACGCCACGCATGATGTCGGCTCCGGGGGTGGCGTCACTCAGCGCGTCGGCGGCGAGCACCACCGCGGCCGCCGTGAAACCGGTCTGCTCCTCGGGCCAGGTGGCCTGCTCGGGGTAGACCACGCCGGTCCAGTAGCCGCCGTCGGCGTGCCGCAGGTGCTGCATGTCGGCAAACAGCTCGTGCGCGCGGTCGCGCTCCCCCATGGCCTCGAGCGCCAGCGCCAGCTCACAGGTCTCGGCGCCGGTCACCCAGGGGTTGGTGTCGACACAGCGCACGCCCAGGCCGGGCACCACGAAGTCGTCCCACCGGGTGGCCAGCAGGGCGCGAGCGGGCTCGCCGCGCACCGCACCGCTCAGCACCGGGTAGTACCAGTCCATCGAGAAGGTCGACTTGTCGAGGAACCGGTCCCGGTGCTCGCGCAGCGCATGCCCGAGTCGGCCGCCGGCCAGCTCCCAGCCCGGCTGCGGCTCGTCGACCAGCTCGGAGAGCGCCACCCCGGCGCGCAGCGACTGGTGGATCGACGACGATCCGGCCAGCAGGGCCTCGGCGACCGGCCGGCCCTGGTCGTCCTGTGCCCAGGCGATGCCGCCGAACGACAGCTGGTGCGAGGTCACCCAGTCGAGGGCTCGCCGTACGCTCGGCCAGAGCTCGCGGACCATGTCCGCGTCGCGGCGCACCAGCCAGTGGTGCCAGAGCCCGACCGCGACGTAGGCCGCCATGTTGGTGTCGCCGGCCGCCTCGTGCACCTGCCCGCGCACCACCTTCATCGGCCAGGACCCGTCGGGGCGCTGGGTGCGGGCGCACCAGCGCAGCGCGTGCTCGGCCGGGTCGACCTGGCCGCCGACGAGCAGGGCCATCGCCGCCTCCACGTGGTTCCAGACGTCGGTGTGTCCGCCCGTGGTCCACGGCAGTGCTCCGTCAGGCTCCTGCAGGGCCGCGATGCTGGCCGCGGTGGCGGCGACGTCCGACGCGGACAGCACGCCGGGTACCGCCGGGAGGTCAGGCCGCATCGGGCTTGCGCAGGTAGACGACCAGGCTCTTGCCGAGGACCGGATTGAGGAGCTGCTCGGCCCAGCGGGTCGCTCGAGGCTTCTTCATGATGTCCCAGACCAGCAGCCTGTGGTAGCCGCGCACCAGCGGGTGGGTGTCGTTGTCGACCCCCACCGCGCACTTGAGCCACCAGTACGGCGCATGCAGGCCGTGCACGTGGTCGCGCCCGACGTACTCCAGGCCGGCGCCGGCGAGCTTGCCCACCAGCTCGGCGTCGGAGTAGATCCGCACGTGGCCACCGGGCACCTCGTGGTACTCCCGCGACAACCGCCAGCACACGACCTCGGGGAACCAGCGCGGCACCGTGACCGCGAGGGTCCCTCCGGGGCGGAGCACCCGGGACAGCTCGGCGATGGCCTGGAGGTCGGCCGGGATGTGCTCGAGCACCTCGGCCGCGACGATCCGGTCGAACTCGCCGTCGGCGAAGGGCAGCGCCAGGGCGTCGCCCTCCCACGTGTCGGCCTCGGCCCCGGCAGGGACCTCGCCCTCGGCCTCCATCGCCGCGAACAGGTCGCGCACTCCGGACAGCTCGTCGGCGTCCTGGTCGAAGGCGATCACGTCAGCACCGCGGCGGTACATCTCGAAGGCGTGCCGCCCGGCACCGCAGCCCATGTCGAGCACCCGCTCCCCCGGCCGGAGGCCGAGGCGGTCGAAGTCAACGGTCAGCACGGCGGCCCTCCTTCGCGTGGTGGGCGGCGATCGCGTCCTCGTAGGCCGCTGCAGTGGCGGCGGCGACCGCGCGCCAGCTGAACCGGGCCTGGACGCGCTCGCGGCCGGCCCGACCCATCCGCGCCCGACGCTCGGGGTCGTCGAGCAGTGCGGCGAGCGCCTGCTCGAGCTCACCGACGTCGCCCGGGGTGACCAGGTCGGCGCACAGGCCGTCAGGGCCGGTGACCTCGGGGATCGCCCCGGCGCGGGAGGCCACCAGTGGGGTCTCGCAGGCCATCAGCTCCGCGGTGGGCAGCGAGAAGCCCTCGTAGAGCGACGGCACGCAGCCGATCTCGGCCGAGCCCATCACCTCGACCAGCTCGGCGTCGCTGATGCCATGCACGAACGCCACCCACGGGCGGACGCCCAGCTCGTCGAGCAGGGCCTCGGTACGGCCACCCGGCTGAGGGCGGCCGACCACCAGCAGCTCGACCTCGCGCTCGGTGCGCAGCTTGGCGAAGGCCTCGAGCAGCACGGCGGTGCCCTTCATCGGGGCGTCGGCGCTGGCCATCGCGACGATCCTGCCGCGCACCCGCGGCGTGGTGGGAGGCCGGAAGCCGTCGTCGACGCCGAGCGGGATCACCTCGACGTGGGCCGGGTCGACCCCGAAGTCGGCGACGATGTCGCGCTTGGAGGACTCCGAGGGGGTGAGCACCCGGGCCGCGCGGCGGGCCACCGTGCGCTGCATCCGCAGGAAGCCGTACCACCGGCGCAGCGCCAGCCGGCGCCGCCAGGTGGGCGCGTCGGCGAGATCGACCCGGCGGTCGTGGGTGATCGGGTGGTGGATGGTGGTGACCACGGGGAGCCCGGCCGTCTCGAGGGCTCGCAGTCCGTGCCCGAGCGCCTGGTTGTCGTGGGCCACGTCGAAGTCCCCGAGTCGCCCGCGGAGCACCCTCGCCACCCGTCGGCTGAACGTGCGCGGCTCGGGGAAGCCGGCGGTCCACATGATCGCCACCTCCTGCACGTCGACCAGGTCGCGGAACTCACGCAGCCGGGGCGTGCGGAACGGGTCGGGCTCGCGGTAGAGGTCGAGACTCGGGACCTCGGTGAGGGCGACACCGGGGTCGAGGTCGGGATACGGCTGCCCGCTGAAGACCTCGACGGTGTGGCCCAGGGCCACCAGCTCGCGGCTGAGGTGGCGCACGTAGACGCCCTGACCCCCACAGTGCGGCTTGCTGCGGTAGGACAGCAGTGCGACCCGCATCCGGCCACCCTTCGGTTCGGCGGTTACTCCTGGGTACATCCTCCCCCAACGCTGCCCGAGAGCCTCAGGTGCCCTCGCTGGAGTGACCGGGGAACACGTGTGCGGACGGGTCGATCACGACCGCGGCGTTGTTCACCGCGGTGGCGGCCTCGCCGAAGCCGACCGCGATCAACCGCACCTTGCCGGGGTACTCGGTGATGTCGCCGGCCGCCAGCACCCGGGGCAGGTTGGTGTGCATCCCGGCGTCGACGACGACGTGCCGCTTGTCGATCTCCAGCCCCCACTCGGTCATCGCACCGAGGTCGGCGATGAACCCGAGCGCCGCCACCACCGCCTGGGCCGGGCGGGTCGACACCACGTCGCCCTGGGTGATCTCCACCTCGGCGAGGGTGCTGTCCCCGCGCAGCGCGGACACCTGCGCCTTCGTGATGATCTCGACGTCGGTGGCCCGCACCGCACTGACGGTGCGCTCGTGGGCCCGGAAGGCGTCACGGCGGTGCACCAGGGTCACCGAGCCGGCGAGCGGCTGCAGGTGCAGCGCCCAGTCGAAGGCGGAGTCACCCCCGCCCACGATCACCACGTCCTTGCCGGCGTACGGCGCGAAGCTGGGCACGAAGTACTCCATGCCGCACCCGAGGAACTCGTCTCCGGCCGGCAGGGCCCGCGGGGTGAACTTGCCGATCCCCGCCGTGATCAGCACGGCCCCGGCGCGCACCGTGGTGCCGTCGTCGAGGCCGACGACCGCCGCGTCGTCCGTCTGGCTCAGGGTCGCCGCCGTGCGGCCCAGCAGGTACGTCGGGTGCGCCGTCGCCGCCTGCTCCACCAGCGCGGACACCAGGTCCCTGCCCTTGATGGTCGGGAAGCCGGCCACGTCGAGGATCTGCTTCTCGGGGTACATCGCGGTGATCTGTCCGCCGAGCTCGGGCAGCGAGTCGACCACGGCGACCCGCAGGCCACGAAAGCCCGCGTAGTAGGCCGCGTAGAGCCCGGTGGGCCCGGCGCCGACGATGAGCAGGTCGGTGTCCACCTCTGCTGGCATGTCAGCACCCTAGGCCCCGCGGGGGCGTGCGCGCACCGGGTCCGGCTCCTACGATGACCCCATGGCCGACCTGTGGGGCGACTTCGCTCACGATCCGCGCGACCCGGCGCACGCGTCGCTGCGCGTCTCCGACCGAGACCGCGACCTGGTGCTGTCCGCGCTCGGAGACGCGTTCGCCGACGGTCGGCTGGACCGCGAGGAGTTCGACCAGCGCTCCGACGGGGTCACCGCAGCGCGCACCCTGGGCGACCTGCCGGCCCTGGTCGCCGACCTGTCCCCGTCCGCGTCCCTGGTGTCGCGCGGGTCGCACACCGCGCCGCTCGACCTGCGGCAGCAGGCCGAGGAGAAGTACGGGCGCACCCGCCGCGAGGCGGTCTGGGGCCTGCTCTCCGCCTCCGTGATCTGCTGGGTGATCTGGGCAGCCACCGGCGCGAGCTATCCGTGGCCGCTGTGGGTGATGCTGGGCACCGGCCTCAACGTGGGCCGGGTGCTGTTCCAGCACCGCGAGATCGTCGCCGACGAGGTCGTGCGCCTGCAGCGCGAGGCCGACGAGATCCGGCCCGACGCGCTGGAGAAGCCGGCCGCCGACTCCCAGCCCGACACCCAGCCCGACACCTAGTCCGGGCGCCTATCCCGGGTCCCTGCCTGTGTCCCGGCCCGTCTCCCAGCCCGGGGGCCGGTGCTTCTTCGCGATCCGCGACACGACCAGGCGGTAGGACTCGTCGACCGCCTCGAGCAGCTCGTCGTCGGGGATGCTGCCCCCGAAGGAGAGGTCGTTCCAGCCGGACCGGCCGATGTAGGCCATCACCGTGGCGTCGCCGGGGAACCGGGCCAGCCACTCGTCCGCGACCTCCCGGCTGGCGCCGGCCTTGACGCCCACCCCCTCGGCGCCGAGAAACGCAAAGATCTTCTCGTGCACCTTGATCACCGGGTGCTCGTGGCCCCACGGGTTGTCGGCCCAGGCCCCCGGCATGGCCAGGCAGTGGGACTGCATCCGGCGCACGTCCATGGGCCGCAGCCTAGCCACCGAGGTGGGGCCCGGCGAGCGCTCGGCGGGCCCCCGGCGAGGGCCCCACTGCCTAGTGGGCGCCGGCCTCGACCATCTGGCGCAGCTCCTTCTTGAGGTCGGAGATCTCGTCGCGCAACCGTGCGGCCAGCTCGAACTGCAGCTCGGCGGCGGCGTTGTGCATCTGGTCGGTGAGCTCCTGCACCAGCTGGGCGAGCTCGGCCGAGGGCATCCCGGCCAGGTCGGCGGCATGGCGCCCGGAGTCGAGGCGGGAGAGACCCGGTACGGGCGCCTTCTTGCCCTTGCCGTCGCCCTGCTGCCAGGCCTTGAGCAGCTCCTCGGTGGATTCGTCCTCGCGGGCCAGCATCTCGGTGATGTCCGCGATCTTCTTGCGCAGCGGCTGGGGGTCGACACCGTGGGCGACGTTGTAGGCCACCTGCTTGGCCCGGCGCCGGTTGGTCTCGTCGATCGCCTTCTCCATCGAGGGCGTCACCTTGTCGGCGTACATGAACACCTGGCCGGACACGTTGCGGGCGGCCCGGCCGATGGTCTGGATGAGGGACTTGTCGGAGCGCAGGAAGCCTTCCTTGTCGGCGTCGAGGATCGCCACCAGCGAGACCTCGGGCAGGTCCAGGCCCTCACGGAGCAGGTTGATGCCGACCAGCACGTCGAACTGGCCCAGGCGCAGCTCGCGCAGCAGCTCGATGCGACGCAACGTGTCCACCTCGGAGTGCAGGTACTGCGTCCGGATCCCGGCGTCGAGCAGGTAGTCGGTGAGGTCCTCGGACATCTTCTTGGTCAAGGTGGTGACCAGCACCCGCTCGTTGCGCTCGGTGCGGACCCGGATCTCGTGGATCAGGTCGTCGATCTGGCCCTTGGTCGGCTTGATGATGACCTCGGGGTCGACCAGTCCGGTGGGCCGGATGATCTGCTCGACGACGTCGCCCTGCACCTTGTCGAGCTCGTAGTTGCCCGGGGTCGCCGACAGGTAGATGGTCTGCCCGATCCGGTCGAGGAACTCCTCCCAGCGCAGCGGCCGGTTGTCCATCGCCGACGGCAGCCGGAAGCCGTGGTCGACCAGGTTGCGCTTGCGCGACATGTCGCCCTCGTACATGCCCCCGATCTGGGGCACCGCCACGTGGGACTCGTCGACGACCACCAGGAAGTCCTCGGGGAAGTAGTCGAGCAGGCAGTTGGGTGCGGAGCCGTGGGTGCGGCCGTCCATGTGCATCGAGTAGTTCTCGATGCCCGAGCAGGAGCCCACCTGGCGCATCATCTCCAGGTCGTACGTCGTGCGCATCCGCAGTCGCTGGGCCTCCAGCAGCTTGCCCTGGCGCTCGAAGACGGCGAGCTGCTGCTCGAGCTCCTCCTCGATGCCGCGGATCGCCCGCTCCATCCGCTCCGGGCCCGCCACGTAGTGCGTGGCCGGGAAGATGTGCAGCTCCTGGTCGTCGGTGACGACCTCGCCGGTGACCGGGTGCAGCGTCATCAGCCGCTCGATCTCGTCGCCGAAGAACTCGATCCGGATCGCCAGCTCCTCGTAGACCGGGAAGACCTCGAGGGTGTCCCCGCGGACCCGGAACGTGCCACGGGTGAAGGCCATGTCGTTGCGGGTGTACTGGATCTCGACCAGGCGGCGCAACATCGAGTCGCGATCGTGCTCCTGGCCCACCTTGAGCCGCACCATCCGGTCGACGTACTCCTGCGGAGTGCCGAGGCCGTAGATGCACGACACCGTCGAGACCACGATCACGTCACGGCGGGTGAGCAGGGAGTTGGTCGCGGAGTGCCGCAGCCGCTCGACCTCCTCGTTGATCGAGGAGTCCTTCTCGATGTAGGTGTCGGTCTGGGGGACGTAGGCCTCGGGCTGGTAATAGTCGTAGTAGCTGACGAAGTACTCGACCGCGTTGTCGGGGAACAGGCTGCGCAGCTCGTTGGCGAACTGGGCGGCCAGGGTCTTGTTCGGCTGCAGCACGAGCAGCGGGCGCTGCACCTGCTCGGCGACCCAGGCCACCGTGGCGGTCTTGCCGGTGCCGGTGGCACCGAGCAGGACGACGTCCTGGACTCCCCCGTTGATCCGGCTGGTGATCTCCTTGATGGCGGCCGGCTGGTCACCCGACGGCTGGTAGTCGGAGATCACCGTGAAGGGCGCCACCCGGCGCTCGAGATCGGTGACAGGACGCATGTGCTCCAGCGTAGACGGGGGCACCGACAACACCCGTGGGGAACCGGTGCCGGGTCGGCCACGTCACATCAGGGACCCGTCAGGAGGCCACCGTGCACCAGCCGCCCCGCACCGCCCGTTCGCCGTACGCCGCCGTGCTCGCCGGGCTCCTGCTGGTGACCGCGGGCTGCGGCTCCGAGTCGGGCACCGGTGACACAGCCGTCCCCTCCCCCGACCTGGACGGCGTCTGGACCCTGACGGCCGCCCCGTTCGACCTGCTCGACACGCACCCGATCACGCTCACCCTCGACGGGGACAAGGCGTCCGGCCGCTCGGCGTGCAACAGCTACTCCGGCGCGGTCGCGGGCACTGCCGACACGGTGGCCTTCTCGGGCCTGGCCGGCACCGAGATGGCCTGCAGCCCTGCGTCGGTGATGCACCTCGAGCAGACCTACCTCGCCGCGCTCCAGTCGGTCGGCACCGCGACCCGGACCGGCGACGTGCTCACCCTCGACGGCCCCGCCGGGACGATGACGTTCGCGCCGGAGCCGCCGGTGGCCGACGCGCCACTCGCGGGCACCCGCTGGCGGCTCGACTCGATCCTCGCAGGCGACACCGCCTCCTCGGTGCTCAGCGCGGGGGTCGGGATCAGGTTCGCCGACGACGGCAGCGTCCGCGGTTCGACCGGCTGCCGAGACTTCAGCGGCAGCTGGCGGCGCACCGGCGACCGGATCGCGCTTGCCGACCTGGTCTGGACGCCGCCCGTCCCCTGCACGGACCGGATGGCCGAGCAGGACGGCGTCGTTCTCGGCGTGCTCGAGACCGGCTCCACCGCGTCCGTCGAGGGCCGGCTGCTCACCCTCTCCGGCCACGGCGGAGCGGGACTCGTCTACCGCGCAGGGTGAGTGCCGTCGGCGGGCCGGCAGGGCCTGACTAGATTGGTCGCGTGCGAGCCCGGAAGCCATCGAGGAACGACCGCGTGCTGACCGTGCTCCGCCGGGCACTGTTCTCGCTGGTCGGGGTGCAGCTGGCACTCGCACTGGGCCTCACCCTGGTCGACTCCTACCGACGCCGCGGGCGCAAGCCCAAGCCGTTCCCGACCACCGACCCGGTGGCCGTGCCCGTGGGCGACGGCGAGGTCACGCCGTACACCTTCGGTCGCGACCTGTACGCCGACATGCTCGCCGCGATCCGCGGGGCGAAGAAGCAGGTGCTGCTGGAGACCTACATCTGGAAGTCGGACGCGGTCGGCGAGGAGTTCAAGCAGGCCCTGGTCGAGGCGGCCGAGCGTGGCGTCGACGTCTTCGTCATCTTCGACTCCTTCGCCAACCTGGTCGTCAGCCCTCGCTTCAAGCAGTTCCCCGATGGCATCCGGGTGCTGCGCTACCCCGTCTACACGGCCGGCTGGCGGGTCCTCGACCTGCGCCGCTACGGCCGCGACCACCGCAAGATCCTGGTGGTCGACGACGAGGTCGGCTTCGTCGGCGGCTACAACCTCGGCACCGCCTACGCGACCGAGTGGCGCGACACCCACTGCCGGATCACCGGCCCCGCGGTCTGGGACCTGAAGCGGGCCTTCGCCGACTTCTGGAACCTGCATCGCCGGCGCTGGTTCAGCCGCAGCGAGCGGCCGCTGCTCATCGACACCGCGAGCACCTGGGAACCGCAGGTGCGGCTGCACCGCAACGTGCCGCGGCTGTCGATGTTCCCGATCCGGTCGATGTACCTGGAGGCGATCAACCGGGCACAGCGCAACGTCTGGCTGACCCACGCCTACTTCCTGCCCGACCAGGACTTCGTCGACTCGCTCGCCGACGCGGCGCTGCGCGGGGTCGACGTACGCATCCTGCTGCCACTGAAGTCCAACCACATCGTGGCCGACTGGATCTCGCGCGGCTACGTCCGCCGGATGCTCGACGCCGGCATCGGCATCCACCGCTTCCGCGACGCGATGGTGCACGCCAAGACGGCGACCATCGACGGCAACTGGACCACGATCGGCACCGCCAACGTGGACCGCCTCTCGATGAGCGGCAACTACGAGATCAACGTCGAGGTGATCGACGAGTCCATGGCCGGCGTGCTCGAGGAGATCTTCGTCCGCGACGAGTCCAACTCCCTCGAGCTGACCAGCCAGGAGTGGGAGGCGCGCGACCTGCACCG
>JBBQRV010000087.1:0-13659 GCA_038214475.1 Propionibacteriales bacterium | reverse complement strand
AGGAAGAGGAAGCCGAACACGAAGACCGCCACCACGACGGCCTGCAGCATCGGCTTGGTGACACCGAGGTACATCGTCTGGCCGAGGAACTCGAACGTCTTGTCCGACCCGATCGGCGGCAGGTTGAAGTCACCCGGGCCCGGGGGCGTGAAGCCCTCGGCGCGGATCACCGTCGTCCCGATCACACTCACCTTGTCTCCTGTTGCGTCAGTTCGTGCTGTTCGTGTTCTGGCCGGTCTGGTCCTGCGATCGGACCTTGTTGAAGCGGCTCCAGGTCAGGTACAGCCCGAGTCCCGCCCCGACGACGATGCCGATGACCACCAGCCACGAGGTTCCGAGCCAGAGATCCAGGCCCCAGCCGATCAACCCGTACATCAGGACTCCCGAGACGAGGTAACCGAACGCATGCCAGGGATCGCCACGCGGGGAGTCGTCGGGAGCTGCAGCCGGGGGGTTCTGCTGAGCCATCGCGTCCCGGACAATAGCAGTCATGAGCCCTCACCGCGCATCCCGCTCGGGGCCTCGGACGTGAGGTCGTAGGCCGGGAGCCGCAGGCTCGTGGCGAGCACGATCTGGGTGACCATCCAGCCCAGCGTGCCGACGATGACCGCACCGGCGAGCCAGCCGCGGTCGAGCGAGTCGTCGAGCAGGCCGCTGCGGTTGAGGGCCACCAGGGCCAGCGCCATCGTCGCGACCTGGAGGGTGTAGGTGAGCAGCGCGACCAGCAGCGACGCGGCCGGCATCGCACCGGCGACCGCATTCACCACGAAGGAGCCGAAGCCGAAGACGCCGACCACGAGCAGGGTGCCGGCAAGCGCGCCGTAGGCGGCCGGGGAGCCGCCCGCGAAGGCGCCGACCACGACCGCGACCGCACCGAGGAGCAGGGCCCCTGCGGCCGCACCGAGGAGCACAGATCCCCCACCGGGGGTGTCCTGCTTCGACTCGGTCGTCATCGTTGGCGGCCGTTCCTGTGGAGGGGGCATGTCAGGCGTTCGAAGGACGTTCGAACGCTTGTGAAAAGTAGCACAAAGTCGACGCACGAGGGAAATCGGACGCTGGGGATCGACGGCCCGGAACTCGGATGATCAGTCCTGCTTCAGCGGCAGCGGGTGGATCGAGTTCAGCCGGGGCAGCACGAAGGTGACCGTCAACGTCACCACCAGCCCGAGGGCCAGCGCCGTCCACATCAGCCGGCCCGAGTAGAGACTGGCCACCACGGTGCCGAACCCGATCATCGCCGCCCACATCCACATGATCACGACCGCGCGCCGGTGCGAGTGCCCGATCTCCAGCAGCCGGTGGTGCAGGTGCTGCTTGTCGGGGGCGAACGGGGAGCGCCCGGCCCGGGTGCGGCGTACGACGGCCAGCACCAGGTCGGCCAGCGGGACGATGAGGATCGACACCGGCAGGATGACCGGCAGGAGGGTCGGCAGGAGGCTCGCTCCCCCGTTGAGGTCACGCGGGTCGAACTGCGTGGTCAGGGTGATCGCGCTCGCGGAGAGCACCAGTCCGATCAGCATCGAGCCGCTGTCGCCCATGAACAGCCGCGCCGGGTAGACGTTGTGCGGCAGGAAGCCGGCGCAGGCGCCGGCCAGCGCGGCGCAGAGCACGGCGGCACCGATCGACAGCGGCAGCCCGCTGGAGCTGAAGAGCTGGTAGCTGAACACGAAGAAGGCGATCGCCCCGACCCCGACCACCCCGGCCGCCAGCCCGTCGAGACCGTCGACCATGTTCACCGCGTTGACGGTGGCCACCACGATGAACACCGTCAGCAGCCCGCCCTGGGTGGTGTCCAGCGACAGCGTGCCGCCGTTGGACAGCGGCCAGTTCAGGTACTGCACACCCTTGAACACCAGGAACCCGGCCGCGAGCAGCTGGCCACCGAGCTTGGTCAGCGCGTCGAGCTCGACCAGGTCGTCGACCACGCCCACCACGCAGATCATCGCGCCGGCGATCAGCACGACCTCGATGTCGTGGAAGGCGAGGTCGTTGCCGCGGCTCAGGAACGGCAGCTCGCGGGCCACCAGGTAGGCCGCGACCAGGCCGCCCAGCATCGCCAGGCCGCCGAAGTAGGGAATCGGGATGGCGTGCACGTCGCGGTCGCGCACGTGGGCGACCGCACCGGTGCGCAGGGCGATCTCGCGGGCCACGACCGTGAGCAGGTAGGTGACCGCCGCGGACACCAGGAAAACCAGGACGTACTCGCGCATCAGCCCTCGTCCACGAGCACGATCCCGAGTGGCTCCAGCACGGCGTTGAGGTCGTCGAGGTGCAGGGCACCACGGCGCAGGATCCGGCCGTGCTCGCCGGTGACGTCGACGATCGTCGAGGCCTCCTTGGCCAGGCTCGGGCCGTCGTCGACGATCACCTCCACCTCGGTGCCGAGCATCTCCTCGGCCCGGTCGGCATTGGTGGCGGGGGGTTCTCCGGTCGTGTTGGCGCTGCTCACCGCGAGCGGCCCGGTGCGCTCGAGGATCTCGAGCGTCAACGGGTGGTCGGGCATCCGGAGCGCCACCGTGCCCCGGGTGTCACCCAGGTCCCACTGCAGCGAGCGCTGCTGGCGGGCCACGATCGTGAGCGGCCCCGGCCAGAAGTGCTCGATCAGCGTGCGTGCGTACGCCGGCAGCCCGGTGGCCAACGCGTCGGCCGTCGTCGTCGCGGACACCAGCACGGGGGGCGGCATGTTGCGGCCACGCCCCTTGGCGTCGAGCAGGCCGCGGACCGCGACCGGGTCGAAGGCGTCGGCGGCGATGCCGTAGACGGTGTCGGTGGGCAGCACCACGAGGAGGCCGCGGCGGATGGCCAGCGCGGCTGCCTCGATGGCCTCGTCGCGCTGGGTTGCGTCGTCGGTGCGATATCGCGTGCTCATTCGGGCCACCTCACGAGGTCATCGTGCCAGTCGGGCGGTCAGGTAGCGGGCACGGCCCGCCAGGTCGAGGTGATCGCGCACCTGTTCCCACCGCCCCGAGCCCGAGAACAGCGCCGGAGCGGCCTGCGCCTGCACCTCGGCGTGCTCGGCACCGACCACTCCCCCGGGCCGCAGCAGCACCGCCGCCCGGCGCTCCAGGACGCGCAGCGCGTCGAGCCCGTCGTCACCGGAGAACAGGGCCAGGTGCGGGTCGTGGTCACGGGCCTCGGGCGCCACCGACTCCCACGCATCGAGCGGGATGTACGGCGGGTTGCACACCACCACGTCCACGCTGCCGGCCAGCTCGTCGAACGCCGTACCGAAGTCGCCCAGGCGCAGCTCGACACCGGTGCCGGCCAGGTTGCGCTCGGCCCAGGCATGCGCCGCCTCGTCGAGCTCGACGGCGTGCACCCGGGCCTCGGGCAGCTCGTCGACGATCGCACGGGCGATCGCGCCCGAACCGGTGCACAGGTCCACCACCACCGGTGCCGGAAGTCGCCGCGCCTCCTCGATCGCCCAGCCGGCCAGCAGCTCGGTCTCGGGGCGCGGCACGAACACGCCGGGGCCGACCGCGAGCTCGACGTGGCGGAAGGCAGCGCTGCCCAGCAGGTGCTGCAGCGGCTCCCGGGCCGCCCGCCTGGCCACCAGGGCGTCGTAGCGCTCCCGGTCCTCGGCAGCCACCGAGTCGACGAGCGGCAGCCGCCCCAGGCCGACGCGCAGCACATGGGCGAGCAGCTCGTCGGCGTCCCGTTCCGGGGACGGCACGCCGGCCGCGCGCAGCTGGTCGGCCGCTGCCTGGCGGACGCCGCGCGCGCCGATCACGACTCCAGGGCCTCGAGCCGGGTGGCCAGGTCGGCCTGCACACAGCTGTCGATGACCGGCCCCAGGTCGCCGTCGAGCAGGCTGTCGAGGTTGTAGGCCTTGTAGCCCGTGCGGTGGTCGGAGATCCGGTTCTCGGGGAAGTTGTAGGTGCGGATCCGCTCCGAGCGGTCGACGGTGCGGATCTGGCTCTTGCGGGCCACACTGGCCTCGGCGTTCGCCGCGTCCTGGGCGGCGGTGAGCAGCCGGGCCCGCAGGATCCGCATCGCCGACTCCTTGTTCTGCAGCTGGCTCTTCTCGTTCTGGCAGCTCACCACGATGCCACTCGGCAGGTGGGTGATCCGCACCGCGGAGTCGGTGGTGTTGACGCTCTGGCCGCCCGGGCCCGAGGAGCGGAACACGTCGATGCGCAGGTCGTTCTCGTCGACGGTGACGTCGACCGGCTCGGCCTCGGGCATCACCAGCACCCCCGCCGCCGAGGTGTGCACGCGTCCCTGGGACTCGGTCACCGGCACCCGCTGCACGCGGTGCACCCCGCCCTCGAACTTGAGCAACGCGTACGGCGCCTCGCCCGGCTCGGGGGTGCCCTTGGCCTTGACCGCGAGCGTGACCGACTTGTAGCCGCCGAGGTCGGACTCGGTCGCGTCGAGGATCTCGGTGCGCCAGCCACGCTGCTCGGCGTACCGGGTGTACATCCGCAGCAGGTCGCCGGCGAACAGGGCGGACTCCTCGCCGCCCTCGCCGGACTTCACCTCGAGCAGCGCGTCCTTGGCGTCGGTGGCGTCGCGGGGCACCAGGAGGTGGCGCAGCCGCTCCTCGGCCTGCTCGCGGCGGACCACCAGGGCCTGGGCCTCGTCCGCGAACGACGGGTCCTCGGCCACCAGCTCCCGGGCCGCCTCGATGTCGTCGGCCAGCGCCTGCCACTCACGCCAGGTGCGCACGATCGCGGACACCTCGGCGTAGCGCTGGTTGAGCCGCTTGGCGACCGACTGGTCCGCATGCACCGAGGGGTCGGCGAGCTTGTGCTCGAGCTCCTCGTGCTCGGCGACGAGCCCTTCGACGGCCTCGAACATGGCGCTCCTCGACTGGACGGGACAGGAGAAAGCACGAGCGCCGGTCCCCACCTGGGCGGGGACCGGCGCTCGGAGGCAGCTACTTCTTGGCAGCCTTGGCGTAGCGGGCCTCGAAGCGGGCGACGCGGCCGCCGGTGTCGAGGATCTTCTGCTTGCCGGTGTAGAACGGGTGGCAGTTCGAGCACACGTCGGCGTGCATGGAGCCGCTCGTGGCCGTGCTGCGGGTGACGAACGTGTTGCCGCAGGTGCAGGTCACCTGGGTGTCGACGTAGTCGGGGTGAATGTCCTTCTGCATGGTGTCCTCTCAGTCGCCGGGTCGTCCCCGCACGTTGCGGGAGACGTGAACCGGAACCAGCGCACAAGTGTGCCACCCCTGACAACAGCGTGGCGAATCGCCACATTCCCGCTCGGGGTGGCCACCTGGGCGGCCGTTCGGATGGGGCTCGGTCAGTCGTCGCGACCGTTGATCGACGGCGTGGTCTTCTGCACCTGGGTGAGGAACTCCACGTTGCTGTGGCTCTTCTTCAGCCTTTCGAGGAGCAGCTCGAGGGCCTGCTGGCCGTCGAGCCCGGAGAGCACCCGACGCAGCTTCCACACGATCGCGGTCTCCTCCTTGCTCATCAGGAGCTCCTCGCGCCGGGTCCCGGACTGGACGGCGTCGATGGCGGGGAAGATCCGCTTGTCGGCGAACTCCCGGCGCAGCCGCAGCTCCATGTTCCCGGTGCCCTTGAACTCCTCGAAGATGACCTCGTCCATCTTGGAGCCGGTCTCGACCAACGCCGTCGCCAGGATGGTCAGCGAGCCGCCGTTCTCGATGTTGCGAGCGGCGCCGAAGAACCGCTTCGGCGGGTAGAGCGCGCTGGAGTCGACCCCACCGGAGAGGATCCGGCCGCTGGCCGGGGCGGCCAGGTTGTAGGCCCGGCCCAGGCGGGTGATCGAGTCGAGCAGCACGACGACGTCGTGGCCGAGCTCGACCAGTCGCTTCGCACGTTCGATCGCCAGCTCCGCGACCATGGTGTGGTCGGTGGCCGGGCGGTCGAAGGTCGAGGCGATGACCTCGCCCTTGACCGTCCGTTGGAAGTCGGTGACCTCCTCGGGACGCTCGTCGACCAGGACGATCATCAGGTGGCACTCGGGGTTGTTGGTGGTGATCGAGTTCGCGATGGACTGGAGCACCATCGTCTTGCCGGCCTTGGGTGGGCTCACGATCAGGCCCCGCTGGCCCTTGCCGATCGGCGCCGCGATGTCGATCACGCGGCCGATCAGGTTGGTCGACTCGGTCTCGAGGCGGAGCCGCTCGTGGGCGTGCAGCGGGGTGAACTTGCTGAACTCGACGCGGTCCTTGCTCAGCTCGGGGTCGCCCCCGTTGACCGAGTCGATGCGGACCATCGGGTTGAACTTCTCCTTGCGCTCCCCCTCGCGCGGCTGGCGCACCTGGCCGACGATCGCGTCGCCGCGGCGCAGGCCGAGCTTGCGGACCATCGACAGCGACACGTAGACGTCGTCGGGGCCGGGCAGGTAGCCGCTGGTGCGGACGAACGCGTAGTTGTCGAGGACGTCGAGGATGCCGGCCGCCGGCACCAGGACGTCGTCGTCGAGGATCGTGGTGTCCGGCTCGTTGCGGCTGCCGGCCCGCTGGCCACCGGCGTTGGTCGCGCCGCTGGGCCGGGCGTCACGATCGCGGCCCCGGCGGCGACGGTTGCGGCGAGTGCCCCCGTCGTCGTCGCGCTCGGTGCGGTCGTTGCGGTTCTCGGTGCGGTCGACCCGGCCCGACTGGTTGTCGCGGTCGTTGCGCTCGTTGCGCTCGCCCCGCCCGGACTGGTGGTCGCGCTCGTTGCGACCAGCCTGGTCGTTGCGGTCGTTGCGGTCGTTGCGGTCGTTGCGGTCGCCCCGGTGGTCGGCGCTCTCGTCGCCGCGCTCGTCGCCGCGAACGGTGCGCTCGGTCCGGTTCTCGGTCCGGTTCTCGGTCCGGTTCTCGGTCCGGTTCTCGGTCCGGTTCTCGGTCCGGGTGGCGGCCGGCTGCTGCTCGCGCGCCTCGCGGGTGCGCTCCCGACGTCCCGACTGCTCGGACTGGTCCGAGTGGTCAGGCTGGTCCGGCTGGTGCGACTGGTCCGGCTTGCTGCCCTGGGCCGACTGGTCACGGCCGCCGGCTGCCTTCGCGCGCTGCTCGCCCCTGGTACGTCGCTCGACCCGCGGCGGCGGAGGCGTGCTCGCCTCGACGGCGCTCCCGGCGCTGCCCACCTGCGTGGAGGGCGCGGACTGGCGCCCCGCGGCCGCCGGCACGTCCGCGACCGGCTCAGCGGTGCGGGCCTCCCTTGCGCCCGAGCGCGTGCTCCTGCCGGCTCCGCCTTGGGCGGACTTGATCGCGTCGACGAGCTGCGCCTTCTTCATGGAAGCGCTTCCCGCGATCCCCATGCCGCCGGCCATCGCCTTCAGATCGGCGATCAGCATGGAGTTGAGACCGCCACCGCGCTTCTTCGCCGACTCCGGCGCAGCAGTGGGGGTTTCGACAGATTCCGTCACGTGAGGTCCTTCCCACGTATCTGGCCGATACGGCTCGAACGCCGCCGGCTTCTCGGTAGTTGCTTCCTCGTCGTCGTGCGCACGCACAGCGGCGGAACGACACGGGAGTGAGGAAGTGGGTGCATCCGCGGCAGAAGCCGAACGATGCGAGCACCTACAGCTGAGGCGCAAGCCGAGCCTACCACCGGGGGACGCGAGGGAGGTCACATCGGGTCTTTTCGGGGCGGGTCGGGTCAGTCGGAGCGGGCCCCGTCCGGCTCGACCGACAGGTGGTGGGCGCGCCAACCGTCCGGGCAGCGCGCCAGCAGCGCTTCGGGCGACCCGCTGGTGGCCGCACCCACCACGCCAGGACCGTCGGTGAAGGCGAGCACCGTGGGCCCGGCACCGGAGACGGTCGCGGGCACCCCGTCGGCACGCAGCTCGCGGATCAGGGCCAGCGAGGCCGGCATCGCCGGCTCCCGGTAGTCCTGGTGCAGGTAGTCGCGGGTCGCGGTGAGCAGCAGGTCGGGCCGTCCGGTGAGCGCGGCCACCAGCAGGGCGGTCCTCCCCGCGTTCGCGGCGGCATCGGCGTGCGGCACCGAACCGGGCAGCAGCCCCCGCGCCACCGAGGTCTGCACCGGGTCGGCCGGCACGAAGGCCACGGCCGAGACCCGGGGGTCGACGCTGCAGCTCACGGCGTAGAACTCGCCGTCCTCCCGACCGGAGATCACGAACCCGCCGAACAGGGCCGGGGCCACGTTGTCGGGGTGGCCCTCGATCTCGGCCGCCAGCCGGAACAGGGCCCGCTCGTCGACCACCGACGACCCGCCCGGCACCAGCGCCCGGGCCAGCCACACGCCCGCGACGATCGCGGCCGACGAGGAGCCGAGCCCCCGCCCGTGCGGGATCACGTTGGTGCACCGCAGCAGCAGCCCCGGTGGGCGAGCTCCCAGCAGGTCGAAGGCCGCGTGCATCGCGCGCACCACCAGGTGTGACTCGTCGAGCGGCACCTCGCCGGCCCCCTCGCCGGTCACCTCGATGTGCAGCCCCTCGGGCAGCACCGTCGCCTCCAGGTGGTCACGCAGCGACAGCGCCAGCCCGAGGGAGTCGAACCCGGGGCCGAGGTTGGCCGAGGTGGCCGGGACGCTGACTCGCACCGGTCCGTCGACGAACGCGACCACGGGTCAGGCCAGCCCGGCGGCGCGAGCGGCCGCCCCGACCTCGGCGTCCACGACGGTGTCGACCAGCGGGCCGAAGCCCTCGAGCGCGGTGGCGGTGTCCTTCAGTCCGTGGCCGGTGACGGTGATGACCACCCGGGCACCGGCGTAGGAGTCGCCCGCGGCGAGCTCCTGGAGCATGCCGGCGACACCGGCCGCCGAGGCCGGCTCGACGAAGACACCGTCACGTGCGGCGAGCTGGCGCTGGGCGTCGAGGATCTGGTCGTCGGTGAGCGAGGCGAACCTGCCTCCCGACTCGCTGGCCGCGGCCTCCGCGAGCTTCCAGGAGGCCGGGTTGCCGATCCGGATGGCGGTGGCCTTGGTCTCGGGGTGCGGGAACGGCTGACCGGTCACCAGGGGGGCGGCGCCCTCGGCCTGGAAGGCCCGCATCACCGGGCGACGGGTGGCGCGGCCCAGGTCGGCGTACTGCCGGTAGCCGAGCCAGTACGCCGAGATGTTGCCGGCGTTGCCCACCGGGAGCAGGTGGAAGTCAGGCGCGTCACCCAACCGGTCGACGACCTCGAAGGAGGCGGTCTTCTGCCCTTCGAGACGGATCGGGTTGACCGAGTTGACCAGCGCGACCGGGTAGTCGTCGGCGAGCCCCCGCGACAGCCGCAGGCAGTCGTCGAAGTTGCCGCGCACCATGATCACCTGGGCGCCGTGCAGGATCGCCTGGGCCATCTTGGCGGCCGAGATCTTGCCCTCGGGCACCAGCACCAGCGGCTTGAGCCCCGCCTTCGCGGCGTAGGCGGCCATCGAGGCCGACGTGTTGCCGGTCGACGCGCACACCACCGCCTCGGCACCCTCGTGCACCGCCACCGAGATGGCGGTGGTCATGCCACGGTCCTTGAACGAGCCGGTGGGGTTGTCTCCCTCGACCTTCAGCCAGACCTCACCACCGGTCAGCCCCGACAGCCACTGCGACTCCACCAGGGGGGTGCCGCCCTCGCCGAGGGTCACGGTGGGGGTGCCCTCGGGCAGGTCGAGCAGCTCGCGGTACTCCTCGATGACCCCGCGCCACAGGTGTGCCATCAGTCCTCAGCCCCGCCCTCGACGCGCATCACCGAAGTCACCTCGCGGACGATGTCCATCGTGCGCAGGTGCGCGACGGTCGCCGACAGCTGCGCATCGGTGGCCCGGTGCGAGACCACGACCAGCTGGGCGTCGGCGCCGCGACCCTCCTGGCGGACGGTCTGGATCGACACGTCGTTCTCGGCGAACGCCGTGGCGACCGTGGCCAGCACGCCGGCACGGTCCTGCACGTCGATGGCTACGTGGTAGCGGGTGAGGGTCTCCCCCATCGGCAGCACCGCCCGGTCGGCGTACGCCGACTCGCCGACGCCGCGCACCCCGGCCAGCCGGTTGCGGGCCACGGTCACCAGGTCACCGAGCACGGCGCTGGCGGTCGGGGCGCCACCGGCGCCGGGTCCGTAGAACATCAGCTGGCCGGCCGCCTCGGACTCCACGAAGACCGCGTTGTAGGCCTCGCGGACACTGGCCAGCGGGTGGGAGCGCGGGATCATCGCCGGGTGCACGCGTGCGGAGACGGCGCCGCCGTTGAGCTCGCAGATCGCCAGGAGCTTGACGACCGCGCCCATCTCGCGGGCGCTCTGCACGTCGGCGGCGGTCACCTCGGAGATGCCCTCGCGGTGCACGTCGGCGGCGGTCACCCGGGTGTGGAAGGCCAGGCTGGCCAGGATCGCGGCCTTGGCGGCGGCGTCGAAGCCCTCGACGTCCGCGGTGGGATCGGCCTCGGCGTACCCGAGCTCCTGGGCCTCCTCGAGGGCCTCGCTGAAGCCGGCGCTCGCGGTGTCCATCTTGTCGAGGATGAAGTTGGTGGTGCCGTTGACGATGCCCAGCACCCGGGTCACCTTGTCGCCGGCGAGGGACTCGCGCAGCGGACGCAGGATCGGGATGGCCCCGGCGACCGCGGCCTCGTAGTAGAGGTCGCGACCGGCCTTCTCGGCGGCCTCGAAGAGGGTGGAGCCGTCCTCCGCCAGCAGCGCCTTGTTGGCCGACACCACGCTCGCGCCCGCCTCGAGGGCGGCCAGGATCAGCGACCGGGCCGGCTCGATGCCCCCGATCACCTCCACGACCACGTCGACGTCCTCGCGGGTGGCCAGGCCCATCGCGTCGGTGGTGAGCAGCCCGTCGGCGAGCTCCACCTCACGCGGTGCGTCGAGGCGGCGTACGGCGACCCCGACCAGGTCGACCGGTGCACCCACCCGGGCGGCCAGGTCGTCGGCCTGCTCGGTGAGCAGCCGGACGACCTGGGAACCGACCGAGCCACAGCCCAGCACCGCGACCCGGAGTCGCTTGTCACCCACACTCACAGCATCGCTCCCACGTCGGTTGCCAACAGGTCATCCTCAGTCTCGCGCCGGACGACGACGCGTGCGACCCCGTCCCGCACCGCGATCACCGGGGGCCGGAGCGCGTGGTTGTAGTTGCTGGACATCGAACGACAGTAGGCGCCCGTGCCCGGGACCGCGACCAGATCGCCCGGAGCGACGTCGCCGGGGAGGAACTCGTCCTTCACCACGATGTCGCCGGCCTCGCAGTGCTTGCCCACCACCCGGGCCAGGATCGGCTCGGCCGCCGAGGTCCGGTTGGCCAGCGTGCAGGAGTAGTCGGCGTCGTAGAGCGCGGTGCGGATGTTGTCGCTCATGCCGCCGTCGACGCTCACGTAGGTGCGTCGTGCACCGCCGTCGAGGGCCACCTCCTTGACCGTGCCGACCTCGTAGACGGTGCAGCCGGCCGGTCCGGCGATGGCGCGGCCGGGCTCGATCGACAGCCGGGGCGCTGCCACCTCGAGGGCGCGGCACTCGTGCTCGACGATCTTGCTCATCTCGGTGGCCAGCTGTGCCGGGTCGGCCGGGTCGTCCTGGGTCGTGTAGGCGATCCCGAAGCCGCCGCCGAGGTCCATCTCCGGCAGGGCGACGCCGAGCTCGGTCGAGACCCGCGCGTGCAGCGCCAGCACCCGGCGGGCGGCCACCTCGAAGCCCGCGGTGTCGAAGATCTGGCTGCCGATGTGGCTGTGCAGCCCGAGCAGCCGCAGGCCGGGGGCCGCCTCCACCCGGCGGACGGCCTCGAAGGCGTCGCCGGAGGTGATCGAGAAGCCGAACTTCTGGTCCTCGTGGGCGGTGGCGATGTACTCGTGGGTGTGCGCCTCGACGCCCGCGGTGACCCGCACCATCACGGTCGCGGTGCGGCCCGCCGCCCGGGTCACCTCGGCCAGCCGGTCGATCTCGACGAAGGAGTCGACCACGATCCGGCCCACCCCGGCCGCGACCGCGCGCTCCAGGTCGGCGACGGTCTTGTTGTTGCCGTGGTAGCCGATCAGCGCGGGGTCGAGCCCGGCGCGCAGGGCCACCGTGAGCTCACCGGCCGAGCAGACGTCGAGGTGCAGCCCCTCCTCGGCGATCCAGCGCGCCACCGTGGTGCACAGGAACGCCTTGCCGGCGTAGAAGACGTCGTACGCCGCGAACGCGGTGCGGAAGGCGCGGGCCCGGGCCCGGAAGTCGTCCTCGTCGAGCACGTACGCCGGTGAGCCGTGCTCGGCCACCAGGTCGGTGAGGGCCACCCCGCCGACGGTCAGCACGCCGTCGCGGGAGGCGTCCTTGTGGGCCGTCTGCGACCACAGCTGCGGCACCAGCCGGTTGGGGTCGGTGGGCTCGCGCAGCCACGACGGGCCACGCAGGGCCCCGTCGGCGTGCGCCCAGCCTGCTTCGTGGGACGCCATGTCACATCCGCTCGGGCGCGGAGACGCCGAGCAGGGCCAGCCCGTTGCCGAGCACGGTGCGGGTCGCGGCGACCAGCAGCAGCCGCGCCCGGTGCAGGTCGTTCGGCTCCTCGTCGCCCATCGGCAGCACCCGGCAGTTGTCGTAGAAGCGGTGGTAGGACGCCGCGGTCTCCTCGAGGTAGCGGGCCACCCGGTGCGGCTCCCGCAGCTGCGCGGCCGCGGTCACCACGCGGGGCAGCTCGGCCAGTGCCCGGAGCAGCTCGCCCTCCTTCTCGTGCGAGAGCAGCGAGGGGTCGAAGTCGTCGCCGGCGGGCGCCAGGCCCAGGTCGGCGCCGTTGCGCAGGATCGACGAGACCCGGGCGTGGGCGTACTGCACGTAGTAGACGGGGTTGTCGCTGGACTGCGTGGACCACAGGTCCAGGTCGAGGTCGATGGTCGAGTCGGAGCTGAAGCGCGACAGGGCGTAGCGCGCGGCGTCGACGCCGATGGCCTCGACCAGGTCGTCGATGGTGATCACGGTGCCGGCCCGCTTCGACATCCGCAGCGGCTGGCCGTCGCGCAGCAGGTTGACCATCTGCCCGATCAGGATCTCGAGGTTCTCGTGCGGGGTGTCGCCGAACGCGGCGCACATCGCCATCATCCGGCCGACGTAGCCGTGGTGGTCGGCGCCGAGCATGATGAAGCACCGGTCGAACCCGCGCTCGCGCTTGTCGAGGTAGTAGGCGAGGTCGCCGGACAGGTAGGAGCCCTCACCGTCGGACTTGATCACCACCCGGTCCTTGTCGTCACCGAACTGCTCGGTGCGCAGCCACAGGGCGCCGTCCTGCTCGTAGGTGTTGCCGAGCTCGGTCAGCCGGGCCACGGCGCGGGCGACGGCGCCGCTGGTGTGCAGGTCGTCCTCGTGGAAGTACACGTCGAAGTCCACGCCGAAGTCGTGCAGGCTCTGCTTGATCTCGGTGAACATCATGTCCACCCCCTCGGCCCGGAAGACCTCCTGGGCCTCGTCGTCGGGCAACGAGAGGACGTCTGGCCGCCGGGCGATCACGGCCTTCGCGACGTCGTCGATGTAGCCGCCGCCGTACCCGTCCTCCGGGGCGGGTCGGCCCTGGGCACTGGCCAGCAGGGAGCTGCTGTAGCGGTCGATCTGGCCGCCGTGGTCGTTGAAGTAGTACTCCCGGGTGACCTCGGCGCCGGTCATCGTGAAGATCCGGCCGAGTGCGTCGCCGACGGCGGCCCAGCGCACGCCACCGATGTGGATGGGCCCGGTGGGGTTGGCCGACACGAACTCGAGGTTGATCTTCTCCCCCGCGAAGGCGTCGGACCCGCCGTACGCCGCACCGGCGGCCACGATCTCGGCGGCGAGCACGCCCTGCGCACCGGCGTCGACGCTGATGTTGA
>JBBQRV010000086.1:0-13839 GCA_038214475.1 Propionibacteriales bacterium | reverse complement strand
GAGGACCTGATCCCCGACGAGGAGCTGGTCGTCTCGATCACCCGCGGTGGCTACGCCAAGCGCACCCGCTCCGATGCGTACCGCACGCAGAAGCGCGGCGGGAAGGGCGTGCGTGGTGCCTCGCTGCGCGGTGACGACGTGGTGCAGCACTTCATCGCCACGTCCAACCACCACTGGCTGCTGTTCTTCACGACGGCCGGGCGGGTCTACCGCACCAAGGCCTACAACCTCCCCGAGGCGTCCCGCGACGCCAAGGGCGGTCACGTCGCCGGGCTGCTGAGCTTCCAGCCCGACGAGTCGATCGCCCAGGTGCTGGCGATCCGCGACTACGAGCAGGCGCCGTACCTCGTGCTGGCGACCCGCAACGGCCTGGTCAAGAAGACCCGGCTGGGCGACTACAACAGCCCGCGCCAGGCCGGCGTGATCGCGATCAACTTCCGCGAGGACGACGACGAGCTGATCGGCGCCGAGCTGGTCAACGCCGACGACGACATCCTGCTGGTCTCGCGCAAGGGCCAGGCGATCCGGTTCAAGGCCGACGACACCCAGCTGCGTCCGATGGGCCGGGCCACGTCCGGCGTCTCGGGCATGAAGTTCCGTGGCGGCGACTCGATGCTGTCGATGTCGGTGATCCGGGCCGCCCAGGTCGCCGCCGAGGTGGCTGCTGGTCTCGACCACGAGACCGACGCCGCGGAGGTGGCCGACGTCGAGGTGAGCGAGGACGCCGAGGTCAAGCCGCAGTTCGTGTTCACCATCACCGACGGCGGCTTCGCCAAGCGCACCCGGATCAGCGACTACCGCACCCAGTCACGCGGTGGCCTCGGCATCAAGGCGATGTCCTTGGCCAACCAGGACCGTGGTGGTCTGGTCGGCGCGTTCATCGTCGAGGACGGCGACGAGATCCTGTCGATCACCCAGAACGGCCAGGTCGTCCGCAGCCCCGTCAACGAGGAGTTCCGAGCCACCGGTCGCTCCACGATGGGCGTGAAGTTCGTGACGCCCAAGTCGGGTGACGCCGTCGCCGTGGTCGCTCGTTCGGTCGAGGCGAAGGCCGACGAGGAGAACGACGACGAGGCTGTCGACGGCGCTGTCGAGGTGGCCGGCACCGAGGCGGTCGTGGGCAGCCCCGAGACCGGTGTGGAGTCCGCCGAGGTGGCAGATGACGACGCAGGTGCAACAATCGAGGCTGAACCCGCTACCGAGACCGGGGAGAGTGAAGCCTGATGACCGAGACCAGCACCCAACGCGCCAAGACCGGCGCCGGCGTCGAGGAGACCGCCGAGCGCGCCGACTGGCGCTCTCGGCTGCAGGAGAAGTTGGTCTCGGCGAGCGATGAGCACCGCGACAACGCCCGGCCCGAGACGGCTCCGCTGAAGCGCGAGGGCGTCAAGCAGCCTCGTCGGGCCCGGCTCCGGCTCTCGCGGGTCGACCCGTGGTCAGTGATGAAGACGGCGTTCCTGCTGTCCATCGCCTTCGCGGTGGTGACCGTGGTCTCGGTGCTGATCGTGTGGTCGGTGCTCGGTGCGGCCGGGGTCTGGGACTCCATCAACGCCTCGGTGCAGAACGTCGTGGGTGGCCAGGACTCGGCGAACTTCGACGTCACCAACTACGTCGGCACCTCGCGGGTGCTCGGCTTCACGATGCTGGTAGCGGTGATCGACGTCGTCCTGATCACGGCGGTGGCGACGCTCGCCGCCTTCCTCTACAACATGTCCGCGGCGCTGCTCGGTGGCGTCGAGGTGACCCTGTCGGAGGACAGCCACTGAGCGGTGCCGGGCGGGTCCGGGGGCGCTGACCCCCCGGTTTTGTCCGAGCCCTTGCGGGTGGGGTAATCTTCCCCGTCGGTTCACCCCGCAGATGCAGATCCGCAGGGGCCTATAGCTCAGACGGTTAGAGCGCTTCCCTGATAAGGAAGAGGTCACAGGTTCAAGTCCTGTTAGGCCCACCCACTCCCATCCCAACCGCGAGGATCCACCATGAAGAAGCTCCTGCTGGTCCTGCTGGCCGCCGTCGGTGCCGTGATGGCCAAGAAGAAGATCGACGAGTCGCGCTCGGAGCAGGCCCTGTGGGCCGAGGCCACCGACCACGTCGAGAAGGCCTGACCACACCTCGCACCGGGGGCCTTGGCGCAATTGGTAGCGCACCTGCTTTGCAAGCAGGGGGTTAGGGGTTCGAGTCCCCTAGGCTCCACCACGGGACCGCACCCGAACTCGTCCCGATCCCCTCGCCCCTAAGGTTGCTCGTCGTGTGGAACGCCGTCAGGACCCCGTCCTGGCTGGCCCGCATCGTGTTCGTGGTGGGCGCGGTGACGGTGCTCTCGTCGCTGCTCCCGGAGCTGAGCGGCCGCGCCCGGATCATCAGTGACCTGGTGCCGGGAGTGTTCCCGGCGGCCGCCGCGACCGGAGCCGCGGCCACCGGGCTGATGCTGATCCTGCTGTCCCGCGCGCTGCGTCGCGGCAAGCACCGGGCCTGGCTCTACGCGACCGTGCTGACCGCGGTCACGGTGGTGCTGCACCTGCTCAAGGGCCTCGACGTGGAGGAGGCGGTGCTCTCGCTCGTGCTCTTCGTGCTGCTGGTCACCTCGGGCTCCCGGTTCACCGCGCGACCCGACCCGCGCTCCCTGGTCAACCTGGGCGCGGTCGTGCTCATCGGTCCCGTGGTGGCCACCCTGCTGGGATGGATCTGGCTGAGTGTCGACGCCGGTGGGCAGGCCGCGGGAACCAGCAGGTTCGACCGTCTGCAGCACGCCCTCGTCGGCCTGGTCGGCATCTCCGGACCGGTCCGGTTCACCGACGCCGAGGACGACGCGCAGGCCGCCATCGCCCTGGTCGTGCTCGGGGCGAGCGTGCTGGTGCTCGCCCTGCTGGTCGCCCTCCAGCCCGCCGACGGTCCGCACCCGCTCACCGACGAGGAGCGGGGGCGACTGGCCACCCTCGTAGGCGCATGGGGTGCCCAGGACTCGCTGTCGTACTTCGCGCTGCGCGACGACCGCTCCGTGCTGTTCTCGCCCAACGGCAGGGCCGCGCTGACCTACCGCGTGGTCGGGACGGTCTCCCTGGCGGCCGGTGACCCGATCGGCAGTCGGGACTGCTGGCCCGCGGTGATCGATGCCTGGCTGGCCGAGGCACGCGGCTTCGGGTGGGTGCCCGCCGTCCTGGCCGCGAGCGAGGCCGGCGCCGCCGCGTACCACCGGGCCGGGCTCGACGCGCTCGAGTTCGGCGACGAGGCGATCCTGCACGTCACCGACTTCACCCTCGAGGGGCGCAGCATGCGCGGGGTCCGCCAGGCGATCACCCGGTGCACCCGGGCCGGGCTGACGGTGACCTGCCACCGGGTGGCCGATCTCCCCGACCACGTGCTCGATGAGCTGGCCGCCAAGGCAGACGAATGGCGCGACGGCACGGTCGAGCGCGGCTTCTCGATGGCGTTGGGGCGGTTCGGCTCCTCCGACGACCCTCGCGCCGTGATCGCCCTGTCCACCGACGCCGAGGGTGAGCTGCGCGGCCTGCTGCACTTCGTGCCCTGGGGCGACCACGGCCTCTCCCTGGACCTGATGCGCCGCGACCGGACCGCCGAGAACGGCATCGTCGAGCAGCTGGTGGCCGGCGTGATGGCGGCCGCCCCCGAGCTGGGGGTCAGCCAGGTGTCGCTGAACTTCGCGGTCTTCCGCAGTGTCTTCGCTCGCGGTGAGCGCCTCGGGGCCGGCCCGGTCCTGCGGGTCTGGCGGGCGGTGCTGCTGTGGCTCTCACGGTTCTGGCAGATCGAGTCCCTCTACCGGGCCAACGCGAAGTACCACCCGCAGTGGGTGCCGCGGTTCCTGTGCTTCCGCTCCTCGGCCGACCTGCCCCGGGTCGGGGTGGCCGCGCTGCGGGCCGAGGCGTTCCTGGTCGCGCCCAGGTTCGTGCAGCGGCTCTCGCGGCTCTGAACCCGCTCTGGGCCCGCTCTGGCCCGCTCTTGCCCGGCCCCGGTGCCGCGTGTGGGGCTCTCGGCCAGGCTCCGTAGGCTGGTGCGGTGCCCCTGCCCCGTCCGCTGCGCCCCCGCTACTGGGGGCTGCACCTGGTCGCGCTGGCGGCGGTGGCGCTCGCCCTCGGCCTCGGCGTCTGGCAGTACGACGCATGGTCGACGCGCCGCTCGGCCGAGGCGGTCGACCTGACCCTGCGCGAACCGGTGCCGCTGGCCTCGGCGATCGGCGCCGACGACCCGTTCCCCGGCGACCTGGTCGGCCAGCCGGTGGTGGTGAGCGGCACCTGGGTGCCCGACGGCACCGTCTACGTCAGTGGTCGGGTGCACGACGGCCGCACCGGGTTCTGGGCGGTCACGCCGCTGGCGATCGGGGGCGCCGACGCTCCCGCGCTGGAGATCGTGCGCGGCTGGGCAGCGACCCGGGCCGGCGTACCGGCTCCTCCCACCGGCCGGGCCGAGTTCGTGGCCTGGCTGCAACCCCCAGAAGGCACCGGCGAGACCGACACCGACCCGAACGACGACGTGCTGCCCCAGCTGAGGATCGCCGACGCCATCCAGCACGTCGACCAGGACCTGTACGGCGCCTACGCCGTGGTCGCCGACCGGGCCGCTCCCGGTGCCTGGCCGGTCGGTGAGCGGGCCACCAACGCGGGCACCGGCAACCTGGTCGCGGCCGATCTGGAGCAGCTCCCCGACGCCGGCCGGTTCACCGCTCTGCGCAACATCCTCTACGCGCTCGAATGGTGGGTGTTCGGGTCGTTCGCGGCGTTCATCTGGTGGCGCTGGGTGCGCGACGAGGTGCTGGGCGACCCACCGGGCCCCCCGGTGCCGGAACCGCAGTCGGCCGCTCATGGAGCCCCCCAGTAGGTTGGCCTGGTGCGCTCTCTCTTCCGGTCCTACCGGGTCCTCGCCGTCCTCGTCGGCATCCTGCTCACCGTGCTGGTGTTCGTGGCCATGCCGATGAAGTACCTCCTCACCGAGGGTGGCTCCACGCAGGTCTTCGGCGACCACCTCACGGCAGTGGTCGCGGTGGCCCACGGCTGGATCTACATCGTCTACCTGGTGGTGGCCTTCCTGCTCGCCCGCCGGCTGGCGTGGTCGCTCCCCTTCACCGTGGTGATGCTGCTCGCGGGCGTGATCCCGGTCTTCATCTTCTGGGTCGAGCACCGCGTGGTGACCCGGGTCCGCGCCGAGCACCCCGAGGTCTTCGGCGGCTAGGCTCGCCCGGTGCCCGGCAGCGAGGAGAAGACCGCGTTCGTGCTCGGCGGCGGCGGCCTGCTGGGAGCTGTCGAGGTCGGGATGCTCCGGGCGCTCTTCGAGCGGGGCATCGTGCCCGACCTGGTGCTGGGCACCAGCGTCGGTGCGCTGAACGGGGCGATGGTCGCCCGCGACCCCTCCATCGCCGTGATCGAGCGGCTCACCGAGCTGTGGAACACCGTTGGGCAGACCGGCGAGGTCTACCCCACCCAGCCGCTGAGGAGCGTACGGCGAGCGGTCACGACCGGCACCCACGTGTTCTCGTCGCGGCCGCTGCGCACCCGGCTCGAGGAGGAGCTCGGTGACCTGACCTTCGCCGACCTCGCCGTCGAGCTCCAGGTCTGTGCCGCCTCCATCGAACGCGCGGCCGAGCACTGGTTCACCGAGGGCCCCGTGGTGCAGGCCGTGGTGGCCAGTGCCGCCGTACCGGGCCTGCTGCCGCCGGCCCGGGTGGGCGACGAGCACTACCTCGACGGTGGCATCGTGAACTCGATCCCGGTGGGGCGGGCCGCCCTGCTCGGGGCGACCCGCATCTTCGTGCTCCAGGTGGGCCGGATCGACCGGCCGCTGACCGCGCCCAAGCGGCCCTGGGAGGTGGCGAAGGTGTCCTTCGAGATCGCCCGGCGGCACCGCTTCCACCGCGAGCTGGCCGAGCTGCCCGAGCACGTCGTCGCGCACGTGCTGCCCGCGGCCGGTACGTCGAGCCGCGACGACTCCGTGTTCGCCTTCCGGGACTTCTCGGCGGTCGCCGGCAAGATCGAGGCCACCTACGTGGCCACCGCCAGCTATCTGGACGAGCTGTGAGCCGGGCCTCCGTCTGGGCACTGCGGCGCCTGCTGCTGGCGCCCGCCGTGATCGGCCTGACCGGGCTGGTGTGGGTCACCTTCCCGTTCTGGGTGATCGCCGGCGCCGCCCTGTCGCCGCTGCTTCCGGGCCGGTGGCGGGCGCTGCGGCTGCTGTGGATCTTCATCCTCTACGCCACCTGCGAGAGCCTGCTGCTGCTGGTCATGTTCGTGCTGTGGCTGAGCTCCGGGTTCGGCGCCCGGCTGCGCACGCCGTACTTCGAGGGACTGCACTACGACCTGGTCCAGCTGCTGATGTGGTTCTTCTTCCGCGAGGCCCGGCGCGTGGCCCGGCTCAAGATCGTGACCGAGGGGCCGACGCCCGACGCGCACCCCGGCGTGCCGATCCTGGTGTGCTGCCGGCACGCCGGGCCGGCCGACTCCTTCACCCTGATCCACACCCTGATGCACTGGTACGGCCGCGAGCCGCGGGTGGTGCTCAAGGACACCCTTGCGTGGGACCCCGCGATCGGGGTGCTGCTGCGCCGGATCCCCGCCCGGTTCATCTCACCGAACCCGGCAGCCGGCGACAGCTTCGAGGAGCAGATCGCCGACCTGGCCACGGGTCTCGACGAGAACGACGCCTTCGTGATCTTCCCCGAGGGCGGGAACTTCACCCCGGCTCGACGTACCCGCGCGATCGACCGGTTGCGCCGGCTCGGCTTGGAGCGGATGGCCCGGCGGGCCGAGGCGATGGCGCACGTGCTTGCTCCGCGCCCGGGCGGGCTGCTGGCTGCCTTGGACGCGGCCCCCGGGGCCGACGTGGTGATGGTGGCGCACACCGGGCTCGACCACCTGGTCACGGCGGGCGACCTGTGGCGCGAGCTGCCGCTCGACAAGGTGATCGTGATGCGCTGGTGGCAGGTGCCGAGTGCGGAGATCCCCACAGACCGGGACGAGCGCATCGACTGGCTCTTCGGCTGGTGGGAGCTGATCGACGCCTGGATAGCAGAACACCGGCCCGAGGATCTCCCTGCGGGCCGGCGTCAGCGGGTGTAGCGGTTCAGGTCTTGTGCACTCCGGGCTTGCCCTCCGGCTCGTCACCGTCGAGCTCGACGACCTCGGCGGGGTCGTCGGGTGTGGTGACGTCGTGCGGCTCGTCCGCGGCGTCCGAGAGCGCCTCGTCGGGTGACGACGCTGCCTGGTCGTCGGCCTGGTCGTCCGCGCCGTCGTCCGCGCCGTCGTCCGCGGTGTCCGCGGCAGGTGCGGCGGCGGGCGTGGCCGGAGCGGCAGGGGTCGACGGCTTGGCGGGCGGCGCAGGCGTGTACGACGACTGCCAGCTGTCGTCGCTGGCGGTGAGCTTCTTGTACACGAACCCGGCGAGCGCGGCCACGCCACTGAGGAGCAGCAGCTTCTTGAACTTGCCGCCCTTCTTCTTCTTCTTGGGCTGCTCACCGGCGAGGGTGGCGGCCTTGTCGGCAGCCATCGCCCGGCCCTCGGCGGCCTTCTCGGAGATGAGGGCGCTGCCAGCGGCGACCTTCTCCGAGGCCAGCGCGCGGCCCTGGGCGATCAGCGGACGGGCACTGTCGCGGGCGTCCTGGAGCACGGGCACGGCGCGGTCGCGGGCGTCCTGCAGCACGGGTACGGCGCGGTCGCGGGCGTCCTGCAACGCGGGCACCGCCCGGTCGCGGGCGTCCTGGAGTGCCGGTCCGGCCTTGTCGCGGGCGTCGCTCAACAGCGGGCCCGCCTTCTCCTTGGCGGCGTCGACGGCGTCCTCGATCGTGGGTCGGATCGACTCCACGATGTCGGCGGCGTGATCCATCAGGGTCTTCTTCTTGCGGAAGCCCATGCGCGTGTTCCTCTCGGGTAGCCCAGCCTGCAGCCCTGCCTTGGACCATCATCCCACCATGCCACGCGCGCGAACCCAAGGCCCCCTAGGGGTAGTGCCGTTTGATTCCGGCCCTGGGCCTGCAAGGATCACCGGAGCACACTCCGACGAGATGATCCATTCTGAGAAGGGCACGTCATGGCTGACCTGCAGGCCGTCCTGAAGACGAACCGGGGCGACATCACCATCAACCTGTTCCCCGACCACGCTCCCGAGACGGTCGACAACTTCGTCGGGCTGGCCGAGGGCACCAAGGACTACCGCGCCGACGGGGGCAAGACCTCGGGCCCGTTCTACGACGGCCTGGGCTTCCACCGCGTGATCAGCGGCTTCATGATCCAGGGTGGCTGCCCGCTCGGCACCGGCACCGGCGGTCCCGGCTACACGTTCAAGGACGAGCCGCACCCCGAGCTGGTCTTCGACAAGCCCTACCTGCTGGCGATGGCCAACGCGGGCCCGGGAACCAACGGTTCGCAGTTCTTCGTCACGGTGGGTGCCGCGACCTGGCTGAACTTCAAGCACACCATCTTCGGTGAGGTCGCCGACCAGGCGTCGCGCGAGGTGGTGGACGCGATCGGCAGCACGGCCACCGGTCCCGGTGACCGTCCGGTCGAGCCGGTCGTCATCGACAAGGTCGAGGTCGTCCGCTCCTGAACGCCCAGCCTCCGACTCCCGAGACCGGGGTGCCCACCTGCTACCGGCACCCCGGCCGGGAGACGTACATCCGCTGCCAGCGCTGCGACCGGCCGATCTGCCCGGACTGCATGCGTGACGCCTCCGTCGGGTTCCACTGCCCGAGCTGTGTGGCCGAGGCGTCCAGGACGGTGCGCTCCGCGCAGGCGGCGTACGGCGGGAAGCCGTCGGACGATCCCCGGGTCACTGCACAGGTGCTGATCGGCATCAACGCGCTGGTCTGGCTGCTGATCTCCGCGACCGGCGGCGCGGCCAGCGTGTGGGTCGACCGGCTGTCCTTGTGGCGCCAGGACGTGGTGCTGTCCACGGGGGGCGGCGGGGTGGTGCGCATCCACGGTGTCGCCGACGGCGCCTTGTGGCAGCTGGTCACCAGCATGTTCACCCACGTCGAGATCTGGCACATCGGCTTCAACATGCTCGCCCTGTGGTTCCTCGGTCCGCCGCTCGAGGCGGCCCTGGGCCGGGCCCGGTTCCTGGTGGTCTACCTGGGCGCCGGCCTGGTGGGCTCGACGCTGGTCTACTGGCTGGCGCCGATCAACGTCTCGACGCTGGGTGCGTCGGGCTGCGTCTTCGGGCTGATGGGGGCGTTGCTGGTGCTCACCTTGAAGGTGCGCGGCAACGTGCAGCAGATCCTGATGTGGATCGGCATCAACGCGGTGATCACGGTCGCCGGCCGCGGCGCGATCTCATGGCAGGGCCACCTCGGGGGCTTCGTGGGGGGCATCCTGCTCACCCTGGTGCTGGTCTATGCCCCGCGTCCCCGGCGTGTCACCTGGCAGGTCGCCGGGGTCGCGGCGATGTCGGTCGTGGTGCTGGTCGCGCTGGTGGCGCGCACGCTCCAGCTCGGCTGAAGTTCTCCACACTGTGGATAACTCCTGTGGAGAACTACACCGGTGTCATTCGCCGGTGCGACCGGCTCATTCCCAGCGGGTCGCGTAGCTGAAGCCGACGGCCATGAAGCCGATGCCGACCATCAGGTTGTACTGGCCCAGGTCGTTGATCACCGGCACGCCGGAGACGTCGTTGCTCACGACGTAGTAGGTGCAGATCCAGACCAGGCCGATCAGGAAGCAGCCGAGCATCCCGACCACGACTCCGCGGCCGCGGCCCAGCGGGGTGGACGGGTGCGCCGCGAAGGCCAGTCCCAGCAGCACCATGCCGAAGCCGACCAGGTAGTTCCAGTCCTTGAGGTCGGCCATGAAGCCCGGCTTGCCCGGCTTCGGCGCCGGCAGCACGGTGGGGTCGACGCGTACCTGGACGTAGTAGTAGACGATCCAGGCGATGCCCAGCACGACGAGCAGCAACGCGATCAGGAACCGCACCGAGAACAGGGGACCCGACGTGGGGTCGACGTACTCCTGCGTGGCCTTGGGCTTGGACACCAAACTCTCCGATCTGCACTGCTACGGACGGGCGGGGCGTGTTTCGCACCGCGCCGCGGGCTAGCGTAGTCGCCATGCCCGTCGAACCCGCCCCCGACACCGCCCCGGACCCGGCGCCGGGCCCGGCGCAGGGCCCGGCGCTGGACGCCCCGGTCGAGCGCGCCCGCAGGGTACGGCGGCTGTGGCGGGTGGGCACGCCGGTGGTCGCCCTGCTCAGCGGGGTGATGTTCGTGGTCAGCGCGAAGAGCAGCGAGGGCGTCGACCTGCGCCCCGGCCGCTACACCGACCTGTCGACGATCGTGTCCGGGGAGAGCCGCGACGTGCAGCAGCTCCAGGCCCAGGCCCGCGCGCTCGACCGCCAGGTCCAGGCGCTCGCGGCCGGCGTGAAGGACCGTCAGGTCGACCGGATCAGCGCCCGCGTCGACAAGCTCGAGGAGCCGGCCGGGCGCACCCCGGTCACGGGCGCGGGGCTCACCATCACGCTGTCGGACGCTCCCACCGACGTGCTCGAGTCCTCCAGCCGCCCCATCAACTCGATGCTCGTGCACCAGCAGAACATCGAGAACGTCGTCAACGCGATGTGGCTCGCCGGCGCCACCGCGGTGACCATCCAGGGCCAGCGGGTGATCACCACGACCGGCATCAAGTGCTCGGGGAACAACGTCCGGCTGCACGGCCTCCCCTATGCACAGCCCTACGTCATCTCCGCGGTGGGCGACCAGTCCGCGCTCTACGACGCGGTGATGGCCGACCCCGACCTGCAGTTCTACCGGGAGCTGTCGGCCATCCCCGACATCGCGGTCGGCTGGGACCTCCAGCTGGAGTCCGACCTGCTCGCCCCGGCGTACGACGGCAGCCTCGACCTGTCCTACGCCCGCCCGCTCACCTGAGCGGAGGGCGGGATAGTCCGAGAGCTTTCGGTCGCCCGGTCGCCCTCAGACCGACCGAAACCTCTCGGACTATCCCGATGACCCACCCGGCTACGGGCTGGGTGAGATCGGCGGCAGGCTCGGCGAGATGGTGTCGGTGGGGGAGGGCGACGTGGTGTCGCTCGGCGTCTCCGACGGCGGCTCGTAGCTCGACACCACGATCGTGACCACGGTGCCCTCGGCAGCGGTCTGGCCGGCCTCGGGGCTCTGCCGGATCACCGTGCCCTTCGGCTCGGTGGTGTTGGAGTCCTCGAGCACGTCGGGCGTGAACTTCGCGTCTCGGATCGCCTGCTCGGCGTCGGCCTGCTTCTTGCCGACCACGTCCGGGATCTTCTCCTGCCCGTCGGAGTAGGACACCACCACGGTCGAGCCCTTCGGCACCTGGTTGGGGTACGCCGGGTTGGTCTCGATCACCTGGTCCTTGGGCTCGTCGGACTCCACCTGTTTCATCTCGACCTTGAACCCCAGCTCCTCCAGGGCGGCCCGCGCGTCCGAGCGCGGCTGACCGACGACCGACGGGAGCGAGACGAGGGGGACGCCGGTCGAGACGGTGAAGTTCACCGTGGCGCCGGGGTCGACGTACTCCGACGGGTTGGGGTCCTGCTCGAAGACCTTGCCCTCGGGCACGGTGTCGTTGCGCTGGAAGCTGGCGTCGGGCACCAGCCCGAGGGCGCCGAGCTGGTTGCGGGCCTGCTTCTCGGTGAGCCCGATCAGCTTGGGGATCTGTACCTGGTCGGGCGGCGACTCCATCAGCTTGGGCAGGAAGAACGCCGCGGCCGCGATCAGCGCCACCAGCAGCAGGCCCAGCCCGATGATCAGACCGGTGCGGCTGCGGTCGTCGTCCTCCTCGACCGGTGCGGGGACGGCCCGGGAGACGGCGGTGGGCGCGGTGTCGGCCGGCAGGAAGGTGGTGTCGGGCACCACCACCGCCGGCGCCTGGACGGGCCGGCCGGCCAGGTAGCGCTCGATGTCGTTGCGCATCGAGGCGGCCGACTGGTAGCGCTCCTCGACCCGCTTGGCCAGTGCCTTCATCACGATCGCGTCGACCTCGGGCGTGAGGTCGGTGTCGTGCTGCGACGGGGGTACGGCGGGCTCGCGGACGTGCTGGTAGGCCACCGCCACCGGGGAGTCGCCGACGAACGGGGGCCGGCCGGTGAGCAGCTCGTAGAGCAGGCACCCGGTGGAGTAGACGTCGGAGCGCGAGTCGACGGTCTCGCCCCGGGCCTGCTCGGGGGAGAGGTACTGCGCGGTGCCGACCACGGCCGCGGTCTGGGTCATCGTCGAGGAGGCGTCGGAGACCGCTCGGGCGATCCCGAAGTCCATCACCTTCACGTCGCCGGTGGGGGTGAGCATCACGTTGCCGGGCTTGATGTCGCGGTGGATGATCCCGGCCCGGTGGCTGTAGTCGAGCGCGGACAGGACGCCACTGGTGATCTCGAGGGCGCGCTCGGGCAGGATCTTGCGGCCCTCGCGCAGGATGTCGCGCAGCGTCCGGCCGGCGACGTACTCCATCACGATGTAGGGCTGGGCCACGCCGTCGGCGGTCATCTCCTCGCCGGTGTCGTAGACGCTCACGATCGAGGGGTGGTTGAGCGAGGCGGAGGCCTGGGCCTCGCGCCGGAACCGGGCCTGGAAGGTGGCGTCGCTGGCGAGGTCGGTGCGCAGCCGCTTGACCGCGACGATCCGGCCCAGCCGGGTGTCGGTGCCCTTGCGGACCTCGGCCATGCCTCCCCGGCCCAGCGGCTCGCCCAGCTCGTAGCGCTTGCCGACCAGGGTCGGCTCCGTGTTGCTCATGGCGTGATGCCCTTCCCCGCGCCCGTGCCGGGCGCCTTGGTGGTACGGGTGGTGCGGGTGGTGCGGTGGACGCGGTCGCCGATCGCCGCCCGGTTGGCCGGCGGCGGAGCCTTGTCCCAGTAGCTGACCGTGACGGTGTCGCCGGGGGCGAGCTCTCCGCTCGGTGAGACCTCCGTGACGACCCCCTCCGGCTGGTCGCCGGGGTTGTCGACCTTCTGGCGGTTCACCTTCAGGTCGAGCGCCTTCAGGTCGGCGGAGACGTCCTTGATGTCGCGCCCCACGTAGTCGGCCGGGTCGACTGTGACGGTCGCGGGAGCGGTCGTCCCGGTAGGACTGGCGGTCGCGCTGGTCGGGGCCGTGGTGGGAGCGCTGGTCGCCGGCGTCGTCGGGGTGTCGGTCGGCGCGCTGGGGGAGGTGGCCCTGGAGGACGGGGAGGGCGATCCGCTGCTCGCGGGCTCGGGACTGCCGTCGAACGCCTGCGACACCAGCAGCGCCAGCACGACCACCACGACCAGGGCCACCAGGGCCAGCGCGACCAGCAGCCACCGGGGCCGCTGGGACCGCTGGGACCGCTGGGCCCGACCCGACGCAGCGGACGCGGCCAGCACCTGGGTGTCGGGCGCCGCCGGAGGAGGAACGGGGCGGGCCGGTGTCGGCGCGATCACCGCGGGCGCGTCGCCGGCGGGGTCGCGCAGGGCCCGGGCGAAGGCGCTGGCGTCCGGGTAGCGCTGCGCGGGGTCCTTGGCCAGCGAGCGGCGTACGACGGCGGCCAGGTCGTCGGGCACCGAGACCGGCAGGTCGGGCAGTGGGTCGCGCACGTGCGCGAGCGCGGTGGCGATCGGGCTGTCGGCGACGAAGGGGCGCCGGCCGGCCAGGCACTCGTAGAGCACGACGCCGAGCGCGTAGACGTCAGAGGCCGCGGTGGCCGGCTCGCCCTGGGCCTGCTCGGGCGAGAGGTACTGCGGGGTGCCCATCACCTGGCCGGTGCGGGTCAGGGCCAGCCCGTCCGCGGCGCGGGCGATGCCGAAGTCGGTGACCTTCACCCGTCGGTCGGGCGTGACGATGAGGTTGGCCGGCTTCACGTCGCGGTGCACGATGCCCGCCGCGTGCGCGGCGCCCAGGGCGTCGGCCGTGGCGGCCACCAGCTCGCG
>JBBQRV010000085.1:0-13840 GCA_038214475.1 Propionibacteriales bacterium | reverse complement strand
TCGGAGAAGAACCTGCTCGAAGCGTTCCAGGCGGCCTCCAGGCTGCGGCGGCGTGCGATGATGGAGGTCGGCGAGGACCTGGTGCTCTCCAACCAGGCGGCCCTCGACCTGCTCGGCCCGGGCGACGTGGCGATGCTGCGGATGCTCGTGACCGACGTACGCCGGCACGGGGCGACGCTCGACCTGTCCCTCGAGTCCGGGCGCGCCGTGACCGTGGAGGTCACCCAGGTCAGCGGAGCGCGGCGCGGCGCGCTGCTGCACGTGGAGCCCTGCGACACCGAACGGGCTCGCTCGGTGACCAGGCGGTCGTGGTCGTCTCGCGAACGGGCGGCGGCGCCGTTGCTGGTCTGGGGTCCGGCCGGCACCGGGCGCACCACCCGGGCACTGGAGCTGTCCGACGTCGAGCCGGTGACCCTCCTGGGCCCCGGCGCGGCACTCCTCGACGGGGACACCGCCTGGGCGAGGGACTTCGAGTCCCTGATGAGCCGACGCACGGGCACGGTCTGCGTCGACGGCATCGACCTGCTGTCCGACCGGCTGCTCGAGCTGGTGTCGCTGCGCGTGGACGGCAAGGACCGTCCACACCTGGTCTTCACCTGCGGTCCCGTCGACCAGCTGACCGGTCGGGCCGCGGCCCTGGCCGGCACCGCCACCCGCCGCGAGGAGACGGTGCCGCTCGCCGCGCGCCGCCACCAGGTCCCGGCCATCGCCGCGCGGATGCTGCAGGACCTCGAACCCGAGCGCGACCTGCACCTGGCCCCCGGCGCGGTCGCGGCGCTGACCGCACACGCCTGGCCCGGCAACCTGCGCGAGCTGAAGGCGGTGCTGGCGCACGCGGTGCAGCGGCGGTGGGCCGACACGATCGGCGTCGACGACCTGCCCGAGGACTACCGGTCCGCGGGGCCGGCGGGGCCGATCGCCCCGCTCGAGCGGGCCGAGCGGGACGTGATCGTGGCGACCCTCCACGGCTGCGAGGGCAACAAGGTGCGCGCCGCCCAGGAGCTGGGCATGTCACGTACGACGCTCTACGCCCGGATGCGCAGCCTCCGGATCACGTCGTACTGACCCGACGTCAGTACGACGAGGGCGGGCTCTGGTCGCGCTGCTGCTCGCTGACGGTCTGCGAGCCGTCGGTGTGCGTCGTGGTCGCCACCGTGGTCGAACGGCGGCGGGTGTTGAGCTGCACCGCGGTGAGCACCATCACCAGGATCCCGACAGCGGTCAGGATCCAGCCGATCATCGTGAGGTCGACACCCGAGAGGGTGTCCTGCACCGCGAGCGCGAGAATGAGGCCGATCGCGATCAGAGCGACGCCGAGTCCGTAACGCATGTTTTCCTCCACTGTTGCGCCGTCCACGGCGGACGGCGTGCGTGGCACCGTAACCCAGCGGCCCGGGTCGGCGGACCACCCCCAGGGCCAGACTTCGCCGGCCCGCGGGCCCGGTCTGACACGATGGCCGGCATGGACAAGCGCATCGGGGTCTGCAACCTCTGCGAGGCGATCTGCGGGTTGGAGCTCACCGTCGAGGACGGCGCCGTCACCGCGGCGCGGGGCAACCCCGAGGACCCGCTCTCCCGCGGTCACATCTGCCCCAAGGGCGTGGCCATCGCCGACGTCTACACCGACCCCGACCGGCTGCGGCACCCGGTCCGGCGGACCGCGGACGGGTGGGAGGAGATCGGCTGGGACGAGGCCCTCGACCTGGTCGCCGACGGGCTGGCCCGGGCCACCAACGAGCACGGCCGCGACGCGGTCGGCATCTACCTGGGCAACCCCAACGTGCACAGCCTCGGCTCGATGACCCACGGGACGGCGCTGGTGAAGGCGCTGCCCACCCGCAACCGGTTCAGCGCCACCTCGGTGGACCAGCTGCCCCATCAGCTGGTGTCGCACCTGATGTACGGCCACCAGCTGATGCTCCCGGTGCCCGACCTCGACCGGACGTCGTACTTCCTGGTCTTCGGCGCCAACCCGATGGCCTCCAACGGCTCGCTGATGACCGTGCCCGACTTCCCGAACCGGCTGCGCGAGCTGAAGGCCCGCGGCGGACGGATGGTGGTCTTCGACCCACGCCGCACCGAGACCGCCAAGGTCGCCACCGAGCACCACTTCATCCGTCCGGGCACCGACGTGCACGTGCTGCTGGCCATGCTCCAGGTGCTCTTCGCCGAGGGCCTCACCACCCCGGCGTCGTACGTCGACGGGCTCGACGAGGTCGCCGACCGGGTCGCCCGGTTCACCCCCGAGCGCGCGGAGACGGCCAGCGGGGTGCCGGCCGGCGAGATCCGCCGGATCGCCCGCGAGTTCGCGGAGTCGGGGGCGGCCGCCGCCTACGGCCGGATCGGAGTGTCCACCACGGCGTGGGGCACGGTGGCCCAGTGGGCGGTGCAGCTGCTCAACCTGGTCACCGGCAACCTCGACCGCGAAGGCGGCACGATGCTCACCTCGCCGGCCATCGACGTGGTCGGGCGGGACCTGATCGGCAGGGGCCACCACGGCGTGTGGCGCAGCCGGGTGCGCGGCCTGCCCGAGACGGCGGGCGAGCTGCCGGTGGCGGTGCTGCGCGAGGAGATCGAGACGCCGGGCGAGGGCCAGATCCGGGCCGTGCTCACGCTGTCGGGCAATCCCGTGCTGTCGACCCCGGATGGGGCCGCCCTCGACCGGGCACTGGCCGGACTCGACTTCATGGCCGCCGTGGACATCTACATCAACGAGACCACTCGGCACGCCGACGTGATCCTGCCGCCGACCACCGCGCTGGAGCGCGACCACTACGACCTGGTGTTCTCGACCCTCCAGGTGCGCAACACCGCCCGGTTCACCCCGGCGGTCTTCGACAAGGGACCCGACCAGCGCCACGACTGGCAGATCTACCGCGACCTGGCGATCCGCACCACGGCACGACTGCGCCGCAAGGCGTCGCTCAAGAAGCGCCTGCTGGCCCGGGCCCGGCTGTCGTTGAGCCCGACCGTGCTGATCGGCCAGCTGCTGCGCACCGATCCCTCCGGCGTGACCATCTCGCAGCTGCGCAGGTCGCCGTCGGGCGTCGACCTCGGTCCGTTGCGCGGCGGCCAGCTCCCCGACCGGCTCAAGACCCGCGACCACCGGGTGGCGGCCGCGCCGGCGCTGGTGCTCGACGACCTGGCCCGGCTCGACGCCGAGCCCCTGCCGACCACCGACGAGCTGCTGCTGATCGGTCGCCGCCACCAGCGCGACTGCAACTCGTGGATGCACAACTCCACCCGGCTCACCCGCGGCCGTACCCGGCACCAGCTGTTGATGAACCCCGCGGACCTGGCCGAGCGCGGCCTCGACGACGGCGCCACGGTGAAGGTGTCGTCCCGGGTCGGCAGCGTCGAGGTGGAGGTGCAGGCCAGCGACGACCTGATGCCCGGCGTGGTGTCGCTCCCGCACGGCTTCGGCCACCAGGTGCCCGGCACCCGGATGGCCCGGGCCGGTGAGGTCGTCGGCGTCTCCATCAACGACCTCACCGATCCCACGCTCCTCGACGTCAGCGGCAACGCGGCGCTGAGCGGCGTCCCGGTCACGGTCAGCAGGCTGGCCGTCAGCGCGAGGTGAGCCCCGTCAGCCGGTAGCCCGGGTCGTCAAGGCGCGGAGGGCCAGGCCGGGGTTCCCGGTGATGGTGCTGTCGCAGTACGTCGAGCACCTCTACGCCCGCGAGCTGCTGGCCAGCGGGGAGGGTGCGATCGGGTACCTGCTCAAGGACCGGGTGGCGGCCGTCGGCGAGTTCGTCGAGGGGCTGCGCCGGGTGGTGGCCGGCGGCCCACGCGAGCGCGAGGTGCTGGCCCTGATGGCCCAGGGCCGCTCCAACGCAGCCATCGCGCAGGCCCTGTTCGTCACCGAGAAGGCGGTCGCGAAGCACACGAACTCGATCTTCACCAAGCTCGACCTGCCCCTGGCACCCGACGACAACCGCCGGGTGCTGGCGGTGCTGGCCTGGTTGAGGGTCTGTTGGTCGGCTCGAGTCAGAGACCGAGCACGGCCCGAACGGCGGCGCGACCGGCCAGCGGGTCGGAGGCGGCCAGCGCCGCCTCCGCCGCGTCCTCGCACGCCTCCATGTCGGCGGCCGCGAGCTGGGCGCCCACGGGACGCACCGCCTTGGCGGCCATCGACAGCGAGGTCACCCCCATGCCGACCAGGGCACAGGCCAGCATCGGGTCGGCGGCGGCCTCACCGCAGACACCGACCGGCTTGCCGGCCTGGCGCCCGGCCTCGGCGGTGATCGCGATCAGCTGGAGCACCGCCGGCTGCCACGGGTCGGTGAGGTGGGCCAGGTCGGTGGCCATCCGGTCGGCGGCCATCGTGTACTGGGTGAGGTCGTTGGTGCCGATGGACAGGAAGTCGACGACCTCGAGCATCCGGTAGGCCAGCAGCGCGGCGGAGGGCACCTCCACCATCACCCCGGCCTTGAGGCCACGACGGTGCACCTGCTCGGCGAAGTCGGCCGCCTCGGCAACGGTGGCCACCATCGGGGCCATCACCCAGGTCTCGGTGCCGGTCTGCCGCGCCGCCAGGGCGATCGCATCGAGCTGGCGGTCCATCAGGCCGGGGTTGTCGAACGACAGCCGCAGCCCGCGCACGCCCAGCGCCGGGTTCTCCTCACCCTGGTGGGTGGCGAAGGCCACCGGCTTGTCCGAGCCCGCGTCGAGGGTGCGGACCACGACGTACCCGACGCCGGAGAAGGCGGTGAGCACCTCCGCGTAGATCGCGGCCTGCGCCTCCACGTCGGGCTCCTCGGCCTGGTCGAGGAAGCACAGCTCGGTGCGGAACAGCCCGACTCCCTCCACGGGAGCTCCGGACGCGCCCCGCGCGGACTCGCCGTCGGCGACGTTGGCCATCAGCTTCACCGCGGTGCCGTCGGCCGTGTGCCCCGGACCCACCCACGACTGGGACGCCTCCCGCAGCTGCCGGTCGGCCGCCACCAGGGTGGCCGCCTGCTCGGCGTCGACGCCCGTGGCCACCGTGCCGGCGGTCCCGTCCACGAGCAGCTCGGTGCCCGCACCCAGCTCCAGCGCGCCGGCGGCGCCGACCACGCACGGGATGCCGAGCTGACGCGCGATGATCGCGGTGTGGCTGGTCGGGCCACCACGCTCGGTGACCAGCGCCAGGACGACCTCGGGATCGAGCCCCGCGGTGTCGGACGGTGCGAGGTCCTCGGCCACCAGCACCGAAGGGGTCTGCGGCAGCTGCACGCCGGGCTCGGGCTCCCCGACCAGGTGCGCGACCACCCGGCGCTCGATGTCGCGCAGGTCGGTGGCACGTTCGGCCATCAGCCCACCCATCTGGGTGAAGATCGAGACGAACTGCTCCACCGCCCCGTGCACTCCCGCGACCAGGTCGTCGCCGGCCGCCAGCTGCTTCTTGACCGCACCGCGCAGCCCCTTGTCACGCGCCAGTCCGGCGCTGGCGGTGAGCACCTCGGCCGCCGGCCCGGAGGCCCGGGCGGCCTTGCGGGAGAAGCCGTCGGCGACGGCGGCGGCGGCCTCGACGTAGGCCGTGAGCGCCTCGTCGGGACCGGAGAAGGACCCGGCGCCGAAGCGCTCGATCGCCTCCGCGGAGACGTCGCCGCGGACGAGGACGGCCGGGCCGTGGGCGATGCCCGGGACGACGGGAGTGCCTTGGAGAGTGGTGACCATGGTCACAAGATAACCGTATCTCCCCCTTGACAGTCAACACATTCGGGCGTAAAACAACATATACAAAGATTGTTGGGAGGAGGGGTTGAATGTCAATGTACGCCGAGGAACGGCAACAAGCCATCGCTCAGCTGGTGGCACGCCGAGGGCGACTCTCCGTCAACGAGCTGGCCGACCAGTACGCCGTCACCACCGAGACCGTGCGACGCGACCTCTCCGCCCTCGAGCGGATGGGACTCGTCCGCCGGGTGCACGGGGGCGCAGTGCCGTCCGACTCGCTCTCCGTGATCGAGTCTGCTCTCGGTGACCGAGACACCGCCAACATCGCGCAGAAGGAGAAGATCGCGCAGGCCGCGCTCGCCCTCCTGCCTCCGCCCGGGTCCACCGTGCTCATCGACGCCGGGTCCACCACCTACCGTCTCGCCGCGCTCCTGCCCCGCGACCACCCGCTGACCGTGGTCACCCACGCCGTACCCGTCGCGGCGCGACTGGCCGGTCTCCCCCACATCGACCTGCACCTGCTGCCCGGCCGGGTGCGCTCGACCACCCAGGCCGCCGTCGGGTCCGAGACCGTGGCCGCGCTCGCCGACCTGCGCGCCGACCTCGCCTACCTCGGCACCAACGGACTATCCGTGCGCCACGGCCTGTCCACCCCCGACCGGGAGGAGGCGGCGGCCAAGCGGGCGATGGTCGCCAGCGCGCGCCAGGTCGTCGTGCTGGCCGACGCGGCCAAGCTCGGCGTGGAGACCGCCATCCGGTTCGCCCCGCTGTCCGACGTCGACGTGCTCGTCACCGACACCGGGATCTCCGAGGCCGACCGGGAAGCGTTCACGACCGGTGGCCTCGAGGTGGTGGTCGCATGATCGTCACCCTCACCGCCAATCCGAGCCACGACCGCACCGTCGCACTGAGCGGTCCCCTCGAGCGCGGGGCGGTGATCCGCGCCGAGTCCGTCACCTCGCAGGCAGGAGGCAAGGGAGTGAACATCTCCCGCGCGGCCGTGGCGGCCGGGCTCCCCTCGATCGCCGTGCTGCCGGCGGCGAAGGACGACCCCTTCGTCATCGAGCTGCTCGCCGCCGGCATCGACTGCCGCCCCGTCGACCACGTCGGTGACCTGCGCGTCAACATCACCATCAGCGAGCCCGACGGCACCACCACCAAGCTCAACAGCCCCGGCGCCGAGGTCTCCCCTGCAGTGCTCGAGGGGCTCGCCAGCGCGCTGCGGCACCGGGCCGGCTCGGCGGACTGGACCGTGCTCGCCGGGTCCCTGCCCCCGGGTGCTCCCGACGGCTGGTACGCCGACCTGGTGCGCACCCTGCGCAAGACGTCGACCCGGATCGCCGTGGACACCAGCGACGGACCGCTGCGCGCCCTCGTGGCCCGCCTCGACGAGGCCGCCCCGCACCTGATGAAGCCCAACGCCGAGGAGCTCGCCTCCTTCACCGGCTGCGACCCCGAGCTGTTGGAGAAGGACCCCGTCGAGGCCGCCCGTGCCGCGCGCACGCTCATCGACCGGGGCGTCGAGACCGTGCTCGCCACCCTCGGTGACAAGGGCGCGGTCCTGGTCACGAAGGACGGCGCGTGGCATGCCAGCCCCCCGCCCACCGTCGTGGTGAGCACGGTCGGTGCAGGCGATTCCAGCCTGTTCGGCTACCTGCTCGGCGACGTACGGCGACGTGACCCCGCAGGTCGCCTCGCGCTCGCGGTGGCCTACGGCAGCGCCGCCGCGGGCCTCCCCGGCACCACCATCCCCCACCCCCGGGACGTCTCCACCGAAGGCGTCCTGGTCCGACAGCTCGACCTCAGCCAGGAAGGGTGACCATGTCAGACCTGATCACCGCCCCACTCGTCCGCCTCGACGCCGACCTCGGCACCGACAAGCACGACGTGATCCGCGCACTCGCCGAACTGGTGGGAGGTGCCGGTCGGTCCAGTGACGTCGAGCAGCTCACCCAGGACGCGCTGGACCGCGAGGGCACGTCGCCCACCGGGCTCCCCGGTGGCATCGCGATCCCCCACTGCCGCACCACCGGCGTCAGCGAGCCCACCCTGGCCTTCGCGCGGCTGCAGCCGAAGGTCGAGTTCGGCGCCAAGGACGGCCCCGCCGACCTGGCCTTCCTGATCGCCGCTCCCGACGGCGGCGACGCCACCCACCTCCAGCTGCTCACCAAGCTGGCCCGGGCCCTGGTCAAGCCGGCCTTCACCGACTCGCTACGTACCGCAGCCACTCCCGGCGAGCTGGTCGCCCTGGTGATGGCCGTGCTCGAACCCGACGTGGCCGCCCCCTCGGTGGCCAGCGGCAAGCACACCGCCCCCGCCGATGCCGACGCTCCGGCCGCGCCCGCGGGCGACGTACGCCGCAGCCTGGTCGCGGTGACCGCCTGCCCCACCGGCATCGCGCACACCTACATGGCTGCCGAGGCCCTGGAGGCGGCCGCGGCGCGCGCCGGGGTCGACATCCACGTCGAGACCCAGGGCTCGGCCGGCTCCACCCCGCTCGCCCCCGAGGTCATCGCCGCCGCTGACGCGGCCATCTTCGCCGTCGACGTCGGCGTGCGCGACCGCGGCCGCTTCGCCGGAAAGGCCCTGGTCTCCTCGGGCGTCAAGCGGCCCATCGACGACGCCGACGCGATGATCCGGGAGGCCCTTCGCTACGCCGACGACCCCCAGGCCCCCCGCGTCGAGGGCACCGCCTCCCAGACCACCTCGGGCCCGTCGGCCACCGAGTCGTGGGGCGGCCGGGTCCGCCGGATCCTGATGACCGGCGTGTCGTACATGATCCCCTTCGTCGCGGCGGGCGGCCTGCTGATCGCGCTCAGCTTCCTCCTCGGCGGCTACGAGATCGTCGGTCCGTACGGCGACATCGCCGTCAAGAACAGCCTCTTCGACCTGCCCAACCCGACGGCCCTGGGCCTCGACCACGCGCTGTTCGGCTCCGGCCTGATGGCCTACATCGGTGCGCTGTTCTTCATCATCGGCAAGACCGCGTTCATGCTCTTCATCCCGGCCCTGGCCGGCTACATCGCCTTCGCCATCGCCGACCGGCCGGGCATCGCTCCCGGCTTCATCATGGGCGGCCTCGCGGCCAACCTGTTCGGCGTCCAGACCAGCGCCGATGCCGCCACCCCCCTGCCCGCCACCGGCTTCCTCGGAGCCATCGTGGGTGGTGTCCTGGCCGGCCTGATCGCGCACCGGATCGCCCGGGTCACCGTGCCCTCGTGGGCACGTGGCCTGATGCCGGTGCTGGTCATCCCGCTGGTCACCTCGATCGTCGCCGGCCTGCTGATGATCGTGGTCTTCGGCAAGCCCATCAACTGGGTGATGGAGAAGCTCAACGACGGCCTGAACTCGATGAGCGGCAGCAGCGCCGTACTGCTGGGCGTCATCCTCGGGCTGATGATGGCCTTCGACATGGGAGGCCCTGTCAACAAGGTGGCCTACGCCTTCGCCGCCACCGGCGTCGGCGGTGCCGCGACGCTGGCCAGCGACGCACCGCAGCTGAAGATCATGGCCGCGGTGATGCTGGCCGGCATGGTGCCGCCCATCGCGCTGGCGCTGGCCACCGTGGTCCGCCCGGGGCTCTTCAACATCCCCGAGCGCGAGAACGGCAAGGCCGGCTGGCTGCTGGGGGCCAGCTTCATCACCGAGGGCGCGATCCCGTTCGCGGCGGCCGACCCGCTGCGCGTCATCCCCGCCATCATGCTGGGCAGTGCAGTGACCGGTGGGCTGTCCGAGCTGTTCGACGTCGGTGTGCGGGCACCGCACGGCGGCATCTTCGTGCTCTTCGCGGTCACCAACGTGCTCGGCTACCTGATCTCCCTGCTGGTCGGCGTGCTGGTCGGCGCCGCCGCCGTCGTCGCCCTGAAGAGCCTCGGCGGCAGTGACGCCGACATCGCGACCGTCTGACCCCGTCCCGTCCCGCACCTGATCCCCATCCCAAGGAGCACCACATGCCCACCAAGACCGTCGTCGTCGGCTCCGCCGTCGGCCTGCACGCCCGCCCCGCCGCCCTGATCTCCGAGGCCGCCGGTGAGCTCGGCTCCGACGTGTTCATCGGCCTCCCCGGCGACGAGCCCGTCGACGCCAGCTCGTCGCTGATGATCATGACCCTCGGAGCCGGCAACGGCGCCAGTGTCGAGGTCTCCGGCGAGGACCAGGCTGCCGTCGACGCGATCGCGGCGCTGGTCGAGCAGGACCTCGACGCCTGAGGACGCCTGAGGCCGGCTCAGGCCGTGAGCACCGCGCGGGCGCGGTCGACATCGTGGCGCATGGTGTCGACCAGCTCGTCGATCGAGTCGAAGCGCACCATCCCACGCAGGTGCTCGACGAACGACACCTCGACCTCCACGCCGTACAGCTCCAGGTCGGTGCGGTCCAGCACGTAGCTCTCCACCCGGCGCTCGCGGTCGCCGTCGAACGTCGGGTTGGTGCCGACGCTGATGGCGGCCGGGTAGGTCTCCCCGGTGTCGCAGCGACGCAGCCAGCCGGCGTACACCCCGTCGGCGGGCGCGGCCGCCATCGCACTGGTGGGCACGTTCGCGGTGGGGTAGCCGAGCTCGCGGCCGCGCTGGTCGCCGCGCACGACGACCCCACGGACCGTGAACGGTCGGCCCAGCGCCTCCGCGGCTCCGGCGACGTCACCCATGGACAGGCAGGTGCGCACGTACGTCGACGACCAGACCTGCGGCCCCCCGTCGAGGGTGATGCCGTCGACCTCGAAGTGGTCGACCGCTCCCGCGGCGCGCAGGGTGGCGACGTCGCCGGCAGCGCGGTTGCCGAAGCGGAAGTTCGCGCCCACGACGACCACGCGGGCGTGCAGCGCGGTCACCAGCACCCGCTCGATGAACTCCTCGGGCGTCCAGGCAGCGATCTGGCGGTCGAAGGGCAGCACCAGGAGCGCGTCGACCCCTGCCTGCTCGAGCAGGGCCGCGCGGGTCTCGATCGAGGTCAGCGACGTCGGCGCGTGCTCCGGCCGGAGCACCGCCATCGGGTGCGGGTCGAAGGTGACCGCGACGACCTGGTCCGCACCGACCTCGTCGGCACGGGCACGGGCCCGCGCGATCACCCGTTGGTGACCGCGGTGCACGCCGTCGAAGTTGCCGATCGTCACGACCGTGCGTCCGAGTCCGACCGGGATCTCACCGAGGGAGCGCCATGTCTGCACGGCCGACAGCCTCCCACAGACCCGATAGTCCGAGAGGTTTCGGTCCCTCGAGGGGCCCGGAAGCGACCGAAACCTCTCGGACTACCGGCCCGTCAGCCGGTGAACACCGCGACCGGGCGGGCCCGGCGCTCGCGCGGCTCGTAGAGCGCCAGGAACTCGCCGTCCGGTGCGAACACGGCGGTGAGTCCGGTCAGGTCGAGATCGAGGGGGCGCCCGACCCGCGCGTCCGCGGCCGCCACCTCGTCCAGGTCGAGTGCGGGGAACCCGGCCCGGGCGGCCTCCGCGATCGGGACCAGGGCGAAGTCGTCGGCGAGCTCCTCCAGCGTGCGCGCCAGGGGCAGGCCGAACGGCCCGACCGCCGTACGACGCAGCGCGGTGAGGTGGCCGCCGACGCCCAGCGCCGTACCGAGGTCACGGGCGATGGCCCGCACGTAGGTGCCACTGGAGCAGCGCAGGGTGACGTCGACGTCCAGGACGCCCGCGCTTGGCCGGACGTCTCCTACCGTCAGCTCGTGGACGGTGACGGGGCGGGCCCGGAGCTGCACGTCCTCGCCGTCACGCACCCGCTGGTAGGCGCGCTTGCCGTCGACCTTGATCGCCGACACGGCCGTGGGGACCTGTTCGAGGTCGCCCACGAACCCGCTCAGCGCCTCGCGGACGGCGGCCGGGTCGATCTCCCCGGCGTCCACCTCCGCGGTGATCTCGCCCTCGGCGTCGTCGGTGGTGGTGGCGACCCCGAGCCGGATGGTGGCTGCGTAGGCCTTCTCGGTGAGCATCAGGTGGCCCAGCAACCGGGTGGCCCGGTTGACGCCGAGCACCAGCACACCGGTGGCCATCGGGTCGAGGGTGCCGGCGTGGCCGACCTTGCGGGTGCCGGCCAGGCGGCGTACCCGGGCGACGACGTCGTGCGAGGTCAGGCCGCCCGGCTTGTCGACGACCACCAGACCCGAGAGGGTCACCGGTCGGTTTCGGTCTCGGTCTCGGCTTCGTCGGCTTCGTCGTGCTTCTTGTACGGGTCGGCCTCGCCGGCGAACGTCTTGCCGGTGCGCACCGCGGCCACCTGCTCGTCGGAGGCCCGGGCCCGGGCCAGCACCTCGTCGAGGTGGCGGGCGTTCTCGGGCAACGCGTCGGGGATGAAGGTGAGGCTGGGCGCGTGCCGCATGGCGAGCTGCTTGGCCACCTCGGAGCGGATCAGTCCCTTGGCCGACTCCAGCGCCGCTGCGGTGGCCTCGAGGTCGCCCTCGACGCCCAGCACGGTGTAGAAGATCGTCGCCTGCTGGCTGTCACCGGTGAGCCGGACGTCGGTGATGGTCACGAACCCCAGTCGCGGGTCCTTGATCCGTCGTTCGAGCATCTCGGCCACGATCACCTGGATCCGGTCCGCGATCTTGCGGACCCGTGGGCTGGCCATGGTTCTCTCCTCAGTGTTCGCTGACCCGTCGCAGATGTACGCGGGTCAGCCGGTGACCCGTCGCAGATGTACGGCGTTGCGTGTACATCTGCGACGGGTCAGCGATGTCAGCTGCGCGGGATCTCGCGCATCTCGAAGGACTCGACGAGGTCGCCGATCTTGATGTCCTGGAAGTTGCGCAGCACCAGACCACACTCGAAGCCCTCGCGGACCTCCGACGCGTCGTCCTTCTCCCGCTTGAGCGAGGCCAGGTCGAGGTTGTCGGCCACGACCGCACCGTCGCGGAGCACCCGCGCCTTGGCGTTGCGCCGGATCAGGCCGCTGGTGACCATGCACCCGGCGATGTTGCCGATCTTGGACGAGCGGAAGATCTCGCGGATCTCCGCCTGCCCGAGGGTGGCCTCTTCGTACTCCGGCTTGAGCATGCCCTTGAGGGCCGCCTCGATCTCCTCGATCGCCTGGTAGATGACCGAGTAGTAGCGGATCTCGACACCTTCCTTGTCGGCCATCTGGCTCGCCTTGCCCTGGGGCCGGACGTTGAAGCCGATGATGATGGCGTCGGAGGCGGCGGCGAGGTCGACGTTGGTCTCGGTGATCGCACCCACACCGCGGTCGATGACCCGGAGGCTGACCTCCTCGCCGACGTCGATCTGGGCCAGCGAGTCCTCGAGGGCCTCGACCGAACCGGACACGTCGCCCTTGAGGATGAGGTTGAGCTCTTGGCTCTCGCCCTTCTCCATGGAGGCCATGAAGTCCTCGAGCGTACGACGCACGCGGCGCTTGGCCTGCATGGCCGCCCGCTCGCGCGACTCGCGCTTCTCGGCGATCTGGCGAGCCATCCGGTCGTCCTCGACGACGATCAGGTTCTGACCGGCACCGGGCACCGCCGTGAGCCCCAGCACCATCGCGGGACGCGACGGGTCGGCCTCCTCGATGTTGTCGCCGTGCTCGTCGAGCATCGCGCGGACCCGGCCGTAGGCCGGACCGGCCACGATCGAGTCGCCGACCCGCAGCGTGCCGCGCTGGATCAGCACGGTCGCCACCGGCCCACGACCACGGTCGAGGTGCGCCTCGACGACCAGACCCTGGGCGTCCTGCTTCGGGTTGGCCCGCAGGTCGAGGGCCGCGTCGGCGGTCAGCACGATCGCCTCGAGCAGCTTGTCGAGGTTGAGCTCGGACTTGGCCGAGACGTCGACGAACATCGCGTCGCCGCCGTACTCCTCGGGGACCAGCCCGTACTCGCTCAGCTGGCCGCGGACCTTGGTCGGATCGGCGTCCTCCTTGTCGATCTTGTTCACCGCGACCACGATCGGCACGCCGGCGGCGTTGGCGTGGTTGAGCGCCTCCACCGTCTGCGGCATCACGCCGTCGTCGGCGGCGACCACGAGGACCGCGATGTCCGCCGACTGCGAGCCACGGGCACGCATGGCGGTGAACGCCTCGTGACCCGGGGTGTCGAGGAAGGTGATCCAGCGCTCGTTGCCCTCGACCTCGGTCTCGACCTGGTAGGCACCGATGTGCTGGGTGATGCCACCGGCCTCCTTGTCGACCACGTTGGCCGAACGGAGGGCGTCGAGGAGCTTGGTCTTTCCGTGGTCGACGTGACC
>JBBQRV010000084.1:0-13891 GCA_038214475.1 Propionibacteriales bacterium | reverse complement strand
GAGGGTGCCGAGGCCGGCGATCGAGATCTCGACCTCGTCACCGACCTCCATGGGACCGACACCCTCGGGGGTGCCGGTGAGGATGACGTCGCCGGGCAGCAGCGTCATCACGCTGGTCACGTGGGCGACCAGCGTCGGGATGTCGAAGATCAGGTCGCGGGTGTTGCCGTCCTGCTTCAGGTCCCCGTTGAGGTGGGTCTGCACGCTGACTCCGTCGGCGAACACCTGCGGGTCGAGATCGGTCTCGATCCACGGACCCAGCGGGCAGAACGAGTCGAAGCCCTTGGCCCGGGTGAACTGCACGTCACTGCGCTGCAGGTCGCGCGCGGTGACGTCGTTGGCGATCGTGTAGCCGTGGATGACGTCGGTGGCCTTCTCGACGGGGACGTCGCGACAGATCCGCCCGATCACCACGGCCAGCTCACCCTCGAAGTGCAGCTCGCTGGTCTGGCGGGGGTAGAGGATCGCGTCACCGGGCCCGACCACGCTCGTGTTGGGCTTGAGGAACATCAGCGGCTCGGCCGGCACCTCACCGCCCATCTCGGCGGCGTGCGCGGCGTAGTTCTTGCCGATGCCGACGACCTTGCTGCGCGGCAGCACGGGAGCCAGCAGTCTGACGTCGGCGAGCCGATACTCCTGCTCGAGCAGCTTGAGGCCCACGTAGAGCGGGTCGCCGGCCAGGGCGACGATGGTGGCGTCCTCCTCCGGTTGGCCGAACTGGTCGACCTCGCCGGTCAGCACGCCGTACAGGGGGTCCTCGCCGGTGGTGAATCTGCAGATACGCACGTCCACGAGCCTATCGGCCACCTTGGTGGACGGCCGCACGAGCACCTACCCTCGGGCCGGTGGAGACCGACGTGGAGGTGACCCCGGGTCGCGTGGTGCTGGACGAGACGACCTGGCGTACCCGCGCCCGGGCCCATGCGGCCCGCATCGACGCGCTGGTGGCGCCGCACCTGGCCCGGCGGGCCGACGGGGTCGCGCACCCGGTGCACGACTTCCTGTTCACCTACTACTCCCAGCGGCCGGCCCAGCTGCGCCGCTGGCATCCCGGCTTCGGCGTCGCGCTAGAGGGTGGCGAGCCGGCCAAGGGCTACGCGGTCGTGGCGGCGAGCGAGGCCTGCGCCGCTCCGGTGGTGGCGGTCACCGCCGAGCACGTCGCGTCGCAGCGCCCCCTGCTCACCTCGCTGCACGGGCTGCTCGTGGCCACCGCGTCCCGGTCGGCGCACACTGGCTGCTTCGGGCTGCACGAGTGGGCGATGGTCTACCGCCAGTCCGAGACCCGGCACGACCATCCGCTGCGGCTCGGCCCCGACGGCACCGACGCGGTCGTGGAGTCACACCGGATCGGCTGCTCGCACTTCGACGCGTTCCGGTTCTTCACCCCGCCGGCCCGGCCCCTCAACACGCTGCAGCCCGGTCGCGACGACCGGGCCGACTTCGAGCAGCCGGGCTGCCTGCATGCCGGGATGGACCTCTACAAGCACGCCTTCCGGGTCACCCCGATGATCTGCTCCGACCTGGTCGCCGACTGTTTCGAGCTGGCCCGCGACATCCGGGTGCTCGACATGCGGGCGGCGCCGTACGACCTCAGCGGGGTCGACGGCTGGACCCATGCACCGGTGCGGATCGAGACCCCGGAGGGCAAGCAGGAGTACGCCGCGGCGCAGCGTCGGTTCGCCGAGCGGGGCGTGCCACTGCGACAGCAGCTGATCGACGAGTGTGAGCGACTGCTGGACGGGAGCGCGCTCCCCGGGACCTAGGGTCGCCCCATGGGACACAGCGTGCTCGTGGTGCCGGTGCCGCCGCTGGAGGCGTTCGTGAAGGCCCGCACCGCCCACTACGACACCGACTACGTCTCCCACGACCCCGCCTTCACACACGCGCACGTGACCGCGCTCGGCCCCTTCCTCGACCAGGTCGACGACGCCAGCGCCGAGACCGTGGCGGCGATCGTGCGGAGCACGCCGGCCTTCGACTTCATCCTTGCCCGGATCGACACGTTCCCGAACGGGATCATCCACCTGGTGCCAGATCCCGAGGAGCCGTTCGCGGACCTGACCCGCCGCCTGTGGACGGCCTTCCCCGAGTGCCCGCCGTACGCCGGGCAGTACGCCGACGTGCGGCCCCACCTCACCCTCGACCAGACCGGGGACGGGGTGAGCGAGTCGAGCACCCGCACCCTGCTGGGGGACGCCGTGCCCGCCCGCTGCCGGGCCGAGCGCCTCGACCTGGCGTGGTACGACGCCGGCGACTGCCGAGTGCTGCGCAGCTGGCCGCTGGGCCAGTGAGGTGGCCAGTGAGGCTCAGAGCACCTGCCCGCCGTTGACGGTGAGGGTCTGACCGGTGACGAAGCCTCCGGCGTCCGAGGCCAGGTAGGCGACCGCCCCGGCGATGTCGCCCGGCGTGCCCATCCGGCCCAACGGCACCTGGGCGAGGTAGTCGGCGGGGTCGGCGCCCGCGTGCCGCTCGACCGGGATCCAGCCCGGCTGCACGAGGTTGACCGTGATCCCGCTCGGCCCCAGCTCCTTGGCCCAGACCTTGGTCAGTCCCGCCTGCGCCTGCTTTGCCGCGACGTACGCCGACCACCCCGGCAGCGCCCGGTCCACCATGTCCGAGCCGATCAGCACCACCCGGCCCGCACCCCGGCGGCGCATCCCCGGCAGGCTCGCCTGCACCAGCAGCGTCGGGCTCTTCACGAAGAACTCCAGCTGGTCGAGGTGCGCGCGCCACGTGACGTCCTCGACCATCGCCACCGGCTGCGGGCCGGTCGCGTTGGCGACCACGGTGTGCACCGTGCCCAGCCGCTCCTCCACCGTCGCGACCAGCGCGAGGACGTCGTGCTCGTCGGTGACGTCGGCTGCCAACGCCTCGGCGACCCCTCCCCCGCGCCGCACGTCTTCGACGACCGCCGCTGCCGAGGCCGGGTCGGAACGGTAGTTGACCGCCACCGCGAAGCCGTCGGCGGCGAGCCGGCGGGCGATGTGCGCCCCCAGCCCGCGGGAGGCGCCGGTGACGAGGGCGACGGGCTGGTCCATGGCCCCAACGCTAGCGGCCCCGGCTGGCACCGGGACGCCGGTTCGACCTACGGTCGCTGCGTGGCTCCCGACGTCCTGAAGAACTTCCTCATGCCCGACGGCCGACTGCACACCGTCCCCCGGCGACACGGCAAGCTGCTGGTCATGCTCGACCACCTGGCCCAGCAGTTCGAGCTGGGGCGGGCCTACCCGGAGGCCGAGGTGAACGAGATCCTCAACCGCTTCCACCCCGACCACGCGGCGCTGTGCCGCTACCTGGTCGACGAGGCGTTCCTCACCCGCGAGGCCCACGTCTACTGGCGCTCGGGCGGCACCGTCGATGTCTGACCTGACGCACCCGGCCGCCAGGGTGGGCACGTGCGCGGTGAGGACTGGTACGCCGAGGACCTCGGCGCCGCCACCTTCTCGGGCGTCACCTTCACCGAGGTCGACCTGAGCGAGGCGACCAGCCGCGGGGCGACCTTCGAGCACTGCGTCTTCCACCAGTGCCGGTTCAACGCCGGCAGCCACGTCGACTCCGCCTTCATCGCCTGCGACTTCCGGCGCTCGAACTTCTTCGACGTCACCCTGCAGGGCTGCAAGCTGCTCGGCAGCGTCTTCGACCGCTGCACGCTTCGCCCGATGAAGGTGCGCGGCGGCCAGTGGCAGGGCGTGACGATCCGTGGCGCCAACCTCACCGGGCTCGACCTCTCGGGGCTCGACCTGCGCGAGGCGGACCTGTCGCTGAGCGATCTCACCGGCGCCGACCTGAGCCGGGCGAGGCTCGACGGGGCCAGCCTGCGCGAGACGGTGCTCGTGCAGGCCGATCTGCGCGGCGCCGCTCTGGCAGGCGTGGACCTCAGCGTCGCGATGCTGCGAGACACCAGGCTCGACCTGGCCGGTGCGGTGGCGCTGGCCGAGCAGCACGGTGCGGAGGTGCACCCCGACTGACCGGTGCGGAGGTGCACCCCAATGACTCAGCCGACGACCGACGCCGTGTCTGCCTGTGCGGTCGCGTCCCGGAGTCGCGAGGCCACCTGGTGCAGCTCCTCGCGCAGCGTCGCCAGCCGGTCGTGGGAGAGGCCGGTGGCGGCCTCGACCCCGGCCTGCACCGCGGCGACCGACTCGCGCAGTGCGAGGCCCGCGGGCGTGCAGGTGATGTCGACGACCCGTTCGTCGTCGGCGCGGCGCTGCCGGGTGACCAGCCCCCGTGCTGCCAGCCGCTTCAGCAGCGGGGACAGGGTGGCACTGTCGAGGTGCAGCCGCTCACCGATGGATCCCAGGGGCAGCGTCCGCTGCTCCCAGAGCAGCAGCAGCACGACGTACTGCGTGTACGTGAGCCCCAGGCGGGACAGCCCCTCACGGTAGGCGCCCGTCATCGCCCGCGACGCCGTGTAGAGGGCGAAGCACAGCTGGTCGTCCAGCACGAGGCCGGTGCGAGGGGCGCGGGTCACGCCCACATCCTAGTGGCCGGCCCACCTGGCACGCGGGCCATCGCCCAGCGCTCCACCGTCTGGTGCGCCCATGGGTGAGCCCACCTGACGGGAGCGGCCGCCCCGGCCTGAGTGGTCGGCTCAGAGCTCGCGGAGGGCGGCCGTGGCCGCGTTGAACCCGCCCATGCCGTGCACGCCGCCGCCCGGCGGCGTCGACGCGGAGCACAGGTAGAGCCCCTTCACCCCCAAGGCGTAGGGGTTCGCGCTGATCCGCGGCCTGAACACGGTCTGCAGCGGACTGTTCGCCCCTCCGGTGATGTCCCCGCCGGCGTAGTTGGCGTTGTGCGCCTCCAGGTCCGCCGGCGTGCGTACGGCGGTGGCCACGATCCGCTCACGGAAGCCGGGGGCGAACCGCTCGATCTGGGCGATCACGGTCTCGGTGGCGTCCCCGTCGTACCCGTGCGGCACGTGCGCATACGACCAGACCGGGTGCACGTCGCCGACGGAGCGGCCGGGGTCGGCGAGGTACTGCTGGCAGACCAGGACGAACGGGTCGGGAGGCATCCGGCCCGCGACCACGGCCGCCTCGGCGGCGGCGACCTGCTCGAAGGTGCCGCCGACGTGCACGGTGCCGGCCTTGCGGGCCCAGTCGTTGGTCCAGGGCACGCCGCCCTCCACGGCGAAGTCGACCTTGAACGCACCCGGCCCCCGACGCCAGCGGCGCAGCGGACGGGCCACCCGGTCGGGCAGCCGGTGGCCGGCGAGACTGAGCACCTGGTCGGGCGAGGTGTCGAAGAGCACCAGGTCGGCGGACGGCAGCTCGGTGACCCGGTGCCCGGTCTCGATGGTCGCGCCGTGCGACTGGGCTTCGGCCGCCAGCGCCCGGGCGATCGCCGCGGAACCGCCCCTGGCCACCGGCCAGCCACGGGACTGGCCGAAGGCGCCGAACATCATGCCGAGGGCACCGGTGGTGGGTCGGTGCAGCGGCTGCATGGCGTGCGCCGCCATGCCTGCGAACAGGGCCCGCGCCTCGTCGCCGTGCCAGCGCCGGGCGATCCACGAGGCGGGCTGCATGGCCCGGGTGCCGAAAGCGGCCATCACCAGCGGGTGCCGGGGCAGGTGCAGGATCGGCCGGAAGAGCTCGGCGGTGAGGTCGTCGACGTGCTCGGTGAGAGGGGCGTAGAGCCGTCGCCACGAGGCGCCGTCGTCTCCCAGCATCGCCGCGGTGCGCTCGAGGTCGCGGAAGAGCACGCCACCACGACCGTCGGCCAGCGGGTGCACCGCCTCCACCTCGGTCCAGAGCCACTCCAGGCCGTGCTTCTCGAGCCCCAGCGACCGGAAGAACGGCGACACCACCCCGGTGGGGTGCGCCGCGGAACAGAGGTCGTGCACCAGGCCCGGGAGGGTGAGCTCACCCGACCGGGTGCCGCCACCGATCTCGTCCTCGGCCTCCAGCACGCTCACCTCGACGCCTGCCCGGGCCAGCACCACGGCGGCGGCCAGCCCGTTGGGCCCGGACCCGATCACGACGGCGGTGGTCATGAACTCAACCTAGCGACTGCGCCTCACGTGACCCGACCCGGAAGGTCAGGTCGGTCTCCCACGGCTGCCGGGCCACCATCTCCGAGACCTCCACCTCACCGGTCTCCAGGGTGCCGGTGGCGGCATCGACGATCCGGTAGCGCTGCACCGGTGTGCCCAACGGCGGCGACTCCATCATGATCACCCGCAGCTCGCCGGGCTCGAAGCGGCAGCGCTCCTGCACCGCGGCCAGCAGTCCCTCGTGGTGGAGGTGCCCGTCGCCGAAGTTCCAGCCGAGCGCGGAGCCCGCCACCATCTCGCCGTCCATCACGAAGCGCTGCTCGTGGTCCGCGGCGGCGTGCGGGAGCAGCCCCGCCATCGCCCGGCCGTGGGTGTGCAGCCCGCGCCAGGCGCCGAGCTTGCCGATCATCAGGTCGACGGTGTCGGGTGGGTAGAGCCGCGCCAGCTGGCGGTGCGGCAGCTGGGCGGCCTTGGTCACGCGGGCGGCGTAGGTGTCCTCGGCGCCGTCGCCGAACAACCACACCGAGGTGGCCCAGGTGCCCGCGTAGTAGCGCATCGACGGCAGGAACGAGAAGAGGTCTGGACGCAGGTTGCCGCCGGCGACGGTGGCGACCACCAGCGCGAACAGGCCGTAGACGAGCACCGGGTGGCCCACGTCGCCCAGCCCGTAGGCGGCGTCGTGCCCGAAGAGCACCAGCACGCCGAAGCACATCAGCACGTTCCACTCCAGCGGCACGCCCATCGGGATGGCGGAGAGGATGTGCAGGTGGAAGAGCACCATCACCACCACCGCCACCGTGGTGACCAGCCCGCCGCGCGAGAACAGCAGCACCAGCGGCACCGCGAACTCCACGACCGTGCCCCCGTGCGCCAGTGCCGCCGACAGCGACGAGGGCCGGACGTCGGTCTCCACGTCGCGCCACAGCCGGCGCTTGACGAAGGTGGGCACCAGGGGTGCGTTGCTGAGCATCGTCGACACCACGAACGGGAAGTGCCGGTTGAGCTTGGACGTCGCCGCACCCCACCAGATCGCGACCATCAGCAGCTTGGCCGCGACGACCATGTCGACGAACGGGAAGAGGAAGACCAGCGAGGTCAGCCAGTAGTGCTCCGAACGGGCGGCCAGGAAGATCGTCTTGTCACGCAACCCCAGCAACGGCACCAGCACCAGCAGCGGCACCAGCCGCACCGGCTCCAGGACGCTGACCTCGCCGCCGCCGAGGGCCAGCGCGGTGCGGCCCGCCGGCGCCAGCAGCACCCAGAGCGCCGCGAGCAGCACCGCGACGTACAGCGCCACGTCGAGGACCGTACGCCGGGAGCCGGCCGTGCCCGGGACCCGAGTCGGCCACGGCGGCAGCCGGATCGTGCCCGGGCGCAGCCAGTGCAGGAAGCTGCCCAGCGGCGGCAGGAAGCGCATCGTGAGGGGCCCGAAGCCGCAACCGAGGCCGAGCACCTCGAACAGCAGCGTCCAGACGATCACCTTCTGGAAGACCACCGGCTCGAACCACCAGTCGGCGACCTGCCCCAGCGAGGCGATGCCAGGGGTGCTCGCGGCGAAGAGCAGCCCGCCGAGCACGTAGAGGCCGATCTTGACCAGGTAGAGCAGGTAGATCGCCAGCGGCGTGCCGAACCCGTGCAGGGCCCAGTGCTGCTGCAGCACCCGGGTGCGTTCGGCACGGGTGCGGGCGCGCCATGCGTCGACGTCCAGGTCAGGCAACGTCGGCGTGATCAGCCCCATGGAATCCCCTCGGTCTCCGGCGGAGACTAGCGGCTCAAGACACCGTGCGCCACGCACTCCGCCGACCACCCGGTGGGGGTGACCTGCACCTTCATCCGACGCGCACAGCGGGCGCAGTAGCGCGGGGGTTCCATCTCCAGGCGACGCCGGCACGCGGCGTGCTCGTCCCCGCGAGCATCTGCCGGGTCGCTGCCGATCTCCCGGCCGCAGTGACCGCAGTACGCCGCGGTGCCGGTCATCGCCCGCTCACAGGGTCTTCGCGAGTTCCTTGATCGGCATCTTCAGCTCCGAGAGCAGCTCGAGGTCGGCGTCCGCCGCCCGGCCGAGCGTGGTCAGGTAGTTGCCGACGATGACCGCGTTGATGCCGCCGAGCAGCCCGTCGCGGGTGCCCAGGTCACCCAGGGTCAGCTCACGGCCGCCGGCGTAGCGCAGCACGGTGCGTGGCATGGCCAGCCGGAACGCCGCGATCGTGCGCAGCGCGTCGTCGGACTCCATGATCGGCTGGTCGCCGAACGGGGTGCCGGGACGCGGGTTGAGGAAGTTGAGGGGCACCTCGTGCGGGTCGAGCTCGGCCAGCTGCGAGGCGAGCTCGGCGCGCTGCTCGAGCGACTCCCCCATGCCGACCAGGCCGCCGCAGCACAGCTCCATGCCGGACTCGCGCACCATCTCGCAGGTGTCCCACCGCTCCTCGTAGGAGTGCGTGGTCACCACGCTCGGGAAGTAGGACCGGGCCGCCTCGAGGTTGTGGTTGTAGCGGTGCACGCCCATCGCCTTGAGGTCGTCGACCTGCTCCTGGGTGAGCATGCCGAGCGAGCAGGCGACATTGATGTCGACGGCCGCACGGATCGCCGCGATGCCGTCGCGCACCTGGGACATCAGGCGCTCGTCGGGCCCGCGGACCGCGGCCACGATGCAGAACTCCGTGGCGCCGGTCGCCGCGGTCTCCTCGGCGGCCTTGACCAGCTGCGGGATGTCGAGCCACACCGAGCGCACCGGCGAGGTGAACTGGCCCGACTGCGAGCAGAAGTGGCAGTCCTCGGGGCAGCCGCCGGTCTTGAGCGAGATGATCCCCTCGACCTCGACCTCGGGTCCGCAGTGCTTCATGCGGACGTCGTGGGCCAGCTGCAGGAGCGCAGGGATCTGGTCGGTCGGCAGCTGCAGCACCTCGACGAGCTCGTCGTACGACAAGCCCTCGCCGTCGTCGAGGACCTTCACCCGGGCACGCTCGAGAATGTCAGTCACGGTCAGCCAATGTAGTCGTGCCTTCCGGCGACGCCACCCTCAGGTCGGCTGGTGGACGTGGAACGGGATGCGCTAGGGCGCCCGGAACCGGCTTCCCTAGACTTCCGTGCGATGCCATCCCCCACCGACGCCGTCTCACCCCACCCGCCGACCGGCCGGCCGGGCGACCAGCCGGGCGCGCTGCTGGCCTACGACCGGGCGCACCTGTGGCACCCCTACACGTCGATGACCGCGCCGACCCCGACCCGGCTGGTGACCCGCGCCGACGGCGTCCGGCTGACGCTCTCCGACGGCCGCGAGGTCATCGACGCGATGTCGTCGTGGTGGGCCGCGATCCACGGCTACAACCACCCCGTGCTCAACGCAGCGGCCACCGAGCAGCTGGCGTCGATGGCGCACGTGATGTTCGGCGGGCTCACCCACGAGCCGGCCGTCCGGCTGGCCCGGCAGCTGGTCGAGATCACCCCGGAGGGCCTGGACCGGGTGTTCCTCGCCGACAGCGGCTCGGTCAGCGTCGAGGTGGCGATGAAGATGGTGCTCCAGCACCAGCGCGGGATCGGCCGCCCCGAGCGCACCCGGTTCCTCACGGTGCGCGGCGGCTACCACGGCGACACCTTCGACGCGATGAGCGTGTGCGACCCCGTCGGCGGGATGCACTCGATGTTCGCCGACGTGCTCCCCCGGCAGGTCTTTGCACCCCGGCCGCCTGCCCTCGGCGATGACATCGCCGGCTGGGCCGCCGAGATCCGCACGGTGGCGGCCGCGCACGCCCACGAGGTTGCCGGCCTGATCGTCGAGCCGCTCCTGCAGGGGGCGGGCGGCATGCACCCCTATCCGGCCGAGTGTCTCACAGTCTTCCGTGACGTGGCCGACGAGCACGGCTTCGACCTGGTCTTCGACGAGATCGCCACCGGCTTCGGGCGCACCGGGCACCTGTTCGCCGCCGACGCAGCGGGCGTGACCCCTGACCTGATGTGCGTCGGCAAGGCACTGACGGGGGGCTACCTCACGCTGGCCGCGGTGCTGTGCACGGGCGAGGTGGCCGAGGGCCTGTCGCGCAGCGAGGCCGGGGTGCTGATGCACGGTCCGACGTTCATGGGCAACCCGCTGGCCTGCGCCGTGGCCAGCGCCAGCATCGACCTGCTCGTCGGTGCGGACTGGCGCGCCGACATCGCCCGGATCAACCGCGGCCTCACCGAGGCCCTCCCCGGCGGACGCACCCTGGGCGCGGTGGGCGTGCTCCAGCTGGACCACGAGGTCGACGTCGCCCGGGCCACCGAGGTCGCCCTCGACCTCGGAGTCTGGATCCGGCCGTTCCGGGACCTCGTCTACACGATGCCGCCGTACACCTGCACCGACGCGGAGATCGCCACCATCGGTGCCGCGATGCGCGCTGTCGCCGAGGTGGCGTGATGGCCGGCGAGAGCGGTGGCTGGGACGACTGGCTGGGCGCGGCCCGGCGCGAGCGCGAGCGGTCGGGCCTGCAGCGCCGGCTGAGCCCACGCGGGAAGGCCGACGGACTCGTCGACCTGGCCGGCAACGACTACCTCGGGCTGAGCACCGACCCCGAGGTCACCGCGGCGGCTGCCGCCGCGGCGCAGACCTGGGGTGCTGGCGCGGCCGCCTCCCGACTGGTCACCGGCACCACCGACCTGCACGTCGAGCTGGAGACCGCGCTGGCCGACTACACCGGCCAGCCCGAGGCCCTGGTCCTCTCCACGGGCTACCACGCCAACCTGTCGCTGGTCACCGCGCTGGCCGACCGCGACACCCTCGTGGTGAGCGATGCGCACGTGCACGCCTCGCTCATCGATGCGGTCAGGCTGTCCCGGGCCGACGTGGTCGTCAGCCCCCACGGCGACGTGGCGGCCGTGGACGCCGCGCTCGCGACCCGCGGGGACCGGCGCGCGCTCGTGCTGGTGGAGTCGGTCTACTCGGTGCTCGGCGACGCCGCGCCGCTGGCGGACCTCGCCGTGGTGTGCGAACGGCACGGCGCGCTGGTCGTCGTCGACGAGGCGCACGGCCTGGGGGTGCGTGGCCGCGGCCGCGGCCTGGTGCACGAGCTCGGGCTGCACGGCCTGCCGCACGTGCTGCTGACCTGCACGTTGTCCAAGGCGCTGGGCAGCCAGGGCGGCGCCGTCCTGGCCCCGGCCCGGGTCATCGACCACCTGGTCAACCGGGCCCGGCCCTTCATCTTCGACACCGGACTGGCTCCGGCGGCCGCTGCCGGTGCACTGGCGGCACTGCACCTGGTCGAGCGCGAGCCGCACCGCGTGGTCCGGGGGCACGCCCGGGCCCGACAGCTGGCGGGTCTGCTCGGGATCGACGTCCCGGACGGCTGGGTGATGTCGGTGCCGATGCCCTCCCCAGCAGCCGCGCTCGCCGCGCAGGCGGATGCCCGCGAGCGCGGGGTGGCCGTCGGCTGCTTCCGGCCGCCGTCGGTGCCCGACGGGGTCTCCCGGGTGCGGCTCACGATCAACGCGGGCATCCCCGACACGGAGTGGGCACGGGCGCTGCTCGTGGTCGCCCAGGTAGTGGCGGCACACCGATGAGCGCCGCCAGCAGCCCCGCGACCGGCCCCTCGACCAGCCGGGGGATCGTCGTGGTCACCGGCACCGACACCGGGGTCGGCAAGACGGTGGCCACGGCCGCCCTCGCGGCCCGCGCCGCCCGAGAGGGTCGCAGCGTCGTGGTGGTCAAGCCGGTGCAGACCGGCGTCAGCGGCACCGAGCCCGGCGATGCCGACGAGGTGCATCGACTCACCGGACGCGCGACCCAGGAGTTCACTGCTCTCGAGCACCCGCTGGCCCCCGACACCGCGGCCCGGCTCCAGGGCGTGCGGATCCCGCCGGTCGCGGAGTACGCCGACCGGATCCGGGTGCTCGCCGAGAGCCACGACCTGGTGCTCGTCGAGGGCGCCGGCGGCATCCTGGTGCGCCTCGACGAGGCCGGTGCGACCCTGCTCGACCTGGCAGTGATGCTGGACGCCGAAGTGCTGGTCGTCACCCGCGCCGGGCTCGGCAGCCTCAACCACACCGGGCTCACCGTCGAGATGCTCAGGTCACGTGGTGTCGAGCCGGCCGGCCTGCTGATCGGAGCCTGGCCGCAGGCGCCCGACCTGGCCGAGCGGTGCAACCGCGAGGACCTCCCCCGGCTGACGGGCGTGCCGCTGGTGGGTGTGCTCCCGGACGGTGCCGGACGGCTGCCCCGCGAGGAGTTCCTCGCCGGGGCCCCGACCTGGTTCGACCGCGAGTAGGAGCCTCAGGCGGCGGGCGCGTACGCCGCGAGCTTGGTCACCGCGTCCACGAAGGCCTGCACGGTGGCGGCGTCGGCCACCGGGTCGCTGCCCCACTCGTAGCGGTGCTGAAGCACGATGTCCTCGACGACCTGGGCGCCCGCCACCCTGGCCGAGCGACGGGTGTCGTCGTGCGCCCACTGGCCGCCGTACTGGCCGACCGACGTGCCCACCACGGCCAGCGGCTTGCCCTTGAGCGAGCCCTCACCGAAGGGCCGCGAGGCCCAGTCGAGGGCGTTGTTGAGGACCGCCGGCATGGTGCCGTTGTACTCCGGGGTCACCACGAGCACACGGTCCGCGAGCGCGATCCGGTCGCGCAGCTCGACCACCTGGGGCGGGGCCGCGGCCCCGTCGAGGTCCTCGTTGTAGAACGGCACCTCGCCGAGTCCGTCGGCCACGTCGATCACCACACCGGCCGGCGCCTGGTCACGGACCGCCTCGGCGAGGCGGCGGTTGTAGGAGGCAGCGCGCAGGCTGCCGACGAGGACGAGGACGCGGGTGTCGGACATGGGAGCTCCTGTGGATCGGGGGATCAGTCGACGAGCAAAACGGACCACAGTCCACTTCTATTCCCCTGCAGCCCGGCGCGCAGCTCGTGAGAGTCTGCGCACATGGACGAGCGGTGCCTTCTCCCCGTGCTGGGCCAGCCGACCGAGCGCCGCGACGCCGCCCGCAACCGCCAGGTCCTGCTGGAGGCCGCCCACGAGCTGGTCGGGCGGTGTGGCGTCGACGGCGTCACCATGGATGCGTTGGCGCACCGCGCCGGGGTCGGCAAGGGCACCGTCTTCCGCCGCTTCGGCAGCCGGGCCGGGCTGATGGCGGCGCTGCTCAACCACTCGGAGACCGACTGGCAGGCTCAGGTGATCAGCGGCCCCCCACCGCTCGGTCCCGGCGCACCGCCCATGGAGCGACTGCTCGCCTTCGGCCGGTCCCGGCTCGAGACCAACCTCACCCACGCCGACCTGATCGAGGCCGCGGACGGCGCCGTTGGACGGCCGTACGCCGCGTACTCCTTCGCGGCGACCCATGTGCGCCACCTGCTCGGTGAGCTCGGGGTCCGCGGCGACATCGCCCTGCTCGCCACCGCCCTGCTCGCCCCGTTGGAGGTCGTCATCCTGCGCCACCAGACGACCATCGAGGGGATGGACGCGGAGAGGGTGGCGGCCGGCTGGGCCGACCTGGCGCGCCGGGTCGTGGCAGGCTAGTCGCCTCCTGACGGTGCTCCGGGCTGGTCGGGCGGTCAGAACCGACCAATTGGTGCGAAACGACAGCGGCCAGGCACCATCGGGCTGCTCCAACCGACCAATTGGCGACTTGCGACGTCCGCCAGCGCGCACCCCTGCCACCACCGACCAACCGTCGCGAAGCAGCAGCCACCCGGCGCGATCGCTCCGATCGTGCTCGGCTGACCGCGCTGGGCGCGCAACTGCGGATCCGGGGGCGAAACCGCGACTACTCGACGGGTTCAGTCGCCGCAAATCAACTTCTCCACGGAAAACACGAGAAATGTTCGTGAAGTCGCGTCATGATGTTCCTGCCCAGTCGTTTCATGGGTGCCACCAGCTCAGTGGGGGATGGTGGCAAGCACATGGGGACGTGGGGGGGGGGGGGGGGGGGGCCCGCG
>JBBQRV010000083.1:0-14042 GCA_038214475.1 Propionibacteriales bacterium | reverse complement strand
GGGACCCGGCTGTGGCCGCTGTCCCGGGCCGGGTCGCCCAAGTTCCTGCACGACCTCACCGGTTCGGGCCGCTCGCTGCTGCAGGCCACGGTCGACCGGCTCGCGCCCCTGGCCGACGACCGGTTCCTCGTGGTCACCGGTGCCGTGCACCGCGACCGGGTGGTCGCGCAGCTCCCGGAGCTGGGTGCCGACGCGGTGCTCGCCGAGCCCTCCCCCCGTGACTCGATGGCCGCCATCGGGCTGGCCGCTGCGCTCCTCGAGCGCCGCGACCCCGACGCGGTGCTGGGCTCGTTCGCCGCCGACCACGTGATCACGGACCCGGGTGCCTTCGCCGAGTGCGTCCGGCGGGCGGAGGCCACCGCCCGCGACGGCTGGCTGGTCACCTTGGGGATCGAGCCCACCCACCCCTCGACCGGGTTCGGCTACATCCACGAGGGTGACGAGCTGGGCGACCACCCGGGCGTGCACGCCGTACGCGCGTTCGTGGAGAAGCCGTCGGCCGACGTGGCGGCCGGCTACCTGGCCGGCGGTGAGCACCGCTGGAACGCGGGCATGTTCGTGGTCCGTCCCGGTGTGCTCCTCGACCTGCTCGCCGGCCAGCACCCCGAGCTGGCGGCGGGGCTGCGCGCGATCGCGGTGGGGGAGGCCGACCTCGACGAGGCCTGGCCGGCCCTCACGAGGATCGCGATCGACCACGCGGTGGCCGAGCCTGCGGCCGCGGCCGGCCGGGTCGCGGTGGTGCCGGGCGACTTCGGCTGGGACGACGTCGGTGACTTCGCCTCGCTCTCCGGGCTGCTGCCGCACGCCGGTTCCGGGCCGACCGTGCTGGGCGACGCGTCGCTGGTGCGCGCCGTCGACGCGACCGGTCTGGTGGTGCCCGGCAGCGGCCGCACGATCGCGGTGGTCGGGCTCGACGACGTCGTCGTGGTCGACACCGGCGACGCCCTGCTGGTGACCACGCGCGAGCGCGCCCAGGACGTCAAGCAGATCGTCGAGGAGCTGAAGGCCGACGGCCGCTCCGACCTGACCTGACCTGTCGCAGATGTACACCCAGATCACGCTGACCTGTCGTAGATGTACACATGAGCATGTACATCTACGACAGGTCAGCGAGAGGGGTCACATGGAGTTGGGCTCGGGGGAGTCGAGGTAGGGGTACTTGAGCATGAAGTCGCTCAGGGCCTCGCCGGACACCGCGGAGCAGTACTGCCACACGCCCATCTGGGTGCCGGTGGCCGCGTCGCCGGTGCCGCCCTTGGTCCAGTGCGTGAGCGCCACGTGCTGTCCGTCCGGGAACGCCTTGCCGTCCTCGTCGGACGACAGCCACGGCGCGGCCTTGAACTTCAGGCGCAGGTTGTTGGTGCCCTGGAGCTTGTCGGCGATGCCGCGCAGGTCGTTCATCTGGGCGTTGTCGTCGGCGACGCTCTGGTCGTACCAGAGCACCGTGTAGCCGTGCTCCAGGTTGTGCACGAGGTTCTCCAGCGGCGGCCGGTCGGTGCTGGTGTAGAGCTTGCGGTCCATCGTCTCCGGCACCGGGTAGTGCTCGCCGAAGGCCGGGGGAGCGTCGTTGTACGCGACGTCGGTGCCCTCGGGCACGTGCTTCTGGTTGCCCGTGGCCGGCTTGCTGGTCTCCTTGCCGCAGACCGCCGCCGCCGCGCCGATGGACGACAGGTCGACGCCGTTGAACTGGCGCAGGTCCCACCAGTTCTTGATCGGCTGGTACGCCGCGGCACCCACGATGAGCAGCGCCACCGCGGCGCAGGCGCCGACGATCGTCAGCGACTTGCGACGCTGTCCGCGGGCCTGCTGACGGCGTACGTCGTCAGCGACAGCGCGGCGCGAACTCTTGTCGACCTTGGTCGACTTTGCGGTCTTGCCCGGTTTTCCGGACGTCCCGGAGGAGTCGGACTTGTCAAAGCTGGTGGCCACGAATCAGGCTTTCGGCGTCGGTGGTGAGGAGTCCCCGGCGGGGTCGGGCCAGAGTCTACGTAGTGATCGGTGGCAACCGGAGCAGGATGCCCGAATCGTTGTCGACCCAGGACCAGCCGTGGGCGAAGGCCAGCACCCGCACCAGGTCGAGCCGCTCGCCCGACACCTGAACGCCCGGCCCGTCGCCGCGGCTGGACGGGGGGCCGACCCGGACGTCGAGCAGGGCGAGGGCCGACACCAGCTCGGCTCGGCTCGTCGGTGCCCCGAACGGCTCCGGACCGATGCCGAGCACGGCCGCCACGACCGCCTCGCGGGCGCCGTAGCCGAACATGTCCTCACCCTCAGCGCGCTGCAGGGCGACCGCGCCGGCGCCGTCGTCCCCGGGAGGCAGCACCAGGTCGGCGCGTCCGCGGACGAGCGCGAACGGGCGCCCGCCGAGCTTGCCCTGGGCCAGCTCGGCCGCCCCCGCGATCTCGTCGGCGACCGCGGGCAGGGTGACGGCGAGCGAGTTGCCGTAGCCGTCGTGTCGGCCCTGGAAGTCCTCGGCCACCACGAGCCCGGCAGCGCCGATCGCGATGTCGGTCTGCCCCACCCGCCAGGCCCGGCCGGCGGTGTCGGTGATGAGCACCCCGGTGTTGACGCCGGTACGACGGTGCAGCTCGGCACGCAGCCGGCGAGCGGACCGGTCGGGGTCCTCCGGCAGCAGGGCGACCGAGCCGTGGGTCACGTTGGAGGCGTCGACCCCGGCCGCGGCCATCACCAGCCCGATCCGGTTGCGCACGATCGCGGTGCCGCCGCGGCGCGCGACCACCCGCAGCGTCTCGTCGGCCAGCGCCTGGTCGCGGCCCCCCTCGCGCACCCGGCCCTCGGCCTTGCTGACCACCTTGCTGGTGACCACGACGACGTCGCCCTCCTCGGGCGTGCACGCCGCCAGCAGCAGCGAGGCCAGGTCGTCGCCGGCGGCGACCTCCGGCACCCCGTCGGGGGCGATCACCAGCAGGGTCATCCGCCCAGCTCCACGGCCGCCAGGACCATGTCGGCGGTGGCGTCGTGGTCGGTCATCATCAGGGGTACGGCACGGCAGCGGATGCCCGCCTCCTCGACGTCGGCGACCTGTCCGGAGTCGACCGTGTCGACCAGCCAGCCGTCGAGCACGCCGCCCTGCCCGCGGCTGCCGTAGTGCCGGCCCACCGCCCCGGCTGACACCTCGATCCCCAGGCAGTCGAGCAGCTGCTGGGCCATGCCGCGCACGTGGGTGCCGCCGACGATGGGGGAGAGGCCCACGACCGGCGCCCGGGTGGCCCGCAGCGCCTCGCGGACGCCGGGCACGCCGAGGACGGTGCCGAGCGACACCACCGGGTTCGACGGCGGGAGCAGCACCAGGTCGGCCCCGGTGAGGGCGTCGAGCACGCCAGGGCCGGGCGTGCTCTGCTCGAGCCCGACCACGACCACCTGCTCCGCAGGCACGGCGGCGCGCAGGCGCACCCAGTACTCCTGGAAGTGCACCACCCGGGTGCCGCTGGGCGCGTCCGGATCGGCGATCGCGATGTGCGTCTCGACCCGGTCGTCGCTCATCGGGAGCAGCCGGACGCCGGGCTGCCAGCGTCGGCAGAGCGCCTCGGTGACCGCGGAGAGCGGGTAGCCGGCCTCGAGCATCTGGGTGCGCACCAGGTGGGTCGCGATGTCGCGGTCGCCCAGCCCGAACCAGGTCGGCTCCACGCCGTACGCCGCCAGCTCCTCCTTGGTGCTCCACGTCTCGTCGCGCCGGCCCCACCCGCGGTCGGGGTCGATGCCGTCGCCCAGCGTGTACATCACGGTGTCGAGGTCGGGGCAGACCTTGAGGCCGTGCACCCACAGGTCGTCGGCGGTGTTGGCGACCACCGTGATCTCGGTGTCGCCGGGCAGCCGCCCGGTCTCCACCGCCCGCAGCAGGCCCTGCAGGAACCTGGCGCCCCCCATCCCGCCGGACAGTACGGTGATCCTTCGCGGTCCGGATTGCATGCGCCAACCCTGCCGCATCGGACTTCGCGATTTTCCCGCGGGATGACCGATAGCACATCTAGGCTTGACTTCAGCCGTACGACAGGCATGTAATTCCCACAGTGTTGTTTTCAAGTTTGAAGGCTGGTCCGCGGGGGCTGTCCTGATGACAGGGTCGAAAGGGCGAAGGCCGTGAGAGAACTGTTTCTCCTCGAAGCAGACGCCGAAGAGATGGGTTGGCAGGAGCGCGCACTGTGCGCTCAGACCGATCCGGAGGCGTTTTTCCCCGAGAAGGGTGGCTCCACCCGTGAGGCGAAGAAGGTGTGCCTCACCTGCGAGGTGCGCGACGACTGCCTCGAGTACGCGTTGTTCAACGACGAGCGGTTCGGTATCTGGGGCGGACTGTCCGAGCGTGAGCGTCGCAAGCTGAAGAAGCGCGCCGTCTGACCGCGGGTTAGTCGGCACCCGGACCAGCCCGTAGGGTGGTCCGCCGTGGACGAGCAGCGTAGGCCCCGGATGCCCGGGGAGGCAGGGGCCGGCACCGTCCTGACGGTGCTGGTCAGCCACGACGGCGCACGCTGGCTGCCCACCGTCCTGGACGGGATCGCCGCCCAGACGCGGGAGGCTGAGCACGTCGTCGCCGTGGACACCGGTAGCAAGGACGACAGCCTCCGGCTGCTCGGCGGCGCGCTCGGTGCCGCTGCCGTCGTCACCGAGAAGCTGACCACCACCTTCCCCCAGGCTGTCCGCCGCGGTCTCGACGCGGCACCGGCCACCGACTGGGTCTGGATCCTCCACGACGACGCGAACCCCGCCCCGGATGCGCTGGCCACCCTGCTGGCGGCGGCCGACACCGACCCCGACGCCAACATCCTGGGCCCCAAGATCCGCGAGTGGCCCTCGCTGCGCCGCCTGCTCGAGCTGGGCGTGACGATCTCGGGCACCGGCCGCCGCGAGACGGGACTCGAGCGAGGCGAGTACGACCAGGGGCAGCACGACGACGTGCGTGAGGTGCTGGCCGTCAACACCGCCGGCATGCTCGTACGCCGCAGCGTCCTCGACGAGCTGGGCGGCTTCGACGACCGGCTGCCCATCTTCGGCAACGACATCGACTTCGGATGGCGAGCGGCCCGGTCCGGCCACAAGACGCTGATCGTCCCGCAGGCCGTGGTCTTCCACGCCGAGGCCGCGCACCGCGGGATCCGCAAGACGTCGCTGACCGGCAGCCGGACCCACCTGGCCGAGCGCACCGCCGCCCTCTACACGCTGCTGGTCAACTGCGCGGGGGCGCTGCTGCCGTTCCAGCTCGTGCGGTTGTTCTTCGGCTCGCTGCTGCGCTCCCTGGGCTACCTGGCCGTCCGGTCCCCCGGGGAGGCCATCGACGAGTTCGCGGCCGTGCTGTCGGTGTTCCTGCGCCCGGGGACCCTGCTCGCGGCCCGCCGGGCCCGCTCGCCCCTCGCGCAGAACGACGAGCGGGTCAGGGCGCTGCTGGCGCCGCGGTGGCTGCCCTACCGGCACGGTCTCGACTTCGTCAGCGACCTGGCCGCGGCCGCCACCAACCAGGCGGCCGACGTGGCCGAGCGGCACCGGGCCGCCAAGCTGGCCGAGCGCGGCGAGGTCGCCCCGGTGCGCAGCGAGGAGGAGGCCTACGAGGACTCGGGCCTGGTCGTGCGGTTCCTGACCAACCCGGTGGCCCTGGTGCTCACCGCGTTCGTGCTGGCGTCGCTGTGGCTGGCCCACGACGCGATCGGCAGTGCCGCCCTCTCGGCGGCCGGACTCTCACCGACCCCTGCCGGCGCGGCGGACTGGTGGCGCCTGCATGCCGAGTCGACGCACCCGCTGGCCCAGGGCAGCCAGGTGGCCGCGCCGGCGTACGTGCTGCCGTTCGCGCTCGCCGCCACTCTCCTGCTCGGTCACCCGGGCGGGGTGGTGACCCTGCTCTTCCTGCTCGCCGTCCCCGTCGCCACCTGGGGTGCCTGGCGGTTCCTCCGGGTGCTGGGCCGGTTCGCCGACCATCGCGGTGCGTCGAAGTGGCTGCTCGCCTGGGGTGCCACCACCTACGGCCTGACCCCGGTGGTGAGCGGTGCCTGGGCAGAGGGTCGGTTCGGCGTGGTGCTCAGCGCGGCGCTGCTGCCTTGGCTGGCGCATGCTGCCCTGGGCTTCGCCGATCCCGACGCCGACCGCCGCTGGCGGGCGGCGTGGCGGACCGCGCTGCTGCTCTCCCTCATCGTCGCCGCCACCCCCGTGGCCTGGTCGTACGCCGTCCTGGCCACCCTCGTGGTCCTCGCCCTCGGTGTGGTCCTGGCCCGGGGACTGATCTCCGACCGGAGCATCTGGGGGCCACTGGTGGCCCCGGTGCTGGCCGTGCCGGTGCTGCTGCTGCCCTGGTTCCTGCCGATGCTTCTCCAGGGGCACGTCTCGGCCCTGGTCACGGACGTCGGCCGGCTGCCCGGGCCGGTCTCCGGTGGCCTCGACCTGATCTCCGGACGGCTGGCGGGCGCGGGCGCGCCCACCTGGATCGGCCTGGTGCTGCTTGCCGTCGCGGTGCTGTCGCTGGTGCCGCGCCGGTCGCGCACGGTGGTCCTGGTCGCCTGGTGCGCTGCCGGGCTGGCCGCGTTGCTCGCCATGCTGCTCAGCCGGGTGCTCCTGCACCTGCAGGGCGGCGACGTCCGCCCCGGTGCAGGCTTCACGCTCCTGGTGGTCCAGGCCGCCGTGGTGGTCGCGGCCACGGCCGGTCTGCAGCGGCTCTCGATCGCGACCTCCGAGCCCGCGGGGGGCGAGCGCGCCTGGCCGAGGCTGCCCGCCGGGGTGGTCGCCCTGGCCGGCCCGGTCGCGCTGGCGCTGGCGGCCGCGGTGCCGGTGGCCGGCCTCACCTGGGCACTGGGCAGCGGTCAGGTCTCCCTCGACGAGGCAGCGGACACCGGCATCCCGGCCTACATGACGCAGAACGCCGAGCTCGGCCCCGAGCACGGGATCCTGGTGATCACCGGTTCGGTCCCGGTCGGGCTGACCTACACCGTCGAACGCGGGGACGGCGTGACGTTGGGGGAGGACGAGGTGCTCGCGCTCACGGCACCCGACCCGACCCTGACCGACGACATCACCGCGCTGATCTCCGAGCCCACACCGGCAGTGGTGGCCGACCTGGCCGCCCACGGCGTCGAGTACGTCGTGCTGCCGGCCCCCGCCGACGGCCAGGTGTCGGCCGGACTGGACGCCACCACAGGCCTGGAGCAGGCGAGCGCCGAGAATCCCGAGACCCGGGCCTGGCACGTCGTCCCGGCCCCGGCCGCCGACGCCGTGGAGAGCCGGACCGCCTGGACCAGGTGGGTGCTGCTGCTCCTCCAGGGGCTGGCGGTCCTCACCGTGGCGGTCCTCGCAGGTCCTTCCTTCCTGCGCAAGGAGTCCCGATGACATCGACGCCGGAACCGACCTCCAGTGGCCGGCGGATGGCCGCCCCCGCCGAGGCCCGGACCGGGCGCACCGCCCTGGTGCTGGCCGTGGTGGTGCCGCTGCTGACCCTGGGTGCCGCTGCCCTGGCCGTCGACGAGTCGGCCCCCACTCCGGGCGGGAGCCCGCCCACCGAAACCGGGCTCACCAGCCTCCAGGTGGTCTGCCCCGAGTCCCCGGCCGGCACGCTGGGCGTGGCCAGCGCTCGTGCCGACGGTGACGTCGTGCTCCGGCTGGGAGCGAAGCGCGGCAAGGTCACGCTCACCCAGGACGCCACCACGGTCGTCTCCGACCGTGACCCGGCCACGGTCGTCGACGGCAGGGGTGACATGGCCCCCGGGCTGGTGGCGACCCGCAGCGACGCGCGGGACACCGCAGCGGTGGCCTGCCAGCCGCCACAGCCCGACTACTGGTTCACCGGCGTCGGCGCCTCCTCAGTGCACTCCTCGTCGCTGCAGCTGGTCAACCCCGACTCCGGTCCGGCCATCGCCGACATCGAGGTCTACGGGCACGACGGGCTGCTCGACGTCTCCGCGCTGCGTGGCATCACGGTGCCGGGCGGGACCGCGACGACCATCGACCTCGCCGAGGCAGCCCCCAACCGGCGCGAGCTCGCGGTGCACGTCAACGTCGCCCGCGGACGGCTGGGCGCAGCCCTGCTCGACCGGGTGTCGTCGCGCCGCACCACGACCGACTGGCTCCCTGCGCAGTCCGCACCGGCCACCGAGAACGTGCTGCTCGGCCTGGCCACCGGCGCCGGTGGACGTTCCCTGGTGGTTGCCAACCCGTCGCCCGACCAGGCCCGGGTCCAGCTCAAGATCGTCGGCAGCAGCAGCACCTTCACGGCCCTGGGCCTCGAGGACCTCTCCGTCCCCCCGGAGTCGGTGGTGTCGGTCGACGTCGGCCCGGCCCTGCGCAAGGCCGGGGCCAAGGAGGAGGTGGGTCTGCAGGTCAGCTCCTCGGTCCCGGTGACGTCCAGCCTGCGCTCGTCCGCCGGCGGTGACCTCACCCGCACCGCACCGTCCGCACCGATCGACACCGCAGCCCTGGTCGTCCCCGCCGGACGCTCCACGCTGGTGCTGGCGGCGCCGAACGCCTCGGGCAGCGCGACCGTGACGGCGTACGACGCCGACGGTGGCGTGCTGGTCGAGAAGCGGCTGGCCCCGAAGCGGCTCACCGACGTGGCGCTCGACCTGCCGCGCGCGACCTCACTGGTCGTCGTGAGCACCGAGCGGGCCTCCCTGCTGGGTGCCGTCCGAGTGGTCACCGACCGGGGGGTCGTCACGCTCCCGCTGACCGCGTTGGTCGTCAACGGCCTGGTCCCGTCGGTCCGGCCCGGCGCCTACCTGCCCGGGCCGAGCCAACCTCAGTCGGCCTCGTAGCGCGGGTCCACGTCCTCGGCCGGCAGCCCGAGAAGGGCGGCGACCTGCTCCACCAGCACGGTGTGCACCATCGCCTCGAGGTCACGACGTCCCTCGCAGCGGTGCTCGATGGGGCGCCGGAACAGCACGATCCGGCTGGGCGTGGAGCCGGTGCCCCGCACCAGCGACGCGAGCGGGACCCGGTCGGGCAGCCAGTCGTCCGGGATCTGGGGGGCGTCCTCCACGGCGTACTCGACGAGCCCGAGCTCGCGTTCCCAGCGTTCCTCGAGCTGTTCGACCAGGGCGAGCACGAGGTCGTCGAACTGCTCGCGCGGTGTCGGGCGGGCGGGCGTGCCGAGCCGGGCGGGCAGGATCGCGGGCCCCCGCATGCCCCGGCCGCGCCGGTCACGCACCCGACGGCGGGGCGTCGCCCGCGGCTCTGGCTGGATGTCCACGCCGCGAGCCTAATCCGGCCCCGGGTGGGGCCGGGGTAGCGTCTGCCGGGTGAGTCCTGCCCGCCGTTGTTCGCGTACCGCGTGTGGCCGTCCTGCGGTCAACACGCTGACCTATGTGTACGCCGACCAGACGGCCGTGCTCGGGCCCCTGGCCACCTACGCCGAGCCGCACGCCTACGACCTGTGCGTCGCGCACAGCGAGCGGCTCTCGGCCCCGCGCGGGTGGGAGGTGCTGCGCCTGGCCCCGGACCCGTCCGCGGCCGGCCCGTCCTCCGACGACCTGCTCGCCCTGGCCGACGCCGTGCGCGAGGCCGCCCGGCCTGCTCCTGTCGAGCCGCCGCCGGGGCCGCGCGGGCTCGCCGGTGAGACCGGCCGCGAGACCGGTCGCCGCGGTCACCTGCGGATGCTCAGCTCCGACTGACTGGCTGGCGCCGACCGGCCGACCGGCCCGGCCCGCCCCGCTATAGGCTCACCGCCATGGCTCCCTCGAGCGACCCCGCGAACCTGCACGCCATCTTCAAGGCGTACGACGTGCGGGGCACCGTCCCTGACCAGGTCGACCCCGACCTGGCCCGGCAGGTGGGGGCCGCCTTCGTGGCGGTGACCGGCGCCGACCAGGTCGTCGTGGGCCACGACATGCGCCCCAGCTCGCCCGACCTCGCGGGTGCCTTCGCCGACGGCGCGGCCGACGCCGGGGCCGACGTGACCATGATCGGGCTGGCCTCGACCGACCAGCTCTACTTCGCCTCCGGCCACCTGGGACAGGTCGGCGCGATGTTCACCGCCAGCCACAACCCGGCGCAGTACAACGGCATCAAGATGTGCCGCAGCCACGCCCGCCCGATCGGGATGGACACCGGCCTGGCCGACATCCGCGACGCCGTCGGCGCCCCGGTGCCGACCCCGGCGGCTGTCGGCACCATCGAGCAGCACGACACCCTGGCCGCGTACGCCGCCCACCTGCTCACCCTCGCCCCGGTGGAGGGACGGCCGCTGAAGGTGGTGGTCGACGCGGGCAACGGGATGGCCGGGCTCACCGCCCCGGCGGTCTTCGAGCGGCTCGGCGCCGACCGGGTCGAGCTGGTCGAGATGTACTTCGAGCTCGACGGCAACTTCCCGAACCACGAGGCGAACCCGATCGACCCGGCCAACCTGGTCGACCTCCAGGCCCGCGTGGTGGCCGAGGGCGCGGACCTCGGGCTGGCCTTCGACGGTGACGCCGACCGGTGCTTCGTCATCGACGAGGCGGGGCGTGCGGTCAACCCGTCCACGCTGACCGCGCTGATCGCGGCCCGGGAGCTGGCGCGGGTGCCCGGGTCGACGGTCATCCACAACCTGATCACCAGTCGTGCGGTGCCGCAGATCGTGGCCGAGCTCGGCGGTACGGCGGTGCGGACCCGGGTCGGACACTCCTTCATCAAGGCGACGATGGCCGAGACCGACGCCATCTTCGGCGGCGAGCACAGCGGGCACTTCTACTTCCGTGACTTCTGGCGTGCCGACTCCGGCATGCTCGCGGCGCTGCACACGCTGGCGGCGCTCGCGGAGACCGACCAGCCGCTCTCGGCGCTGCTGGCGCAGTACGAGCGCTTCTCGGCCAGCGGCGAGATCAACTCCGAGGTGGCAGACCAGGAGGGCATCCTGCGTGAGCTGGAGTCGACGTACTCCGGTCGCGACGGCATCGTCATCGACCACCTCGACGGGCTCAGCGTCGACGCCGCCGACTGGTGGTTCAACGTGCGTGCCAGCAACACCGAACCACTGCTCCGGCTGAACGCCGAGGGGGCCGACGAGGCCACCATGACCACCGTCCGCGACGAGGTGCTCGCGGTGATCAGGAGGGACGCATGAAGATCGACGCACGGCTGATGGAGATCATCGTCTGCCCGGAATGCCACGCGAAGCTGGAGGCGGTCGGCGAGGAGCTGGTGTGCACCGGCTGCGGGCTGGCCTACCCGGTGCGAGACGACATCCCGGTGCTCCTGGTCGACGAGGCCCGCCGCCCGTCATGACCGCCTGGTTCGACGAGTCCCGGCTCGATGACGACGCCGTCCTGGCTGGCTTCGACCCGCTGCTGCGCTCGCTCGCCGAGTCCGGCGCGCGGGTGCGCCGGGAGGCGGGCGAGGTCGCCCCGGCGATCGCCGACGCCATCGCCCGCACCCAGGGCAACCGGCCCCGCGCGGTGATCGCGGCGGGCCCGGACTCGCGGCTGCTGCGCGCCGTGCTCGAACCGGCCTGCCCGGTGCCGTTCGTGGCCTGGCCCAACCCCGCGCTTCCGGGCTGGGCGGGGGCGCTCGACCTGGTCGTGATGCTGGCGCCCGACGGCTCGGACACCGCGGCGGCGTCCGCGCTCGCCGAGGCGGTACGCCGTGGCTGCACCGTGGTCGTGGCCTGCCCGGAGAACTCGATGGTGGCCGAGCACGCCGCCGGTCGCGACAGCACGGTGCTGCCGGTGACCACTCGCGACCAGCTGGCCACCGCGGTGGTGGTCCTCGAGTACCTCGACGGGGTCGACCTCGGCCCCCGGGCGGACGCCGACCAGGTGGCCCAGGCCCTCGACGAGGTGGCGATCGCGTGTTCCCCGCTCCGCGACCTGGCCGTCAACCCGGCCAAGATCCTGGCCATCGCGCTGGCCGATGCCAACCCGATCGTCTGGGGCGGCACCGCGCTCGCCGCGCGCGCCGCCCGCCGCGTGGCCGAGTCGATCCGGCGCGCCACCGGCCGCGGTGCCCTCGCCGGCGACGCGGAGCACCTGCTGCCGGTGATCGAGGCGACCCGGCCCCGTGACGTGTTCGACGACCCGGTCGCCGACGGAGTCGCCGAGGCCCGTCCGGTGCTGGTCGTGCTCGACGACGGCGCCGAGGACCCGGCCGTGCGCGAGCAGCGTGGCCGGCTGGTAGCAGCCGCCCAGCGCAGCGGCGTCCGCGTGGAGACGGTGTCCGCGGGCGAGGGCTCCGAGGTGGCCCGCTACGCGTCCCTGCTGCTGGGCGGGACCTACGCAGCGGCGTACCTGCAGATCGGGCTGGTCAGCGACTGACGACGGCCCCGTGAGGCCACGAGCGGTGCGGGGTGGGCGTCGGCCGCGGCTTCGGTAGCCTTCCGGCCATGGCAACCGACGGAGGCACCAAGGCAGTGGTGGCGGCGCTGCTGGCCAACACCGGCATCGCGATCACCAAGTTCATCGCGTTCTTCCTCACGGGGTACTCCTCGATGCTGGCCGAGGCGATCCACTCGGTGGCCGACTCCGGCAACCAGGGCCTCCTGCTGCTGGGGGGCAAGCAGTCGCGCAAGGAGGCGACCGAGGAGCACCCGTTCGGCTACGGCCGCGAGCGCTACGTCTACTCGTTCATCGTGGCGATCGTGCTGTTCTCGGTGGGTGGCCTGTTCGCGCTCTACGAGGCCTACCACAAGTACCACGAGGTGCACGCGGGTCACGCCGAGATCGGCGACGGCTGGCAGCGCTTCGTGCCCCTCGCGGTGCTGCTCGCCGCGATCGTGATGGAGGGGCTGTCGTTGCGCACCGCGATCCGCGAGGCCGACAAGATCAAGGGCGAGGCCAACTTCGCGCAGTTCATCCGGCGGGCCAAGCAGCCCGAGCTGCCGGTCATCCTCCTCGAGGACTTCGCAGCCCTCCTCGGCCTGGCCTTCGCCTTCCTCGGGGTGACGCTGATGCTGGTCACCGGCAACCAGTACTTCGACGTCGCCGGCACCGCCCTGATCGGGGTGCTGCTCGTCTGTGTGGCGGTCGTGCTGGCGATCGAGACCAAGAGCCTGCTGCTCGGCGAGTCGGCCGGACGCGACGTGCGGGCCGCGATCTCGAGCGCACTGTCCGGCACCCCGGGCGTCGACCGGATCATCCACATGAAGACGATGCACCTCGGTCCCGAGGAGCTCCTGGTCGCGGCGAAGATCGCGGTCGCCCCGGGCAGCTCGGCGGCTGCGGTCGCCGACACCATCGACGCCGCGGAGCGCGCGATCAGGTCCTCGGCGTCGACCGCCCAGGTGATCTACCTCGAGCCGGACATCTACCGCGACGACTACCAGCCCGCCGAGCGCACCGAGCCGCCCGAGGCGCCGGGCCACTGACCCGGCACGGGGTCCCGGCACCCGTCCGACGTTCGGTCTCCGGGGGCTGCGCGACGATTCTCGGGTTGCTGGGTGTCGGGGATAATCTGGGGGAGTTCTGTTCGCCGTACTCCCGTTAGGACTTCGCATGGATTTCAAGGTCGCTGACCTCTCCCAGGCCGACTTCGGGCGCACCGAGATCACCCTCGCCGAGCACGAGATGCCGGGCCTGATGGCGATGCGCGCGCGCTACGGCGACAGCAAGCCGCTGACGGGAGCCCGCATCGCCGGGTCGCTGCACATGACGATCCAGACCGCTGTGCTCATCGAGACGTTGGTGGCGCTCGGCGCCGAGGTCCGCTGGGCCTCCTGCAACATCTTCTCCACCCAGGACCACGCCGCGGCTGCGGTCGTCGTCGGTCCCGAGGGCACCGCGGAGAACCCCCAGGGTGTTCCCGTCTTCGCCTGGAAGGGCGAGTCCCTCGAGGAGTACTGGTGGTGCACCCAGCAGATCCTGAACTGGCCCGGTGACACCTTCGCCAACATGATCCTCGACGACGGCGGCGACGCCACCATGCTGGTGCACCTGGGCGTGGAGGCCGAGAAGACCGGGGTGGCTCCTGACCCTGCCACCGCCCACAGCCACGAGCAGAAGATCGTCTTCGAGGTCCTCAACGCCTCGCTGGGCGAGAGCAAGGACCGCTACTCCAAGGTCGCCAACGAGATCATGGGCGTCACCGAGGAGACCACCACCGGCGTGCTCCGCCTCTACGACATGATGCGCGAGGGTTCGCTGCTGTTC